>JAZNXP010000231.1:0-1508 GCA_045593965.1 Eubacteriales bacterium | reverse complement strand
GATGATGGATCGCTTCCACGTACGGGATAAGTCTGTCATCACATCCTTCAAATTTGAATGCATCGAGCGTGTCAAGGCGCTGCGTCCCGATTACCGCGTTGGGTACTTGATCAAGGGCTTTGACGAGGAAAAGAACGCGATGATGAAGCGCATTGGCGGCGAGCAGATCTGCCCGCAGGCGAAATATCTGACCAAGGAGACCGTAAAGGCTTGGCGCGATATGGGCTTTGTTAGCGTTCGCGCATGGGGAATTACCAATACCGAGCTGATGCGGCACGCATGTGAATGCGGCGTTGACGGCATGACTGTGAATTTTCCCGATCTTTTGACGCTTTATCGAAAGGGTGAGCGTGCGGAGCTTTACCGCGAGACCGATATTTCCAAGAGCTGATTTTTTAGACAAAACAGAGGAGTTGCGTGTTTCAACTCCTCTTGCTTTGTATATAGGGTGGAAATTTATAATAAGGGTTGATTTTTGGCGAAAAATATGATACAATAATATGAGCGAAAAGACCCGACAGCAACAATTAGGTTTTTTCGCGTTATTTATAATAAGGAGACTGTTTTTTTCAAATGAGAGATCAAAAGCATCGCTTGTTGAATGTGCTCGATAACGTAATTGATTATTTGATCAACTTTTTTATTGTATATACGGCATACCTCGTTGTTAGCATGGTGTATGTGTACAAGGAATACGTACCGCTCAAGGAGGCAATGAGCTCCTATCTTTTGCTGTTTGTCACGCTTGTGTGCATCGCAGCATCCTTCCTGTATAACTATAACAACGTATATCAGTCTATTCGTACGCATCGAACGCGCTTTTTTATTGGAAGAATTATGCTTTCCAATTTGGAGCTTTCGGTTGTTATGTCGCTTTTGATCATTGCGTTTGGCAATGAGCCAAAGCCGTATTACAGCACGTGGCTTATCATTTCGGTTTTCCTCAGCTCGATCGTTCTGATTTCCAAGAAAATTTGCATGATCTTTATTCTCAAAAATTTGAGAAGCAATCAGAGAAATATCAAGCACGTGTTGCTCGTGACCGATAGCCAGGAAATGGCAGACGAATATATGGAGGAAATTCTCGACAATCCGCATTTTGGATACTCCGTGATTGGATACGTTGGAAATTTGAGTGTGATTGGACTTCCTCATCTCGGAACGACTGCCGATCTTGACCGCATTCTGACTGAATATCGCCCCGACGAGGTCGTTATGGCGTTTGAAACGGTACGTAAGAAGGTCGTTACGAAATATGTTTCCATTTGTAACGATCATTGCATCAAGGTGTTGTTTGTTCCCGCAATTTGCGGATATTTCAAATCCCCCAAGCAGGTTCGATCAATTGGCGCGCTTCCCGTCATTGATATTCGAAGCAATCCGCTTGATAATCCCACTAACCGCTTTGCAAAGCGTTTTTTGGATATCATTGCGTCGGCATTCTTGCTGATCATTACCTCGCCGCTCATGCTTTTCACGGCAATCGGCGTGCGCATTTCCTCGCCCGG
>JAZNXP010000230.1:0-3137 GCA_045593965.1 Eubacteriales bacterium | reverse complement strand
TGTCAGAGCCGTGGTGTGACCGAGCCACAGCGAGAACGTCGACGTTCCGAAAAGCATAAAATTTTCGCGGCAGCAAAAACAAAATGATTGTTTGGCGCGCTCTAATTAAAAAACGCAATCATCGTTTATAGCGGAACGTCGAGACGCCGTTCCCTACAGGTTATATGAGATCTCGCGCTTTGGCAAACAGCCGTTGCCTTGACGGATGACCCATGGTCGCCCCTACGGGGTTGGGTGTTTCGTGCAACGCGTCTTTTCAAAATTTTGCAGAATTCCAACTCTGTTGTCATCACTACCGTAAGCCACGATCACACGTTTTTTCTTATCATCACACAAAAAAGAAACCTTTTCATCAAAGGTTTCTTTTTGTTGTTTATTCAATTTCGTCGCTCTGCTTGGGGGCTTGTCGCTTCAAGCTGCGACGGGCGGCAAGACACTTGAAAAAGGACGGACCCTTATAGTCCTTCGGCTTTCCGCATTGACGGCACCGACGGCGAAAGATCCCCTTGAAGCTGCCACCGCAGGATTGACAAAATCCGCACGCGCGATAAACCGCGCGCAGCTTTTCGCAGGACTCCAAAACGGTCTGCAGAGCTTGCGAAAGGCTTTCCGCCGCGGATCTCGCTTCCGCGTCCAGCAGAGAAGTCTCTCCATCGTCTGCGGCATCCGTGGGCGTATTTACAGACTCCGAGGTGGATGTAATTCCTTCCTCGCCCCCCTCTCCGTTCGTTTCAAGCGGCGTTTGGGGCGCATCGACCGCAGGCTCTGTTTCACTTTCTTGCTCGGACGCTTCACCGTCAAAAGCCTGCTCTGTATGCGGCACGTCATCCGCGTCCGCTTGCGCTGAGGCTTCGCTGTACGGTGAGGGAACGGTGCTGTAAGGCGGCGGAATGATCCGCTCCCCCGTTTCCTCGTCAACACCGCCCCGGGGCGCGTCGGGGGGTGTTATATCGGAAGCCTCGGCTTCGTCCGCTTCTTCCTCAAGCTCTTCCTCCCGGTCTACCCGAAAGGACGGATCCAGCTCCTCGATCAGCGCGACGATCTCCTCAAACTGCTCGCCGAACCGCTCTGCCATTTTGGTAAAAAACGCGTTTTTTTCTTCCTCATTCAAGCTCTCCAAAAATTCGCGCAGCTCCTCCTCGGCGTCCTCCACCTGTTGGGTCTCGGGATCCTTTTCGGCGTCTGTCTGCTCGTCTTTCGCCTCCCCGTCGGGCGCGGAAGCCTCCTCACCTTCGGGCGGGGCAGGGGGGGACAGCGTTCTTTGGTACGACTCGTCCAAAAGCGCGGTCAGCTCCTCAAACGTCATCTCCGAGGGGTGCTTCAGCACTTCCTGGTCCTCGGAAGCGCACTCCGAGAGCAATTCCTTCTCATCCATTTTTCCCCCTCCTCTCTTTGAAAAAATTATACCACACCGACGCGCGTTTGTCAACCGTGATGGCAAAAATGTAAAAAGTATGTAAATTATTACATTTCTTATTTACAATGCGTTATATATATGTTATAATAGCTATAAATATATAGTTTCGCGGGCGCGCGAGCTTATATTTAAAAGAATATATAATTTTTTTATCACCTCGGGGCGCAAGCCTCGGAAAGGACATATAACAATGAACGACCAAAAATTCATTCGGGAAGTGTGGGAAATGGTGAAGAACACCTTCCGCGAAACACTCTCCGAAACCACCGTCAGCCTCTGGTTTGACGAGGTGGAGATCTTATCCTTCAAGAATGATTCCATTCAACTCGGCATTCCGTCCGAAATGAAATATAACATCATCAGCGCGAAGTATCTCGACAAGATCAAAGGAACGTTTTCCGCGCTTCTCGGCTTCCCCGTCGAGGTTGATCTCCGCTTCACGGGCTCGGCAGTCGCGGCAGACCGCATGGGTGCCGTTGCGTCCCCTGCTCCCGTTGAGACGCCCAAGAGCACGCTTGCGGAAAGCACTCTGCCGTCTTACAACTTTGAGTACACCTTTGAAAACTTCATCGTTGGCAGCACCAACAAGTTTGCGCACGCGGCTTGCATGGCGGTCGCCAACCAGATCGACCGATACAATCCCTTGTTCATCTACGGAAACAGCGGTCTGGGAAAAACGCATCTGCTTTACGCGACCATCAACCGCCTCAAGGAGAACAACCCCAACATCAAGATCATTTACACCAAGGGCGAGGATTTCACCAATCAGATGATCTCTTGCCTTGCCAATAAGACCATGGAGGACTTCCGTGACAAGTACCGCAAATGCGACGTGCTTCTGATCGACGATATTCAGTTCATCGCGGGCAAGGTCTCGACGCAGGAGGAGTTCTTCCACACCTTCAACGCGCTTTACGAGGAAAAGAAGCAGATCATTCTGACGTCCGACCGTCCCCCGCGTGATATCAAAACGCTCGAGGACCGTCTCAAGTCCCGTTTTGAATGGGGACTGCTTGCCGACATCGAGCCGCCGGATCTGGAGCTTCGAATCGCGATCATCAAGAAGAAGGCGGAGCAGGTCAACATCGTCATTCCGAACGACGTTCTCACCTTCCTTGGCGAGAACCTGCGCTCCAACATCCGTCAGATCGAGGGCGCGATCAAGAAACTGGGGGCTTTGACCTTTCTCTCGGGCAAGCAGATCACCATGGAGGTCGCGCACGAGTGCCTTGCCGAGCTGCTCGGCGGCGCGGAGCCCGTCAGCGTAACGGTCGAGAAGATCTTCAGCGCAGTCTATAACAAATACGGCATTACCAAAGAGGACCTCGTCAGCCCCAAGAGAAACAAGGAGATCGCTACCGCGCGGCACATTTGCATCTTCCTGATCCGAGAATTGACGGAAATGTCCTTCCCAAACATCGCGAAGGCGTTCAAGCGCGATCACTCCACGATCATTACCTCGTATAACATGACGCAATCCCGCTATAATCTCGATTCGCTCTTCACCATCGAAATGGACGAGATCAAGAAGGAGCTCGGCGCGTCGGTTTGATCGGGCGTCACCTGCGGTGGGGCTCTTTAGCTCCTGTGGCGTCAAGGTGCCGCTCCCACATAGCTCCTGTGTGGCGGACAGCTTTGGACTTTTCGCAAGAGCTTGAACGGCGCACCGCAGTTGAACCACAAGAAAGTTTTGATCAAACTTTTTCAAAAGTTTGCGCAG
>JAZNXP010000229.1:0-5149 GCA_045593965.1 Eubacteriales bacterium | reverse complement strand
AATTATAAAATAGTTTTTTGAGGGATATAGAAATAGTATCACTACAGATATTTTGAAAATTGCTGTTCAAATGCTTGCAAAAACTCCTTAGCCGCTTTTTCTTTGGCGATGTAGGCGCAAAATGAAACGAGGCTTGCAAGCTTACAAAAAGAAACGCATAAAAAGAGTCTCGCTACAGTAGTTGCTTTGGGCTTTTTGCGAAAAGCCAAAAACTGTCCGCCGCTAACTTTAAAACAATTCCTTTGCCAATCTTTCAAACGCGGGAAGCGAGCCCTTCACGCGGGCAATGTCCACGCAATACGCGATTCTGACGTATCCCGTCACTCCGAAATCGTCACACGGAACGACCAAGATCTCATGCTTCTTTGCCATTTCATAGAAGCGGTACGCGTCCCCATCGGGTGCTTTGACAAACAGATAAAACGCTCCCTGCGGCTTGACACAGTCGTAGCCGTAAGCGGTCAGATTGTCATAAAGCAGATCGCGGTTGGCTTTGTATGCATCCACGTTGACCTTTGCGTCCATGCAACGCGCGATCACCTGCTGGAACAGGCTGGGTGCGCAAACGTATCCGAGCGAACGTCCCGCACCGCAAACGGCGAGATATACGTTTTCACCGTCGTTCATCTCGGGACAAACGGCAATATAACCGATGCGTTCCCCGGGAAGTGAGAGCGACTTGGAATAGGAATAGCACACCAACGTGTTTTTGTAATCGTTCATCAAGTACGGCACTTCCGTGTCCGCATATACCAATTCACGGTAAGGCTCGTCCGCGATCAGATAGATGTCGTGTCCGTATTCCTCGGATTTCTTCTCCAGAATGCTGCAAAGTGCCTTCACGGTCTCCTTACTGTACACCACTCCGCTGGGATTGTTGGGAGAGTTGACGATGACAGCCTTGGTATTCGCCGTCACCTTGGAAGAAAAATCGTCCAGATCGATCTGGAAGGTGTCCGCCTGCGGCTTGCTCATCACGAGCGTGCCGCCCGCATTCTCGATGAACACGCGGTATTCGGTGAAGAAGGGCGCAAACACCACGACCTCTTCTCCTTCCTTCTCGATCAGCGCGCGCAGACAGATCGAAAGCGATGCCGCCGCTCCGCAGGTCATATAGATGTGATTGGGCGTCAGGCTCTGTCCGAAACGGTGATTGATATTCTCTGCCACCGCGCGACGGACACCGAGGTCTCCCTGCGCCGACGTATAGCCGTGCAGAAGCACCGAATTTTCGGTGTCCAGCAAGGTCTTAACGGTCTCATTTACTTCTGCGGGTGCGGGAACGCTGGGGTTGCCCAGACTGAAATCAAACACCTTGTCCGCACCGATCTCGGCGGCACGAAGCTTACTGTATTCAAAGATCTCACGGATGATGGAGCGTTTGCTTCCAAGTCCGTACATTTTCTGATTATAGCTCATAAATTCTCCTCGATGCCGAGCAAAGCCTCGGCGTTGCGGTAAAATATCTTTTCTTCGGTCTCCTTTGCAAGTCCGAACGACCGAATGATCCGTGCTTCCTCCGAAATGTCTCGCCACGGGCAGTCGGTGGCAAACAGAATTCTGTCCGCTCCGTGCTTCAAAAGCACCGCCTTAAACAGCGACGGATCCATGCCGTGAACGCAATAGGACGTATCAAAATACACGTCCGTGCCCGCCAGCTTTTCCAGAACCTCCTCGGTCTGCCTGTTGCCTCCGAAATGCGCAAGCACAAGCTTTCCGTACGGAACACGAGAGAGGAGCTTGCGCACCCGATCGGGTGTGCAACGAACGGGCTGATCCAAATATCCGTCATCCACCCCTGCGTGCGTAACAACGATCAGATCAAGATCGCGCGCGCAGGAAAGGATCTCGACGTAGCCCTCGTCATCAATGAACGTTCCTTGATAGTCGGGATGGATCTTGACACCCAAAAAGCCCATGTCCTTCAGCTGTCGCATTTTCCCCTTGATGTCCTCACAAGCGGGGTGAATGCCCCCAAAGGAAAGAATGCGCGGAGACTGATCCGCCATGCGCTCGTTCAATTCCTTGGCAAAACGGTTCACGCCGTCAAGCTGCGTGGGCTTCGTCAGCACAGGAAGCGCGACGGCGAGATCCGCTCCCGCCGCCTGCATCTGTTCGATCAATCCATTCACGGTGCCGTCCGTATGCGGCTCTGTTTGCGCCATTTCGGCAAGCATCGCGACCGTTTTTTGCGCGATCTTATCCGAAAAAACGTGCGTGTGAAAATCGATCAGCTTCATCGCATCACATTGCCGAAAGTGCTTCACAGGTCACGGTCTGAATGCCGCAAGCCTTGATGACCTCTCCTGCCTTTTCCAGATCGGATGCCTTGAGCACAACATAAGCCGTCGCTCCCGCAAGAGAAAGACCGTACATATACTCAATGTTCACGTTATGTGCCTCCAGATCCTTCAAAAGTCCCTGCAGGCTTCCCGCCTCGTGGGGGATCTCGATGATCAGAACGTTGGAAAGCAAGGAAGAAAATCCTGCGTCTGCCAGCTTTTCCTTGCCCGTTGTGGGTTCGTCCACGATCAGACGGAGAAGTCCGTACTCGGTGGTATCCGCCAGAGAAAGAGAGAGAATGTTGACGTTGTTGTTCTTCAGAACGCTGAGAACCTCGCTCAGTCTGCCCTGTCTGTTTTCAATGAATACCGATAACTGCTTTGCAAACATAATTTGACTCTCCTTTTTATCAATCTTAATATAACTTACGCTTATCGACGACGTGAACCGCCTTACCCTCGCTGCGTACCAGCGTCTGCGGCTCCACGATCTTGATCTTGGCACTGAGACCGATCGCCTGCTGTACAACGTGACCGATCTTCTTTGTCAATGCCTCGATCGTGCGGATCTCGTCGGAATAATACTTCGGATCGACCTCGACCTGGATCTCCAAAGAGTCCAGATTGTTCACACGGTCAACGATCATCATATAGTGCGGAGTGACCTCCTGCACCTCAACAAGTGCCGCCTCGATCTGGCTGGGGAATACGTTGACGCCGCGGATGATGAGCATATCGTCCACGCGTCCCTTGAAACGGGAAATACGCGCGCTGGTTCTGCCGCATTCACAGGGCGTGCGATCCATGCTCGTCAGGTCCTTGGTGCGGTAACGGATGAGCGGAATGCCCTGCTTCGTCAGCGTGGTGAACGCAAGCTCGCCAAGCTCGCCGTCGGCAACGGGCGTCAGCGTATCCGTGTTCAGAATTTCGGGGTAGAAATGGTCCTCACAAACGTGCAGACCCTTGTGATACTGACAGTCGCACGCAACGCCGGGGCCCATGATCTCACTCAAACCGTAGATATCGTGCGCGTGAATGTGCAGTCTTTCTTCAATCTCGTTTCTCATTTTCTCAGTCCATGGCTCGGCACCGCAAATGGCAGCCTTGAGCTTGATCTGATCGATCAAGCCCTCCTGCTGGAGAACCTCGGAGATATAAAGCAGATAAGAGGGGGTACAAGCGATGGCGGTCGCGCCAAAGTCCACCATCATGGTGGTCAGCTTCTTGGAGTTACCCGTGCTCATGGGAACGACCGTTGCGCCGATCTTTTCAGCTCCGCTGTGCGCGCCCAAGCCGCCCGTGAACAGACCGTAGCCGTATGCGACCTGAATGATGTCATCCTTGCCGATGTCTGCCATCGTCATGCAACGCGCGACGCATTCCGCCCAGACCTCAAGGTCATATCTGGTATATCCGACAACGGTCGCCTTTCCCGTTGTACCGCTGGATGCGTGAATACGAACGATCTCGGAATTGGGAACGGCAAACAGTCCGAAGGGATAGTTATCGCGCAAGTCATCCTTGGTGGTAAACGGCAGCTTCGTAATGTCCTCAATTCCCTTGATGTCCGCAGGCATCAGATCGATCGCCTGCATTTTTTTGCGATAAAACTCCACGTTGTGATAGACGTAGTCCACCAGCTTCCGCAGTCGTGCGGACTGAAGGTTGGTCATTTCATCGCGAGACATACATTCCTTGGTTTCATTCCAGATCATAGTTCGTTATTCTCCCTTTTCATAGCCTTCTAAAAATGCTTTTGTATTCAAATCGACCGTTTTGGGCGGAACCGTGCCGATCAGCGTATTGATCCACGTATCCTTATCAAAACCGATGTGACTTGCGGCATAACCCAGCACCACCGAATTGAGCACCTTGCTGTTTCCGAGCGTCTTCGCGATCTGCATTCCGTCAATGGCATAGACGGTATGCGTCTGCTTCAGGTTCTCAATGATGTTTTCGGGATAGGTCTTTGCACCGATCACGACCGTCATCGGATCGATGCGGCAATCGTTGACAACGATCACGCCGTCCTTTTTGAGGTAATGCGCGTATCTTTGCGCCTCCAGACGCTCGAACGCGATGATCACGTCCGCGTCGCCCTCCTCTACCACGGGCTCGTATACGTTCTCACCAAAGCGAACGAAGGTCACAACGCTTCCTCCGCGCTGTGCCATACCGTGTACCTCGGAGATCTTTACGTCATATCCAAGCGCGAGTGCGGCTTTTCCAATGATGCGGCTGGTCAGAAGCGTTCCCTGTCCGCCAACACCTACGATCATAATATTCTTTACCATGATTATCTACCTACCAATCCGATAGCGTCGAACTTGCAATAGCTCTTGCAAAGTCCGCAACCGTTACACATCGTTTCGTCGATCTTGACCGTTCCGTCCGCTTGCTTGGTCAACGCGGGACAGCCAATCTTGAGGCACGCGCCGCACTTCTTGCATTTCTCGCTGTCCGCTACGCAAACATTCGGGAACTTCTGTCCCTTGAGCAACGCGCAGGGAGCTTTTGCGATGATGACGGTCAGAACGTCACCCGCAACGCTTTCCTTGATCGCCTTCTCCATCTCCTTGACGTCAAAGGCGTTGATCTCCAGGACGTTCGGAACGCCCACGGAGCGGCAAAGCACGCCAAGATCGATCGCGTAGGTGTCCTCGCCCTTGAGCGTCTTACCCGTTGCGGCATGCTCCTGATGTCCCGTCATACCCGTGGTGCGGTTATCCAAAATCAGAACCGTCGCGGTGGATTTATTATATACCATATTGATCAAGGAATTGATACCCGTATGTAAAAACGTGGAATCTCCGATCACGGCGACCCAATTTTTGATGAATTCCTTGCCCTTTGCCTTCTCCATGCCG
>JAZNXP010000228.1:0-11405 GCA_045593965.1 Eubacteriales bacterium | reverse complement strand
CGTCAGTATCCGTTTGGGTACCTTTGGAATATCATTTTGCATCTGCTGTTCAGTCATAGTTATTCAAACTCCTTTTTGTTGCTCACCGCAACGTCGATCGTATTTTCAAAGCCTTGATAGCAGATCCCGAAGCCACTCGCGATAATCCTCGATCACGCAGTAACCCACATCTGCCTCTTCCAATAAAATGTCGCCTGTCTCCTCGGCGGCAAGCTCATTCAATTCGTCAACAAAAACATCCAATGTTTTTTCCGCCATCCTCGCCGCATCTTTTTGTTCCTGCACGTTTTCCGCCAACGTCGCGCGCAAAAGCGAGGCATACGGCGCAAACGGAGAATCCACCGCGGCATCCTTCTCTTTCGTTTCAATTTCAGTGGTAGGAAGACTCTGCTCCTCCTCGACCTTGGGGACATCCTCGGCGATCGGAAGCGTTTGTGGGGAAAGCATTTCTCCATCCGTATTATCATCCTGCCTTGCGCCCTCTTCCGTAAATGCCTCTACCAATCGCTCGGTCGTTTCCCAGGAGAGCCGCTCGATCTGTGCCGCCGCCTCGAAGGAGATCGGCGCGTGCGGAACGTCGTATAGCTTCTCGTATGCGGGAATTTCTTTTTCCGCGCTCTTTGTCGGTTGCTTACGATGTGCGGGCAGAACTCCCGAAAGGTACGAATCGATCAAGCCGCGAATGATCGGCGGCAGAGCGTAAATTCCAAGTCTTGAACGCACACCGATCGCGGCGCGGATCTGATTTTCCGTGTATTTGACAATGTCGGTTATCAGGATGCGCAATTCATGTGAGCGTGAAAAAGAAAAGTATTCCACATCGATACGCTTTCGGATGGACGGAGAACAAAGCGCGCCTGTATAGGCATACCGTGATATCTCGCTGCGCTCCAGCTTGGAAGCCGCGAACGGCTTCCCATCCTGCTCGGTACGCTCGGCAACCACCTTGACCGTTCCAAGGATCACGCGGTCAAACAGCTCCTGTGTTTCCTTGGTATAAAATTTACTTTTCCGATAATCGTGATTGGAGCAAAACAGCACCAACGCACGCAAAAAGCCTTCGTCTCCGCTGCCTGCGGCGTAAAATTCCTTCAGACTGCAATGCGAAAGAAGGATCGATTGCAAGCGCGGCTCCTCAACGCAAGGCGGTGGCAATCGGTGCAAAAGACAGAGGTCGCAGATCCATTCGGGAAGATAGGTATCCATTTGCGGAAACGTCTGACGGTACTCTGTCCAAAGTCGGCACAACGCCTCACAGGTCTTTTGCGGATCCGTATTTTCCGACAGATTGACCAGCTCATAGGCGTAAAGAAGAAGATAGGTATAATCCGTCTCGGGTGCTTCTCCGCGGCGGAATTGCTCACGCCACCAAAGATACCACTCCAGCTGCGGACGGTTCAGCTGACTGTACTGCGGAACGTAAGAGAAGAACGGTACGTGCGGACACGCCACTCCGCGAATGGGATAAAGCTTTGCCGCATCGCGGAAAAAGCTTTCATAATACCGATAATCGCTTTTCCATCGCAGGATACGGACCTTGTGGATCAGGACATGATCGGGGGCATATTCCACGACCTGCCGCTCGTCTCTATGTTTAGAAGCCGTGGAACGTGCGGTCGAGGTTGCGGTGGGGCGTTCGGCTTGACGCGTCGGAATGGCTTGTGTGGGCGGCGCGGTTGTCCTCGGTACGTCCACAACGATCTCCGTGGTGGAGGTGTCCGCCGCATACGGCATCGGTCTCTTTTTGGGCAGTAGTGCGTCAATATCCCAAAAATCATCCATTTTTGCACGGCGCGCGGCCTCTTGCTTTCGCTTCTCGTCCATCTTCAAGCCCCCCTTTCTCTGAAAAAAATCGCTTCTTGGTAATATTTAATTATACCACGCTTTCCACCTCTTGTCAATTCCTTTCCAAGTGATTTTGCGGTTCATTTGAGTTTTTTGAAGCTTTTCATCGCAAATTCCGATTTTACTCTTGCAGAAAAGCAAAAAAACGTGTATAATGAAAAGGATCTTCAAACCGATGAAAGGAGTGCCGCAATGTCCTATTCAAACGCCCATATCCAACAGATCATGCTTGAGAACCGCACCGTGCTGGAGCTTTTGAGCGCATATCTGAATTACCAACCTCGCTTTTTGGATGCGGAGACGGTGCAGTCCTTTGCCAAGGAATGCGACATTCCCAACGAGGAAGCCTTCCTCGCTCTTTTTTGCGCCGCCTGCGGTCTTGACAGCGCGGACAATCGCGCGCACCGCAAGCTGGAGCAGCTCTATTTTCAAACAGGAATACGGTGTCTGGATCCCGCGCTTTACCGATCCGATCCCTATTACGCACACATCTCCTTCCCCACGGTCAAAAAAGGCTCGTGGGAAATGAAAATGGGAGAATACCATCCCTATGAGCCGTTCGTACGCACGCACCCCACCGTCACCCCCGAGCTTCGTGAAATTCCGCAGCTCGGATACTTCAAGGAGCGTTTTTCCTTCCCTTCTGTAACGGAAAACGGAGTGGAATGGATGACGGTCACCCCCAATGAGATCGAGACCATGAAGGAGCCCATCAAAAAAAGTTACGGCAATGTCTTAACGCTCGGGCTGGGACTCGGATATTTTGCTTTTTGCGCTTCGGAAAAGGCAACCGTCACGTCCGTTACGGTCGTTGAGAAGGATGACAGCGTGATCTCGCTCTTTACGGACTATATTCTTCCCCAATTTCCTCAAAAAGAAAAAATCCGAATTGTAAAGGACGACGCGTTCGCATATTTGAAGAACACCGATCTGAAGGCGAGCTTCGATTATCTTTTTGCCGATCTTTGGCACGATGCCTCGGACGGACTGGAGATGTACGTGCGGATCAAACAGATCCTCGCCTCCAAGCCATCCCCCATGACCGACTATTGGATCGAGCCGTCCCTGCTCTCCGCTCTCCGCCACATCGTCTATGACAAGCTGACAGAGTCCGCGCAGGCACTCCACGGAGTTGCTTTGGAAACCTGTCTTGGCGACGAATTTCTCAAAAAGCTGAATCCCGAGCTTCGATAACCTCAAGAAATAAAAAAACGGCTGTTGCTAAACGCAACAGCCGTTTTGACGTGTTGAATTATTTCTTCTGGCTATTGAAGATCGCCAGCATGTCATCGTACTCGTCATCCTCAACGGGAGCCTTCTTTACAGGCGGTACAGGACGGGTGGGTCTCTTTACAGGAGGCTGTCCCGCGGGACGTACGGGAGCCTGCGCGGGCTTGCTCTGCATGGGAGCCTGCGCTACAGCCGAACCGATTTCCTTTTCCTTCTTCACGGGATCCTCGGGATTGGTCTTGTTCGGCTTTACGTTTCTCATCGCGTCCTCGGGCTTCTTCTCAAAGCCTGTTGCGATGATAGTGATCTTCATTTCGTCCTCAAGCTCGGGATCGAACGCAACTCCCCAGATAACGTTTGCTTCGGGATGTGCTTCCTGAGCGATGAGAGAGGATGCCAGATCGACGTCCTCGAGTCCAACGTCGGGAGAAACGGAAATGCTGATCAGGATACCCTTTGCGCCCTTGATGGAGGTCTCAAGCAACGGGCTGGAGATTGCTTCTCTTGCAGCCTGCTCTGCCTTGTCCTTACCCGTAGCGGAGCCAACACCCATATGTGCATAGCCTGCGTTTGCCATGACGCTGGTAACGTCGGCAAAGTCGAGGTTGATAAAGCCGGGGATATTGATCAGACCCGAAATGCTCTGCACACCGCGGCGCAGAACGTCATCGGCAATACCGAATGCGTTGGAAAGAGAGATCTTCGCATTGGAGACCTGCTTCAGTCTCTCATTGGGGATCACGATCAAGGAGTCAACGTACTGCGCCAGCTCTGCAATACCTGCCTCAGCCTGCTCCATTCTTCTCTTACCTTCAAATCCAAAGGGCTTGGTTACGATACCAACGGTCAGAATGTCCAGCTCGCGTGCAACACGTGCAACAACAGGAGCGGCACCCGTTCCCGTTCCGCCGCCCATACCTGCGGTAACGAACACCATATCGGTGCCCTCAAGGATGGTACGGATATCGTCAATGGATTCCTCTGCCGCGCGCGCACCGATCTGCGGATTTGCGCCTGCGCCGAATCCCTTTGTAATCTTCTCGCCAATGACAAGCTGATTGGGTGCTTCGGATTTACGGAGCGCCTGACGGTCAGTGTTAACCGATACGAAATCCACACCGCGAATATTGGTTGCGATCATGCGGTTCACAGCGTTGTTTCCGCCGCCACCGACACCGATCACCTTAATATTTACGCCGGATTCCAGGGTATCATCATGTTCAAATGTCATGGTTTTTGTCCTCCTGAACTTTTACAAATCATTATGATTTCCGATGAAAAGCCCCTTTCGGGCTTTACAAACTCATTCATATATATATCATACTATTTTTTTTGCATTTTTGCAAGTGTTTTTTTAATTTTTTTTCAGTTTTTCAAAATTATTTTCAATTTTATTGTATTTTTGGAGAAAAAAATGACTTTTTTCATAGCTTGGGAAGAAAAATAAAAAGAGAGCCTCTCGAATCCGTTTAAAAACAGATGCTTGATGCTCTCATTTTATGTTTGTGATCCAACCGTCAAAAAATCGGCTTGACTTATGAGACGATACGTGGATTTTTTCATGTCCGAAACGTCCAGCACAACGCACTGTCCTTCTCCAAGTCCCTTGCTCACAAGGATCTGCTGCGCCAATTCCAGCTTTGAGGGAATATCGCTGATCTTCCCTACCTCGATGCGACAGTTGTTATTCAGCTCGATCGCGTTCTGATATTTCTGCTCGCAATCAAGTAACGTGACATAGGGCAAAAGCTCTGCCCTTTTCATTTCATTGACCAGCGAAAAAACGTATCCCATATCCATATCGGAATTGGAAAACACGATCTTCTCACCAACCTCAAGTGTTGCGATCTCGGGCAAGATTACGCGTGCAAACCCGTCAAAGCGTTCTGCATGACTGCTTTTCTCCAGCACGCGAAAATTGCTGTCGAAGGAATAAAACTCCCCCTCGTACCAAAGATACGCCACGTCGCTTTTTTCCACGATCTCGATCTTTACGGTTCCCGGGAATATCGAGCGGACGGTCACACGTTCAATGTTGTTAAAATTCGAAAGCAGGGCGTCTCTGGTTGCGTCAAGATCGATTGCAAGCATTTCATCTCCGATCGTCAGGCCCGTGTGCTCCAGAATCTGCTCTTCCGTATAATACTGAATTCCGCTGATCTCGATCTTTTGCAGCTTAAACAGCGGCAGGATCGCGAGCAACAGCCCAAGCAACAGGATCATGCTGCCAACGACCAGCATCGTCGCGCGCAATCTTGCGAGATGGCGCGGATTGACTCTCTTTTTCCGTGTTGTCTGCACCTGCTGATGCTGCGGTTTCGGTGCGCCGCCATGTCCCTGCGGTGTGCTTCTCGGCGTGGCGGAACCGTTCGCCGTCGGTCTTTGCGTGGGACGTTGGGGCTGTCCGCCACCCTGCACGGGCGGTCTTTGATGCGTCTGCGGCTGTCCTGTCTGCGGACGTTGCGGTCCCACACCTTGAGGACGCGCCTGACCTGCTTGCGGCGGTCTCTGCGCGGGACGTTGGGGCTGTCCTGCACTTGGAGTCTGATTTCTATCTGCGTTCATGGCAGTTTCCTCTGTTTTCATAGTTTTTTATTTTTTCGATCCTTAAGAAGCTCTAAAATATCCTCCCAGATGATCCTGTTGGCATCTGTTTTTCCGAATGCTCCGATCGCTTCCTCAATGCGCCGAAGAGCCTCTCTGTCTTGATAAAGCTTCAAAACGGTCTCGCCGATCGGACGCGCCTCAAGATCACGCTCCTCGATCAGCACAGCGGCATTTGCGTCACTTAAAAGCTTGGCATTGAAATACTGATGATTGTCGGTCACGTTTGGAGACGGGATCAGGATCGCCGCCTTTTTCATTTTCGCAAGCTCGGAAAGTGTCATGGCTCCCGCACGGCAGATCACAAGATCCGCCGCCGCCATCTGGAGCGGCATATCGTAAATATAGTCCTTGGCTACGCAGCGATCCGAGCCTTCCAAGGCCGCATCTCGCATGCCGTTCAAAAACCGATCGATTCCGCGTTTTCCTGCGGCATGTACGTGAATGACCCCTTTTGTTTTGGACGAAAAGGATGACATCAGCTCCAAAATCGCTTGGTCAACCGCTTGTGCGCCGATGCTTCCGCCAAAGGAAAGAATGAAAAAACGGTCCTTTGGTATACCGAGCTTCCTTCGCGCCTCCTCCTTTGTCATCGCGCCAAATTGCGCGCGCAAGGGATTCCCGACGCAAAGAACGTTCTTTTGGGAAGAAAGCTTTTTCGCGGTTTCCTCAAAATGAAGCCATACGCGGTCAGCGCGTCGATGCAAGCGTTTGATCGCAAGCCCGGGACTCGCATTGGACTCGTGTAAGGCACACGGAATGCCCATTCGGATCGCCGCCGCCGCGATCGGCCAGCACGCGTATCCACCCGTACCGATCACGATATCGGGAGCGAATTCCTTAATGACGTCTACTGTTTTTTTGGCATACGGAGACCGCACCGCCATCCATGCGGCACTGATATTTTTGGGATGAAGGAGCGGACGGCAAAAGCCCTTGGATTCCACAAAGTAAAGCGGATATCCTTCCCTTGGGATCAGGTCCGATTCAATCCCCCGCTTCGTACCCACAAACGCGATCACTGCCGACGGATCGTTCTGCTTGACCGTTTCGGCAATGGCAAGTGCGGGATTGATGTGTCCCGCCGTTCCGCCCCCTGTCAACAATACACGCATCACGCCACCGTTTCAAGCGGCACCGGCAGCTGCCAGAGCAAGGTCAGGCTGATGAAGAAAAGCAAAGTCAAAAGTGCGGGGATCGCAAACCAACGCTTGTCGCCATGGAAATACGGCGCGAAGCAAATTGCCAGAAAGCTTGCCGCCGCCAGCACCAAAACAAAGAATACGATGCTCGCCAAAAGTGAAAAATACTGTGGCGCAAGCTGTTTTCCGAAGATCGATATCACGAACAACAGCAATGCCGAAAAGCCCAATGCCGCGCATAGAGCGATTTGAAAACGGCGCGTACGAATTCTTTGCATACTCTGCTCCTTTCTTTTCATTCATTTTTCAAATATATGTCAGATCTTTCGGTGAGAAGCGTACCTTGAGATCGAAAGAATGATGCCGATCTCAAAAATCTGCAATGCGAGCGAGGTTCCGCCGTAGCTGAAGAACGGCAAGGAAATTCCCGTGTTCGGCATAGAGTTTGTGACAACAGCAATATTCAGAATGACCTGTAAGGCAACCTTGAATACCAAGCCATAGACGATGAGCGAGCTGCACTTATCGGGTGCGTTCCGCGCGATCAAACAACCTCTCCACACGAACGCAACGAACAGAGCGATCACAAGGAGCGCGCCGAAAAAGCCCAGCTCCTCGCAAATGATCGTAAAAATAAAATCATTCTGCGGTTGAGAAACGTAGCCGAATTTCTGACGGCTGTTTCCGAGTCCTGTGCCGAAAAGTCCGCCCGAGCCGATCGCCATCAGCCCTTGCAGCGTTTGCCACGCAGAGCCGAGCGGATCCGCGTCCTCAATGAAGAGCCACGTCTCCACGCGCGCCTGCGCATAGTCGGAAACAAGCACCATAAGACATCCAAGGCAAACCACGCCGCCACCAAGCATAAGAAGCCACTTCATGCGTGTTCCGCCCACAAACATGACCGCGATGCCGATCATGCCGATGATCATCAAGCCTGAAATGTGACGTTCCGCAGCAACAAGTGCCGCAATGACGATGATAAAAATACCGGGGAAAAGAACACCGTATTTAAAATGTCCTCCAAAACGATGCTCGGATAAAACCTTTTTTTCATGGTCTGTCATAAACCGCGCAAGGCTCAATACCAGTGCCATTTTTGCGATCTCCGACGGTTGGATCGTAAAGATCTTAAAGTCAAGCCAACGTTTAGCACCACTTCCCAGATCCGAGCCGATCACAAGCACCAAAATCAACAATACGACCGCGATCCCGTAGAGAATATAGCTGAAATCTCTCCAGAAGCTCGGCGTACAGAAACGAACGACGATGGCAGTAAATGCCACCGCCATAATCAGAAAAAAGCAATGCCGTGCGATAAAATAGGTATGGTCATCATGATACTGCTGCGCATAGACGGAGGATGCGCTGTAAACCATCACGCATCCAAACAGCACCAACGCAGACGTGATCAGAAGGAATACAAGGTCGATGCTCCCCTTCTTCGGTAGCTCCGCCGCGCTTTCCACAGTTGAGGAAGACACGGTCTGCGCGGAAGTCTCCTGCTCCTGCGCCCTTGCACCGCTTTGCCGAAACGAAACGACTTTTTCTCTTTCGTTCATCTGCGATCCTTTCTTACGGGTTCACTTGCATCCAAAGCGCCAAGAATGCCAGCGCACAAAATACAAGCTCAACGATCGAAAATACGATTACGACCTTCCACTCACTCCATCCGCCCTTTTCAAAATGGTGGTGGATGGGAGCCATGCGGAACAAACGCTTTCCGTGCGTAAGCTTGAAATAGAAGGTCTGAAGGAAGCTGGAAAGCATCTCGATCACAAATACACCGCAAACCAAAAGTCCCAGAAGGAGCTGCTGTGTCTGCAAAAATACGCCCATGATGAACGCGCCGAAAAACAGAGATCCCGTGTCTCCCATGAAGATCTTTGCGGGATGCGCGTTGTAAACCAAAAATCCAAGTGTCGCACCGATGAGCGCGCCCGACAGAAGAGAAAGCTGCTCATCCTGTGCCGTGAATGCCCAAACTGCGAAGAATGCGGCAATCACAAGAGAAACCGAGGAAGCCAAGCCGTCAACACCGTCGGTGAAGTTCGCACCGTTGAGAACACCCGTGAGCAAAATGATCGCCGCAGGATAGAAGAACCAGCCAAGATCAAGCTCCCAAGGAGTGAACGGAAAACGCACGACTGTGGAAAGGTTGCCCGTATAGGCAAGGATGCAAATATACGCACCGCTGATCACCAGCTGCAGAAGAAGCTTCTGCTTGGAGGTCAAGCCCTCGTTTTGCTTTTTGATCAGCTTGCAATAGTCATCGATAAATCCGATCGCGCCGTTTGCAACTGCATATGCCAGCGTCAGGCTAAGCGGAATATATTCCGCCGCGCGTCCCTGTACGGCACGAAGGATAAAGAATGCCGCCATCACCAGAAGGATCGCCAGAATAAAGCCGATACCGCCCATGATGGGAGTTCCTTCCTTGCTCTTGTGCCAGCGAGGACCGATGTCAAGGATCTTTTGTCCAAGCTTGCGCGCGCGAAGGATCGGAATCAGGATCCGCTCTGCCAAAACGGTCAATGCAAATACCGATACGGTTACAATGATAAACATCAGGGTAAACTCATTCATGATGACACGGATCCTTTCTTTCAGATTTTGTTGCCTGCGGCAAGTAAAATATCAAATAAATTAACGGTATTCGGGAAAATGCTCCTGCAGCGTGTGGATCACGCCTTCAAGTCCAACCGCGCGACTCGCCTTGAAGAGAATAACGTCTCCCTTTTGCAGGCTGTCGATCACAGCTGTTGCCGTTCCCGACAGGTCTTTTACGTCAAGGTTTCTGAACACCCGATCTGCGGGCATTCCCTTCTGTCTTGCGCCCACTGCGATCTGATGACCGCCGCGCCCCAAGGTAAAGAGATGATTGATTCCTTTTTTTGCCACGTGCACGCCAACCGAGCGATGCAACGCGGGGCTTTCATTTCCAAGCTCCAGCATATCGCCAAGCACCGCAACGCTGCGGCGACCCGTGCGACGGCTGTATTCCTCCAGCACGTCAACGGCGGCGATCATGGATTCGGGAGAAGCGTTGTAGCAATCCTCAATGATGGTGAAATCACCCCAGGAGAAGATATGCTGTCTCATACCGCTCGGCTCAAACGCAAGCATTCCGCGGCGAATGGATGCTTCATCCACGCCTGCCAGCTTTGCGACCGCAAACGCGAAGAGCGCGGCGTAAATATTGTGACGTCCCATAACGCGAATGCAGAAATCCTTGATCTCTTCTCCGCGATACACGATATCAAATCTTGTGCAATCGGGTTCCACTTTTATATTCTTTGCAAAAAAGTCCGCTTCCTCACGCTCAAGAGAGACATAAAGGGTGTGGTAACTTTTGCCGCCGATATTGCGAAGCAAAGGCTCGTCACCGTTCAGGATCAACGTGCCGCCGTCGCGCAAGCCGCAAAGGATCTCGAGCTTTGCGCGGCAAATATTTTCTCTTGAACCAAGCATTTCCATGTGTGACGTGCCGATGTTGGTAATGATCCCGATTTCAGGCTCGGCTGCAATGGAAAGACGCTCCACCTCACCAAAATCACTCATGCCCATTTCCAAAACCGACCACTCACAGTCCAGCGGTGTCTCCATGACCGAAAACGGCATTCCGATCAGGCTGTTGTGATTTCCGGGCGTTTTATACGTACGCTTCTCGGTGGAGAGCACGGAAGCGATCAGATCCTTCGTCGTTGTTTTTCCAACGCTTCCCGTCACGCCGATGTTGCGCGTGTGTTGCAGGTATTGATGTCTGTATCCATTGCAAAGTCTTGCGATGGCAAGCTCGGTATCGTTCACAACGATCGCCGTAGCACCCGCCTCCTCGATCTCCTCGCTGCTATGCTCACAAATGATGCAACGACAGCCGTTCTGCAATGCCTGACCGATGAATTTATGTCCGTCTGTACGCTCTCCGCGCAATGCCACGAATACCGTCTCGGCATCGGTCTCACGGGAATCTGTACAAATAAATCTTGCATATACCTCGCCAAGTGCGCCCTGATGAAGCTCTCCTTGGCAAAGTCGAGCCAAGGTGCCAAAGCTGACTGTGTTATTGCTGAAATGTATCTTCATACGGTACCGTAGCTCCTCTCTGTCGATCTTTAAGGTCTGCCCTCTCCTTCGGGCGGATCTTCGGGGTGCTTTCTGCTTCGCTCACAACGCGCCTTGAACGCCTTTTGAGCAAGCTCCTTTTCCGAAAACGGCTTTCGTCCGTTTCGGTCGATTTCATATTCCTCATGTCCCTTGCCCGCGAGCAGGATCCAATCTCCCGCTTTTGCCGTCTCGATCGCGTACCGAATGGCTTCGGCACGATCCAAGATCACCGCACACGGTGTCTGCGGATCCATTCCGTCAAGGATCTGAGAAATGATCGCTTGGGGATCCTCTCCCCGACTGTTATCGGACGTCACAATCACCGCGTCCGCAAGGCTTGACGCAAGCTGCCCCATCCGAGGTCGCTTGCCTTGATCGCGATCGCCTCCGCATCCGAAGAGCAGAACGATCCGATCGCCTGTCTTTTTGATTCCCTTCACACTCCGAAGCAGGAAGTCGGAGGCCAAGCGGTCTTAGGAA
>JAZNXP010000227.1:0-3217 GCA_045593965.1 Eubacteriales bacterium | reverse complement strand
CGGTATTCATATTAAAATCGCTCACGTTCATATCGTTCGACCCCCAATTCGGCAAATTCGTAATTTTTTATATTATAGCATGACACGTCAAAAAAGAAAAGGGGATTTTTTTGCGTTTTTGGGTGTGTGTTTTCATGTTTCTTTTTCTCGCGTTCGGTCAGAGACATCCCGTATGCTGCCAAGCAACACCGCTCTGCCGTGAGAAGAACAAAACGCGAGTCTTATGAATTCTACCAAAAGTTGATTTCTGTTTCAAAATCTCTTTGAAAAACACAAAAAACCACTATTCGAAGGTTGTCATCTTAAAAATTTTGTGTTATCATAAAGGTAACAAACAGGATCAAGGAGGCTCCAAATGAACAGCAATTTGATTGGCAATACCATTGCAAAGCTCAGAAAGCGCGACGGACTGACGCAATCCGCCCTTGCGGAGCAGCTGGGCGTCAGCGACAGAGCCGTGAGCAAATGGGAAACGGGCGCGGGATATCCCGACATCACCCTCTTTCCAAAGCTGGCGGAATTGTTCGGCGTGAGCGTTGATTATCTGATGATGGGAGAGGAAAAAGGCATCACCATCGCGGGCAACATCATTCTGGACATCGTCAAAAGCATCGAATCCTATCCCTCCGTCGGAATGCTTTCCAACATTTCGGATATCACCTATTCCATGGGCGGATGCGCGCCGAATACGGCAGTCAATCTCGCAAAGATCGATCGCAGGATCCCCATTACCGTGCTTGGCAAGGTCGGCACGGATGAGAACGGCAGATTTGTTGTCTCGCAGATCCAGAAATACGGGATCAACGTCAGCAAGATCTCCTATACCTCCACCGCTCCCACGAGCTTTTGCGACGTGATGAGCGTTCCCTCGGGCGAACGCACGTTTTTCCATAAGCCGGGCGCGAACGCCGAGTTCTGCCCCGCCGACATCGACATCGAGGCTCTGAACTGCAATCTCTTCCACATCGGATACATTTTACTTCTGGATTGCTTTGATAAGGAGGATGCGAAGTACGGAACGGCAATGGCGAGATTTTTGCACGACGTTCAGAAGAGCGGCATCAAAACGTCCATTGACGTGGTCAGCAACAGCGACGCCGACCTCTTCTCAAAAAAGGTCATTCCCGCGCTGAAATACTGCAACTACGTCATCATCAACGAGATCGAGTGCTGCACGACGTGGAATTTGAATCCCAGAACGCCAAGCGGTGAATTGGACCGTCAAAGCATTCGACTGGCGATGGAAAAGACGATCGATGCGGGTGTGAAGGATCGTGTCGTGGTTCACTGCAAGGAATCCAGCTTCGCCATGAACGCCAAAAAGGAGCTGATCGAGATTCCTTCTCTCAACGTTCCCAAGGAGCACATCAAGGGAACGGTCGGCGCGGGCGACGCGTTCTGCGCAGGCTGTCTGTATGCTATCTATCACAACTACTCGGACAAGGAAATGCTGGAATTTGCCTCTGCCGCCGCCGCGTGTAACCTTTTGGAGGTCAACTCCGTGGACGGTATGAAGGAGCGCAACGAGATCTTGAAATTGGCGGAAGCCTACGGGAGAAGAACGCTATGAAACGGAAGGACTACGAAGCACAGGTAACGAAAGCGTTGGAATTTTACGAAAAAGCAGGCATCATCCTCAGCGAGGACGAGAAAGCGCGGATCGAGGTCGTGGATTTCGGTCTTGACATTGTGGAGCGCATGGGACTTCAGATCCTGACCTATATCAACACCGAGCGCGTTTGCGCCAAGGAAATGGTACTCACGCCGTATCAGACCTGCGCGGAGCATATGCACGTCCCCACGAACGGTCAGAAAGGCAAGGAAGAGACCTTCCGCTGTCGCTATGGATTGGTCTATCTCTACGTCAGCGGAGATGGAAAGCGGGAGAATATTCAAGCGCGCTTGCCGGAAAGTGACGTCAGCGTATTTCACGAGGTCATTCTCAATCCCGGAGAGCAATACACCATCATGCCCGAAACGTGGCATTGGTTCCAGGCAGGTCCCGATGGCGCAGTGATCTCGGAATTTTCCACGCGCAGCACCGATGAGACCGACGTCTTTACCGATCCCCGATTGGTACGAGAAACAAGAATAGAAAACGAATAAGGAACAGATAAGGAGAATTGTCATGCTCGTCAATTTGAACGACGTCCTGTTGGACGCACAAAAAAATCATTACGGTGTCGGGCTGTTCAACACCACCGACAGCGATATGCTGGAGGCTGTCATCAGTGCGGCAGAGGAGCTTCGCTCTCCCGTGATCATCGGCACCGCGGAGGTATTGCTTCCCTACGGTGATCTTCCTCTGATCGCCCCCTCAATGCTCTATGCGGCAAAGCACGCATCCGTCCCCGTCGTTGTGCATTACGATCACGGATTGACCTTTGAGCGTTGCCTGCAGGCACTCAAGCTCGGTTTTTCCAGCGTCATGTTCGACGGCTCCGCGAATGATGTGGAGCAAAATCTGAAGGAGACGGCAGAAATGGTCAAGATCGCCCACGCGTTCGGCGCGACGGTAGAGGGCGAGATCGGACACGTGGGCTCTGCCGACGTTGGCGACAACGAGGTACAGGATATGTACACCACGCCCGAGGAAGCAAAGGCGTTTGTGGACGCGACGGGAGTGGATGCGCTCGCGGTCGCGATCGGAACAGCACACGGCGCGTATAAGAGCCGCCCGAAGCTTGACATCGGCAGATTGCAGCAGATCAGCTCCACCATTCCCACGCCTCTGGTTCTGCACGGCGGCTCGGGACTCTCGGACGATGACTTCCGCAATACCATCAAAAACGGCGTCGCAAAGATCAACATCTATACCGATCTGTGCGTTTGCGCGGAGAGGATGATGAAGGAATTTGCCACCGAGGGAACGATGGGCATGAACGGCTATCTCACGGTCAGAAACAAGAAGGTGGAAGCCATGAAGGCGGAGACCATGAAAAAAATGCTCCTCTTCGGTTCGAACGGAAAAGCATAAGAAAAACAAAAAACACCCCGACGGTTTAGCGTGATACTCCAATCGGAGTATCACGCAGTGAAATCCGTCTGCGACGGATGAAATCCACCTGCGGTGGATGAAATCGCTATCGCGATGAAATCCTGCTTCGCAGGGAGAAGTAAGACGGATTTGATTTCATTCAAGGCTTGCCCTTGGATTTCATCTGAACAAAATAAAAATTTCATCGTTACTATACAACGATTTTATGAAACAAACAGA
>JAZNXP010000226.1:0-2769 GCA_045593965.1 Eubacteriales bacterium | reverse complement strand
TCCTTGGCTCACAGAACGACATGGCTACGATCCGACTTCATGCTCGACCACGATCACGGTATTTCCCAGATCGCGCAAGCGCTTCAGCGTTTGAATGAGCTTGGAATTGTCGCGCTGATGCAGTCCGATGCTCGGCTCGTCAAGAATATAGAGCACGCCAACCAGTGAAGATCCGATTTGCGTGGCAAGGCGAATACGTTGTGCCTCACCGCCCGAAAGCGTTCCCGCTTTTCTGGAAAGCGTGAGATAGTCCAAGCCAACACTGACCAAGAAGCCAAGGCGCGCGCGGATCTCCTTCAAGATCTCGGCGGCGATGGTCGCTTCCGTCGCATTCAGCTCCAGAGAGTTGACGAAATTCAATGCGTTTTCGATCGAAAGAGAACAAAATTCGTGAATATTCTTTCCTCCTACGGTAACCGCAAGAACGGTGGGAGAGAGTCGCTGTCCGTTACATTCGGGACACGGTGCTTCCTCCACGAATTGCTCGTAATATTCATTCCCCATCATCTGCATACGGTTCTGTATCATCGCCACGAGACCGTCGAACTTGACCTTCTGATGATGCTCCTCACGTCCGTACCAACGGTGAATGTCATAGATCTCGCTGCCCGTACCGTACATCAGCATATGATACTGCTCATCCGTGAATTCTTCGATCGGCGTTTTCAGATCAAAGCCAAACCGCTCACCGACTGCCGAAAAGAGCGGTCCGTTCCAGCTTTCCTCCTCCAGAGTCTTAAAGCCGTTGACCTGGATCGCGCCCTCACGCAAGGAAAGCTTCTTGTTGGGGATCAGACGCTCGGGGGCGATGCGCTGAAGATCTCCCAATCCCGCGCAATGCGGACACGCGCCTGCAGGGTTGTTGAAGGAAAACATACGCGGCTCCAGTTCGCCGAACGAAATGCCGTGCTCCTCGCAGGCATAGGTCTGCGAAAATTCCAGCTCCTTTGCTTCTCCCTCTCTCGGGACGGTCACGATCGTCAGATATCCGTCCGCGGCGCTGAGCGCATTCTCCACCGAGTCCGCAAGGCGCGACTCGATCCCCTCGCGCATCACAAGACGGTCAACGATGATATCGATGTTATGCTTTTTATTCTTATCCAGCTTGATCTCTTCGGAAAGATCGTAGAGATTTCCGTCCACGCGCACACGCACGTAGCCCCTCTTTTTCGCATCGGCAAGAACCTTTTCGTGCATTCCTTTTTGTGCTCGGACAACAGGTGCCAGCACCATAAACCGCTCCCCTTCGGGGAAGGTCAGAATGCGGTCGATGATCTGGTCGGTCGTCTGCTGGCGGATCTCTTTTCCGCATACGGGACAGTGCGGAATACCGATTCGCGCGTAAAGAAGGCGCAGATAATCATAGATCTCGGTAACCGTTCCAACGGTCGAGCGCGGATTTTTGGATGTGGTTTTCTGATCGATGGAGATCGCGGGGGAAAGCCCCTCGATGGAATCGATGTCGGGCTTGTCCAGCTGTCCGAGGAACATTCTCGCATAGGACGACAGCGATTCCACAAATCGGCGATGTCCCTCCGCATAGATCGTATCAAAGGCGAGCGAGGATTTTCCCGAGCCCGAAAGTCCCGTTAAGATCACGAGCTTGTCTCTTGGAATGTCCACGCTGATGTTTTTTAAATTGTGTACCCGCACACCGCGGAGTTGGATCTTTTTGGGCATAATATATCGCTCCTGAATTTACTCTTTTTCAAATGGTAGAAAGGAATCGCTGCGTTACATGAAACGATCGCTTCGGCGTATTCAACGCTTCCGTTTTGGGGCGGAATCGGTTCCCGTTTCGCGCAATTCCTTGATACGGTCGCGCAAAAACGCCGCTTGCTCGAATTCCAAGCGCCTTGCCGCATCCTTCATTTCCACCGTCAGCTCCGCGATGCGCTTTTCTCGTTCGGTCGCGTTCAGCTTGCGTTCAACTGTCCCTTTTCCCTTCTTGCGCGCGCTCTTTTCGTCGGTCGTTCCAACCTCGATCACGTCGCGCACGCCCTTGACAACCGTCTTTGGAATGATCCCGTGCTTGCGGTTATATTCCATTTGGATATCTCTTCGTCTCTCGGTCTCGAGGATCGCGCCGCGCATGGATCTCGTCATGACATCGGCGTAAAGGATGACCTTTCCCTCGGCGTTTCTCGCGGCACGTCCAATGGTCTGAATGAGAGAACGTTCAGCGCGCAAAAAGCCTTCCTTGTCGGCATCCAGGATCGCGACGAGCGATACCTCGGGGATGTCCAAGCCCTCACGGAGAAGGTTAATGCCGACCAGCACATCAAACACGCCAAGACGCAGATCTCGGATGATCTCCATTCTCTCCAGCGTCTCCACGTTGAAGTGGATATAGCGCACCTTGACGCCGTTATCCTCCAGATACTCGCTCAGATCCTCCGCCATCTTCTTGGTCAAGGTCGTGACCAAAACACGCTCGTTTTTCGCAACACGTAAGCGAATTTCGCCCAAAAGATCGTCCACCTGTCCCTCGATCGGGCGTACCTCGACCTCGGGATCGGGCAAGCCCGTGGGACGGATGATCTGCTCCACGATCTGCTCGGTATGGTCATTTTCATAGTCACCCGGCGTTGCGCTGACAAATACGACCTGATGAATGCTTTCCTCAAATTCCTCAAAGAACAGCGGACGGTTATCGTATGCCGACGGCAAACGGAAGCCGTAGTCCACCAGATTCTTCTTTCTTGCCGTGTCTCCTCCGCTCATACCGCGCACCTGCGGCACCGTGACGTGCGACTCGTCAATGAACAT
>JAZNXP010000225.1:0-20926 GCA_045593965.1 Eubacteriales bacterium | reverse complement strand
TCTTGATGGTCTTGCCGTCTACGGTGATGGTGCCTTCTTCATCATTTGCGCTTACTTCGTGGTTGTATCTGCCCTGAGCAGAGTCGTACTTGAGCAGGTGAGCGAGCATAGAGGGCTTGCTGAGGTCGTTGATTGCAACTACCTGATAACCCTTTGCGCCGAACATCTGACGGAATGCCAGACGGCCGATACGACCGAAACCGTTAATCGCTACTTTTACGTTTGCCATTGGAATGATCCTCCGTTTTAATATAAAATTTTTTAAAAACAAATCCTTGGGAAAGGCAAACCTTTCCATACATTGTATATTTTAACGCATTTTTTTCAAATATACAAGGGGTTTGCCGAAAATTTATCAATTTTGTAACATTCTATTGAAGTAACGTCCAAAAAAATGAAAAAAGTGTGCAAAGTGCGATAAAAATTTCACAAATTCTCGTTGACGGAGATCGTTCCGTTTTCCTTTTCATATTCATTGACACATATTTGCGCAAGATATTCGAGTTGCGCATTCAGAGAACGCTTGTTTTGCTTTGCCACATATGCGATTTTGCTCAAAAGCTCCGCTTCAAATCGGATCCCTGTTTGAATTTTATTGGTTGCCATACTAACACCTCACTTGCATTTTGATTGTATTTTATTAACATTTTATCAAATTTCCTCTTGACATTCCAGTCTCAAAGTGTTATCATAATGTTATCAAGAAAGGAGAGAACCATGGAAAAAGAAGAAATAATTGAAATTTTTTGTAACAATGTGAGGATGCTCAGGATGGAACATCATCTTACAAAAAAAGAAATGGCAAGAATTATGGGGATCGGAGTACAGAGTCTTTCAAAAATTGAGAACGGAATTTTACCGCCGCGGATGAGTGGCAATGTTCTTTTTCGACTCCACCGTTATTTTGGCGTGTACGGATGCGCGGAAATAAAGTGGAGTGATAGGAAATAAAATTTTCAGACTGATAAAAACAGGAAAAATTTTGCATAACATCTTGATTTTTCGAAGAGAATATATTACAATATAAGGAGCAAAAGAAAACGAACGGTTTTCCCGTTGCGGGAAAATTCGGAAAGGACGGATATACAATGGCAAAATTCAGAAAGATCGGCATTCTGACCTCGGGCGGAGACGCGCCGGGCATGAATTCCTGTATTAAGGCAGTTGTGGACAAGGCGTACGCGCTCGGCATTGAGGTCGTTGGCGTGGAAGGCGGTTATGCGGGACTGATGGCGGGAGAGCTCTCTCCGCTGACGCCCGAGGCGGTTGGCAACCTGATCGGACGCGGCGGCACGTTCCTGCATTCCAGCAGAAGCCCCGAGTTCAAGACCGAGGAGGGTATGCGCCGCGCCGTTGAGACCTGTGAAAAGAACGAGATCGACGCGCTGGTCTGCATTGGCGGAGACGGCACCTTCAGAGGTGCTACCGACATGACCTTCCGCGGCATTCCCTCCGTGGGACTTCCAGGAACGATCGATAACGATATCACCGCGACCGACTATACCATTGGATTGGATACATCCATCAATACCACCGTACAGATGATCGACTGTTTGCGTGATACCTGTGAGTCTCACGCACGTCTGAACGTGGTGGAGGTCATGGGACGCGATTGCGGACAGATCGCGCTTTACGCGGCGATCGCATCGGGTGCGGTAGCGGTAGCGATCCCCGAGATGCCCTTTGACGAGGCAGGCGCGATCGAGAAGATCCGCCGCTTGCGCGATGCGGGCAAGAGAGGAATGATCGTTGTTGTGTCCGAGGGAATGTTTAATCCCGACGGAACTCCCTATTCCGAGACGCTTGCAAAGAAAATTCAAGCGGAAACCGGTGTTGAAACCAAGTTTGCGCGCTTTGCACATATCGTCAGAGGCGGAAATCCCACCGTACGCGATCGCACGACGGCTGCGGAGATGGGCGTGAAGGCGGTCGAGGCGTTGGTTGACGGTAAGAGCAATCTGGTCATGTGTGAGATCGACGGCAAGGTATGCGCGATTGACATCGCGTTTGCTCTGATTGCCGACCGTATGTACAAAAACAAGCTCAAGGATGGGGATCTGGATAAGTTCACGCCCGAGCAGGTCGAAGCAATGAAGGCATTGGCAGAGAAGAGAAGAGAGGAGATCCGCAATCTGTATCAGATCGCATCCGACGTTGGATGCTGATATAGGGCGGTCAGAATGATGACGGGGGAAATCCTTTTGGGTTTCCCCCGTATGAACTATAACTGAAATCAACGAAACACCACCTGCGGTGCCACCTGCGGTGGGGCTCTTTAGTTCCGCTGTTGCGGACAGTTTTGGACTTTTTGCGAAAATCCCCAAGCAACCACTATAGTGAGACTCCTTTTATGCGTTTTCTTTTTGATAACTGCAAATCCGCGAAGCGGTTTGCGGCGAGCTTGCGAGCCTCGTTTCATTTTGCGCCTACATCGCCAAAAGAAAAAGCGGCTAAGGAGTCCGTGTGAGCATTCCGTCTGTTGAAAATACTAAATCATTCCGCTTTTCACCCCCTCAGTCGCTTCGCGACAGCTCCCCCTACAAGTAGGTGGCGCCTTTCATGGGGTGCCGACAACAGAGTCGGAATTTTGCAAAATCATGAAATAGCGCGCCGCACAAACGAAAGGCTCACCCCTCTGGGGGAGCTGTCGCCGCAGGCGACTGAGAGGGCCTGATGCGTGCAAAATCCGCCCTCTCCGTCACGGCAAGCCGTGCCACCTCTCCCAAAGTGAGAGGCGTACACAAGTGCCGCGAACAGATTTAACCCTTTGCAAAATTTCGAACCAACGAATTGCATAAACACAAGGCTTCACTTTGCGAGAAGAGGTGTTTGCTGCTTTACGCTACTTTACATATATTTGCTTTGAGAATGAGGAGATACTTATGACATTGATCGTAATTTTCGCCACTCTTGTAATACTGATCGCCGCTGTGCTTGCCATCTCTTATTGGACCTACACCGTTGCGTTCCGCTCGCCAAATAAAACGCAGGGGGATATTTATAATATTCCAGACAACGAGCAATACGGCGCGGTGAAGGAGCAAATGATCGAAATGATCCGCACGCTGGAGGCGAGAGCTTACGAGGAGGTCTCTGTCCGCTCTCACGATGGGCTGCTGTTGAAGGGGCGTTACTATCACGTGTCGGATGACGCGCCGCTGGCACTCTGCTTTCACGGGTATCGGGGAACGTCACTCCGCGATTTCAGCGGTGGAAGTCGGATCGCGTTCGAGGACGGACAGAACGTGCTCCTGGTCGATCAGCGCGCGCACGGCGGCAGCGAGGGACGTACCATTACGTTCGGAATTGAAGAACGGTACGACTGCCTGGATTGGATCAACTATGCCGTTGATCGCTTTGGTGAGAACGCCAAAATTTTGCTTTACGGCGTTTCCATGGGGGCGGCGACCGTGCTGATGGCGTCGGGACTGAACTTGCCCGCGCAGGTCAAGGGGATCGTTGCGGACTGTCCGTATTCTTCTCCGAGGGACATCATCCTCAAGGTGGCAAAGCAAATGCATTATCCTCCGCGCCTTGCGTATCCCTTCATCAAGCTGGGCGCGCGGCTTTACGGTCATTTTGACTTGGAAGAGATCACCGCCGAGGAAGCCGTGAAGCAGGCAACGGTTCCGATCCTGATCATTCACGGGGAGGACGACAGATTCGTTCCATCCGAAATGAGCGAATGTGTCGCGCTGGCAAATCCGTCCGTGATCGAGCGGCAGACCTTCCCGATGGCAGGACACGCGCTGTCTTACATCACCGATTACGACCGTTATGCCGCACTGACGAGAAAATTTAACGCCTCCGTCCTTTCGGATGGACAGTAAAAACCGAGAAAAGAGAGAAATCACGTGCGAAAGCCTTGACATTTTTTCGGGGATGGTTTATAATAAATACAATGTAATATTATGCTTTAAAGCAATCCGCGCTTCATGCGCGGCAAGGAGAGGTTCATCATGGCAAAAAACAATGAAAAAATGGTAGAGCAGATCACGTCCATGGACGTTGATTTTGCGCAATGGTATACCGATGTCGTCAAAAAGGCGGAGCTGGTGGATTATTCAGGCGTGAAGGGATGCATGATCATCCGTCCCTACGGTTACGCGATCTGGGAAAATATTCAGAAGGATCTGGACGCGAGATTCAAGGCACTGGGACATGAAAACGTATATATGCCCATGTTCATTCCCGAAAGCCTGCTTCAGAAGGAGAAGGATCACGTGCAGGGCTTTGCTCCCGAGTGCGCGTGGGTCACGATCGGCGGTGACAGCAAGCTGAGCGAGCGTCTGTGCGTCCGTCCGACGTCCGAAACGCTGTTCTGCGAGCATTTCAAGACGGTCATTCAGTCATACAGAGATCTGCCCAAGCTCTATAATCAGTGGTGTAACGTCGTGCGTTGGGAAAAGACCACCCGTCCGTTCCTGCGCACCTCCGAGTTCCTCTGGCAGGAGGGACACACCATGCACGAGACCGCAGAGGAGGCAAGAGAAGAGACCATGCAGATGCTCAAGGTCTACGAGGACTTCTATGCGGAGTCTCTTGCGATCCCCGCTTATACGGGAAGAAAGACCGAAAAGGAGAAGTTCGCGGGTGCTGAAGAAACCTATACCATTGAGCCGATGATGCACAACGGTGTGGCACTTCAGGGCGGAACGACGCACTTCTTCGGCGACGGCTTCGCAAAGGCGTTTGACATTACTTATACGGGAAGAGATAACGTTCAGCGGTATCCGTTCCAGACGTCCTGGGGTGTTTCTACCCGTATGATCGGCGCGATCATCATGACGCACGGTGACGATAACGGTCTGATCCTGCCCCCGAAGGTCGCTCCCATTCAGCTTGCCATCATTCCCGTGGCACAGCATAAGGAAGGTGTGCTGGAAAAGGCGAACGAGATCAAGGCAGAGCTTTCCAAGTCCTTCCGCGTCAAGCTTGATGACAGCGACAACTCCACGGGCTGGAAGTTCAGCCAGTACGAAATGAAGGGCGTTCCGCTCCGTCTGGAAATCGGTCCGCGTGACATCGAAAACAACTGCTGTGTGCTTGTCAGCCGCGTGACCAGAGAAAAGATGGTCGTCTCCTTGGATAACCTTGCGCAGTCGGTTGAGGAAGCGCTCAACAAGGTTCATAACGAGCTTTATCAGCGCGCGCTGGATAACCGTCAGAACCGCACCTATGAGGCGCATTCCCGTGAGGAATTTCTGGATCTTGCGGAAAATCAGTCGGGCTACATCAAGGCGATGTGGTGCGGAGAGACCGCGTGCGAGGAAGAGATCAAGGACATTACGGGCGGCGTAAAGTCCCGTTGCATCCCCTTCGTCCAGGATCAACTTTCCGACGTCTGTGCTTGCTGCGGAAAGCCCGCAAAGCACATGGTCATCTGGGGACGTCAGTATTGATATCAACGTTTTACGGGGGAAGCTTTTTGAAGTTTCCCCCGTGACGTTTTGGAGTTTTCACTACCTACACCACCTGCGGTGGAGCTCCGTAGCTCCTGTGCGGCGGACGGTTTTGGAGGTTGCAGGAAGCAGCTTTTGAGAGATTTTTCATAAAAAAACAAACAAGAAAGGAGCAATGCCATGCAAAAGGTATTTGGATATATCAAATCGGCGTTTCGAAACGTCGATCCCGTGCTGTTTTGCTGCGCGATGCTGCTTTCTTTGATCAGCATCGTAACGGTGTTCGGAGCGGTGGACAACTTCGGTCAATCCAAATTGAAAATGCAGATCGCGATGTTCATTCTCGGTATGATCGTCACGGTCGTGATCGCGTGTATCGATTACCGCGTGATCGTGGACAAGCTATGGCTATATATGCTCATCGGCTCCGTTCTGTTACTGATCATCACGCTCATTTGGGGAAGCAGCGGCGCGGACAGAGAGACCGCCAACAAGAGCTGGCTGGAAATTCCGTTCACGGGCTTTATGATCCAGCCATCGGAGTTTATCAAGTTTACGTTCGTATGTACCTTTTCCAAGCATCTGTACAGCGTACGCGAGACGATCAACAAGCCGCTGACGCTTCTTCCCGTGATCGGACACGCGCTGCTGATCGTCGGCCCCATTCTGATCTCGGGTGACCTCGGTGTTGCGCTGATCTATCTGGCGATCATTGCGGTGATGCTGTTCTGCGCGGGGCTTCATCCGCTCTATTTTCTCGGCGCGGCGGTCGTTGTCGTCTTGCTTTCGCCCTATATCTGGAATCACCTCGCGGAATATCAGCAGCAACGCATCATCATCGGCTTCCGTCCCGAGCTGGATCCGTTGGGGAAGGGAATGCAGCCCCTGATGAGCCGTTCGGCGATCGCGGCGGGCGGATTTTTCGGCAACGGTGTGTTCGGCGGTTACTATTACGAGATCCTTCCCGCGTCGCATACAGACTTTATTTACGCGACGGTTTGTGAAAAATTCGGATTTTTGGGTGGGGCGTTGGTGATCATCATTTTCATGATCATGGTCGTGCGCATCTTTATGATCGCGCGGACTGCCTCACAATCGGATTTTGGCGGCTTGATCTGCGTCGGCATCGGCGCAATGCTGGTCGGACAGATCCTGCTCAACGTCGGGATGTGCTTCGCGATGCTGCCCGTTGTCGGCATTACGCTTCCGCTTCTTTCCTGCGGCGGCTCGTCCATGCTGGCAACCTTCATGATGTTCGGACTGTTACATAACGTCTATGCGCATTCGCACGCCGTACGTAAGGCAGGCAAGCCCGATCTGTTCAATATGGATCTTTCGTAAAGAATGAAAAATAAGAATAAAACAGTCTCGCAATTCATACAGTATAGCAGAAATGATGAATTGGGAGGCTGTTTTTTATGTTTATCTATTCGTTGCGCGCAAGCACCGTGAAGCTCGTGGGCGTGGTATGCGTTGCCCTGACCGTTCTGATCACTCTGATCGCGTTCGTTCCTACATATTCGATCTCATCCCAAACCTCCGTGAACGCGGGGGATCAGTCCGTCAGCTATTCCTACGACAAGATCAAGACTGCGGAGGACGCGGTCGGCTTTCTTTCGCAGTTCGGCTGGGAGGTCAACGCCTCTCCCGTGGAGGTCAAGACCGTGACGATCCCCTCGGAATTCGACAAGGTGTTCTCTGCCTATAACGAGCTGCAGAAGGAGCAGGGGCTTAATCTTTCCAAGTTCAAAAACAAGGACGTGACGCGCTATACCTTCGCGGTGACGAATTATCAGGGCTACGAGGGGACGGTTTACGCCAACGTCCTCGTTTACCGCAACCGCGTGATCGGCGGTGACATTTGTTCGGCGGACATCTCGGGATTTGTGCACGGATTTGAAAAATAATACGTTTTTGGGGAAGCCTGTTTCAAAGGCTTCCCCAAAGCTATTTTGCTTGATCGGTTCAAAAAATTCAAGCCGTGCGCAGAGCAGGGCATCGAAAATGTTGCGGATCAGTTGAAATAATAAGGCTTGCCGCTCTTTGCGGATTCGTAGATGCCCTCAAGAATACGGGTGACGCAGTATGCCTGCTCGGGCTTGGTGATGGGAGCCGCGCCGCCGCGTACCGCCTCGATCCAGAGACGCTCCTCGCGGTCTGCGGGGGATTCGCCTGCGGTTCCGTCGTTGAAGGCAACGCCGCCAACCTCAAAATTGGGCTTGAGCACGTACTGGCGGTCATGACAGACACCGTTGATGCGCAATCCTTCCATCATATCCGCGCCTGCCTTGGTTCCGCAGATACTGGTCACTGCCTCACGAACGTCAAGCGTATTGAGCGCCCACGCGGATTCAAGCACGATCGTCGCGCCGTTTTCCATTACGATGAAGCCGAACGCGCTGTCCTCGACCGTGAACTTTTCGGGATCCCAGTTGCCCCACATATTGCCCTGGTCCTGATCCTTATTGAGCTTGTGATAGGTCGTTCCGACGCAAAACTTGGGCTTATAGTTGTTCATCATCCAAAGGGTGAGATCAAGTGCGTGCGTTCCGATGTCGATCAGAGGACCGCCGCCCTGCTCGTATTCGTTGAGAAATACACCCCAGGTGGGAACAGCTCTGCGGCGAAGCGCGGTCGCCTTTGCGTAGTAGATGTCTCCGAAGGTGCCGTCCTCGACCTCCTGCTTTAAGTAACGGGAATCGTCACGGAAGCGGCTCTGATAGCCGATGGAAAGCAGCTTGCCCGTGCGCTCTGCCGCGTCGAGCATCTTCTTTGCTTCCGCAGAGTTGATCGCCATGGGCTTTTCGCACATGACGTGCTTGCCTGCCTCCAGCGCATCCACGGTGATGAAGCTATGGGATCGGTTGGGGGTACAGACGTGAACGACGTCGATCGTTTCATCCTTGAGCAATTCCTTATAATCGGTATAGACCTTTGCATTCTGAATGCCGAAGTCCTTCGCCGCCTTCTCGGCGCGCTCGGGAATGATGTCGCAGAACGCGACCATTTCACAATTTTTGACCTTTGCCAAAGCGGGCATATGCTTTCCGTTGGCAATGCCACCGCAGCCGATGATGCCGACTTTTGTGATCTTTTCCATGTTTTTTGTCCTCCTGAAAAATATTTTTTCATGAAATCTGATTTTATTATAGCATTTTCAATATGGATATGCAAGAGTGTTTTTGCTTTCACGTATCAAAATGTTGTCATTTATACAAATGGAAGGAGCAATGAAGCGGAAAAAATATTGCGTTGGAAGGGATCGTACTTCGGATCGGTTGCTTTGAAGAGGGGACGGACGGCGACGGAAAGCTATGACGGTGAGATATAATATTATTTAAATGAAGAAATCGGTTGACAAGTTTTGCAAACTGTGTTATAATTTTTGTAAGTCTACCCAAATTGGATACGTTGGGAATTTTTTGACTGTTTTAAGGAGAAGATCATGAAAAAGACACTCGTTTTATGCGCAGTCGTTCTTGCAATGGTTCTGACTCTGGTTGCCTTCGCCGTTCCTGCTTCGGCGGAGACCTATCAGGGAACATGGGGAACCATGTCGTGGACGATCGATGTCACAAAGGGCGAAATGACCATTACGGGTTCGGGTGACATGAACGGAAGTACAAGCAACAATGCGTTTGCCATTGCGGATTCGGTTCGCTCGTCCATCAAAACGATCAAGCTGGATAGCCGCATCACGGCGATCGGAAACAAGGCTTTTTACGGCTTTGACAGCTTGGAAAACATCGTGCTTCCCGAGGGCTTGACGCGCATCGGCTCAAATGCGTTCTATAACTGCGTTTCCCTGCGGACCATCACGCTTCCGTCGAGCTTGATGTCGATCGGCTCGAGCGCGTTTAACGGTTGTGTACGTCTTGTGGACGTGGTAAACCTTTCCAAAACGATGACTGTGACCGCGGGAGCGACCTCCAACGGCCACGTCGGATACTACGCAAAGAGCGTTTCCACCACGGCAAGTCAGCTGGTCAAGAGCGAAAATTATACCTTCCTGACGGTTGACGGTGTGCATTATCTGACCGACTATACGGGAACGGACACGGTTCTGACGCTTCCCGAAAGCTATAACGGCGCGAATTATAAGATCTACCCTTATGCGTTCGCGAAGGAATCCACTCTGCAGAGCGTGACGCTTCCTTCCTTCATCACCGAAATCAGCACGGGTATGTTCTCGGATTGTACGGGACTGACCTCGCTTTCTCTGACCGAGAATATTTCTTCCATTGGCGAATATGCGTACGCAAACTGCACGTCCCTGACGGCGATCGAGATCCCTTCGACCGTAACAGCGGTTTCTTCCTATGCGTTCCAGGGCTGCAAGGGCTTGAGTGAGATCGCTTGGCCCGCGCATCTGACGGCGGTTCCCGTCGGAGTGTTCAAGGATTGTACGCAGCTCAGCGCGGTTATGTTTGAAGAAACGCTGACAGAGCTTGGCGCATCCTGCTTCAGTGGTTGCTCCGCAATACAGGGTATTATGCTCCCCGAGGGACTGCAGACCATTGGAGCCGCAGCCTTTGACGGCTGCTGGGGAATCTCTTATATTGAAATTCCCACGTCGGTGACCACGATCGGCAACGGCGCGTTCGGAAGAACGGGTCTGACCTCCATCACAATCCCCGAGACGGTCACCTCGATCGGAACGGCCTTGTTCCAGCATTGCTACGCTTTGACGGAGGTTTCTCTTCCCGAGGGCTTGAGCGAGATCCCGAGCATGACGTTCTACGCTTGCTCCGCTCTGACGTATGTACGATTCCCCTCGACCGTTACCTCGATCGGCGCGGACGCCTTCAATGCTTCGGGCCTGTATTCCTTTGAGCTTCCTCCTCAGGTCACGTCGATCGGCAATTCCGCGTTCTCTTATTGCTACAATCTGACGTACTTTGCGTTCCATTCGAATTTTACGGAAATTCCCACGAGAATGTTCCAGTGCGATGCGGCGCTTGAGAGTCTTTATTTCATGGATTCGATCGTCTCGATCGGGGACAACGCGTTTGACGGCTGTAACGCCTTGAGCGAGGTTCAGCTTTCCGCAAGCCTGACCACCGTCGGAGCTTACGCGTTCCAGGATTGTACCGCGTTGAAGACGCTGTCTCTTCCCGCAAGCATCCAAAAGCTCGGCAGCTATGCGCTGAACAGATGCTCAAGCCTTGAAAAGCTGACCTATTGCGGCACGGAGACGAGCTGGGCATCCGTAAATAAGGGCAACGGCTGGAGCGGATACGCAACGGCGTACGATATGAGCTACCACCTCTACGCGGATGATTGCGACGGCGATTGCGAGATCTGCTATGAGTGGAGAGAAGCTCCTCACCATTACGACAACGCGTGCGATTACGATTGCAACGAATGCGGCGCGAGCAGAAACGTCGGCGATCACGTTTACAGCAACGATTGTGACGAATCCTGCAACGAATGTGGCAACATCAGAGAGGTATATCACTCCTATGATAACGAATGCGACGCGACCTGTAATTCCTGCGGCGCATACAGAGACGTTTCGGGTCACTGGTACGATCACGATTGCGATGCGGATTGTAATTCTTGCGGCACGATCAGACCTGTAACACACACATACGATGACGTTTGCGACCCTGAATGCAACAGCTGCGGGGAAACACGCATCCCTCCCCATAACTACGTGGACGGCTACTGCGATTTTTGCAAGGCAGAGGATCCCAACTATTCGGGCAGCGGTGACGGCGGTGACACGGGAGATACGTCCGACGTCTTTATGTTCGAGGAGCTCCCTGACGGCACCTACAGCGTCATGGCGGGCGAGGGCTTCTGGAAGGATCCCGGCAGTATGACGGAGCTTGTCATTCCGAGCGAATATAACGGCAAAGCGGTCACGGAGATCGCAGAATACAGCTTCAATTATCACGAGGGACTGATGTCCGTCGTCATTCCCGACAGCGTTACCACGATCGGATATTGCGCGTTTGCGCATTGCTCCTCGTTGCGTTCGGTGACGTTCGGCAATGGCTTGAAGACGATCGGTGACGGCGCGTTCGAGGAATGCGCGATGCTCTCGGATCTCAAGCTTCCCGAGAGCTTGACCGCCATCGGCCCCATGGCGTTCAAAAACTGCATGGGATTGATGTCTATCAATATTCCCACAGGCATCACGACCATCTTTGAGGAGACCTTCTACGGCTGCACGATGTTGAGCTTCGTTGATCTGCCGGAAGGACTGACGACGATCAGTGACTACGCGTTTGCTTACTCGGGCGTATATTTCGGAGAATTCCCGAGCACGCTGGAGACCATCGGTGCGTACGCGTTCCAGGAGTGTCCCTTCACGGGTGTGATGAAGATCCCCGCAAGCCTGAAGCTGATCAAGGAAGGCGCGTTTACGGGCGCTTACGGCTTGAGCGAGATCTATTACGACGGTACTTTGGCAGAATGGTGTACGATCGAATTCAAAAATATGGAATCCAACCCCGTATTCTTTGCGGGTGTGCTGAATTACAGCGGTCAGAAGGTCGTCAGCCAGCTTCTGCTTTCGAAGGACGTTCCTTCGGCTGAATATACGCTTCCCGAGCTGAAGAACGTTACCGAGATCTATTTCGAGGGCTCTCCCGAGGATTGGGAATATTGCTTTACGGACGATTTCACCTTTGGCTGGATGAAGAACGGAACGAGAACGGTTTATTTCTACAGCGAGACCGAGCCCGAGCGTGTCGGAAGCTTCTGGTATTACGATCAGAACAACGACATCGCGATCTGGCCCGAGTACGTTGAGGATCCGTACTTTACGTACGTGCTGCTTGGAGACGATACCTACGCGGTCTACGCAAAGGACGTTTACAATCTCCCCTATGAGCTTGTCATTCCTTCCACGTATAAGAATAAGCCCATCACGGTCGTTGGCGGCTTCGGCAGTGCTTTCATCACCTCCGTGGTGATCCCCGAGGGCGTGAAGGTGATCGAAGCGGCGGCGTTCAGATACTGCGATCAGTTGACCTCTGTCACACTTCCCGAAAGCCTTGAAAAGATCGAGAACAGCGCGTTTGCCGCGTGCGGCTCCTTGACGAGCATCCGTCTGCCGAGCGAGAAGCTCTACTATATCGGCGAATTGGTATTTACTTCCTCCTATAATCTGAACGAGATCATTTACTGCGGCTCCGCAGCGGATTGGGATCGGATCGAAAAGGCGGAGACGTGGAACTCCGATATGATGAGCGAATACACCTTCTATTATCATTTCTACGGTGAGGACAATGTCTGCGATCACTGCGAATATGAGCGCAAGGGTATTCACGCTGTCAACATCGCGCTTGGACAGGACATCATCGTGAAGTATTACGCGATCGTTTCCGATCCTGCGGGTGAATTGACCATGGCGTTCACCATGAACGGCATGACCGTCACCGTTGTCGGTGTTGCGACGGGCAAGCTCGACGAATACGTCTTTGCATTCGAGGGCATCGCTCCGCAGTGCATGGGAGATAAGATCGATGCAGTCCTCTTTGACGGTGAGAATGAGATCGGCGTGAAGGAAGGCTTCACGGTAGAGGCTTACCTGCAGCAGCTGATCAAGGGCAGCTACGGTGCCTCCGTCAGAGAGCTTGCCGTCACGACCCTGTACTATGGCGGTGCGGCACAGCGTTATCAGAATTATAACACCGATAGCGTTGTCAGCGACCGTATCGACATGAGCGATTACTATCATTACGATATCCCCGCGGACAGCGACGCTGTGGTATTCAACGGCGAGGGTGTGACCTTCACGGCGGCAAGCGTTTATTTTGATAACGTCAACCGCATCCGCGTGAAGTTTACTGCCGAGGACTTTGAGGATCTGGTCATCATGATCGACGGCGAGGTCGTGGATTATCAGCTCGGCGCGGACGGTAAGTACTACGTCATGACCGACGCGATCTACGCGAGCCAATTCGCACAGCTGCATCAGATCGAGGCGTACGCGAACGGTGAATTGGTATCGTATTTGAGCTATAGCGTCAACTCCTATATCATTTCCAAGGCGAACAGCGAGACCGCATATCTTGCCGAGCTGGTACAGGCTCTGTACAATTACGGTATGGCTGCAAGCAATTATTTCAACGGCGCTAAATAATATCATCAATAACCAAACAAAGCCACCGCATTGGCGTGATACTCCAAGCGGAGTATCACGCCAAACGATGTTTGCCCTTACGGGCAAATGATGTTGCCTACGGCAGTGATGTTCACTTCGTGAATGATGTTATGCCTTACGGCATAGTGGGCAAACATCACATCATTGCGAGCTTTTGCGAGCAACACCATTATGCGCAGCATAACATCACTTTTGCGTTAGCAAAAACATCACTAACAGAAAAAAGAGCAAACATTCAAGATTTATCATCTTGTGTGTTTGCTCTTTCTGCATGTAATAAGGGGTTGGGCTTAGCCCATATTGTATTTGTCCGGACAAATGCGATGCTTGCACTTTTGTGAAAGTGTAATTTCTCCGCTCAGAACATCTCACATTCCTGCGGTGGCTTTTTGATCGTATTTACTTTAAAGTGTTGCCGTGGCTTCCGTTTCCGCTTGCAGGGCTTGTTGCTTTTGTAAGCTTTTTGCTTGCTTGCGATAGGTGAAGGCGATGCAGATATAATGTACCCCCGAGGTCAGGATCCACGAAATCGGATAAGACATATACAGTGCCTCAAGCGCGTAAGGACTTCCGATCCCTTGGAAATAGGCGAAGACTGTGTAGACCCAGACGATGCGGAGCAGGCACGAGCCGATCAATGTTACCACGGTTGGAAGAATGGATTTGCCCATGCCGCGTATCGCGGAGGAGCCGACCTCCATCAGTCCGCAGAAAAAATACGGAATGCAGATCAGAGGCAGACGTCGCATTCCCGCCGTGATGACGGAGGGATTATCGGTGACGTAGAGCGAGAGCAGCTGTGAGCCGAACAGGGAGATCAAGCAGCCCAACACAAGTCCCACAACGATGACCAAAAAGGAGCAGCTCAGAATGCTTTTTTTGACACGGTCGTATTTCTTTGCTCCGATGTTTTGCCCCACGAAGGTCGTTGCGGCATAGGAGACCGAGTTTTGCGCGATGTAAACGTATCCTTCCAGATTGCCGGCGGCGGTGTTTCCCGCAACCACGACCTTTCCGAAGGAGTTGATGGAGGATTGGATCAACACGTTCGAGACCGAAAACAGCGTGCCCGAGATGCCTGCGGGAATGCCCATGAACAAAATGCGGGAGAGCTTGCTTTTGTCAAAGCGTTGAAGTATATATTTGAGATCCAGATGACAGATCCCATCCTTTTTGAGCATATCTCCGATGATCATGGAGCAGGAAAGATAGTTGGAAATGGCAGTTGCCGCACCGACACCGACGGCACCGAGGTGGAAAACGGTCACAAAGATCAAATTCAGAACGATGTTCAGAACGCCCGCCGAGGTCAGAAAGATCAGGGGACGAACGGTATCTCCGTTGGAGCGGTACATGGAGGCGCAGAAGTTATAGACGGTGATGCCGGGGATGCCGAGGAAGTATGCGCGCATATAAGGAACCGCTTGCTCCAATACCGCGGGGGGCGTTCCCATCAGCGTCAGCATGGGCTCTGCCGCGACGATGCCGAGAATGCTTGAAAAAATGCCGCATACGACCGACATCAGAACGGCGGTATGAACGGTCTTTTTCGCATCCTCAAAATGCTTGGCACCAATGTCATGCGCAAGACAAACGCCCGCGCCCATCGAAAGTCCGATGAACAGATTGACCAGCAGATTGATCAAAGAACCGCACGAGCCGACTGCCGCAAGCGCGTTTTCACATTCCTCGGGAGTGCTTCCACCCCAGCGACCGACCACGATGGTGTCGGCAGTGTTGAAAAGCAGGTTTAAAATTCCCGTCAGGATCAGGGGAATGACGAACAAAATAACTTTTGGAAGGATCGCGCCCTGTGTCAGATCCGAAAGCGCGTCTTTTTGCTTGGTTTTCATAGGTCCTCCGTCAAGTAAAGTTTGTCCTATTATTATACTCCCGTTTTTGGAAAAGTCAAGGCTTTGGGAAAATAAATTCCTTGTTTTTCTTTTCCTCTTGCAAAGCGTGAAAAAACATGATATAATTATTTACAAAGTTTATATTCGCTTCAAAATTCGGTTGATGAACCGCTTGGAAAGGAACGTACGATGAAAATTAAGATCGTGAACAAGAGTTATGACGAGGTCATGGCGATGACACCGAAGAAAAGTCGAAAGCCCAAGCGTCCCAATTTGTTTTTTCGTTGCTTACTGAAGCTCGTGTCTCTCCCCGATCTGTGGGCGGTCAAATTTCAATGCAACCGCATCGGCATGGAGAAGCTGGGAAAGAAGGAGCCCTGCCTTTATCTGATGAACCACTCCAGCTTCGTGGATCTGGAGATCGCGGCGTCGATCCTGTTTCCGCGTCCGTTCAACATCGTGGCGACCACGGACGGCTTTGTGGGAAAGGATTGGCTGATGCGGCAGATCGGCTGTATCCCGACCAAAAAATTCGTGTCCGATATGGGATTGATCCGCGACGTTTCGCACGCGGTCAAAAAGCTGAACAATTCGGTTCTGATGTATCCCGAGGCAAGCTATAGCTTTGACGGCACGGCAACGCCCCTGCCCGACAGCATTGGAAAATTTGTCAAAATGCTCGGCATTCCCGTGGCGATGATCCGCACCTACGGCGCGTTTACAAGAGATCCGCTCTATAACAATCTGCAACGTCGCAAGGTTCGCGTTTCGGCAGATCTGGAGTATCTGCTCTCTCCCAAGCAGATCGAAGGAATGAGCGCGGAGGAGATCAACGCGGCGATCGGAGAACGGTTCCAATTTGATCATTTCCGTTGGCAAGAGGAAAACCGAGTGCGTGTGGACGAGCCCTTCCGCGCGGATTTTCTTCACCGCGTACTGTATAAATGTCCGCACTGCCTGACGGAAGGTAAGACCGAAGGCAAGGGAACGACGCTTCGCTGTCACGCGTGCGGCAAGACCTATACGCTGGACGAATACGGTGTGCTTTCGGCAGAGGACGGTGACACCGCCTTCTCTCACGTGCCCGATTGGTACGCATGGGAGCGCGCGTGTGTCAAGGAGGAATTGGAAAACGGAACGTACCGTATGAATACGGACGTTGAGATCTGTATGTCGATCGACACCAAGTGCATCTACCGTGTTGGAGAGGGACATCTGACACATGACAGAAATGGTCTGCATCTGACGGGCTGCGACGGCGCGTTGGACTATCTGCACACGCCTGTCTCATCCTACAGCCTCTATTCGGATTTCAACTGGTACGAGGTCGGCGACGTGATCTGCATCGGAAATCAGAATGCGCTTTATTATTGCTTCCCCAAGGATCAAGGTGTATCGGTCGCAAAGACTCGACTCGCCGCGGAGGAGCTTTATAAGATCATGCAAAAGAAAAAGCGCGGCGGAAAGGTAAAAATATAATAAAAGGAAAGCTCTCTTCAAAGAACGAATTTGAAGAGAGCTTTTTTGTTATATGCAGAAGAAATGTTCAAAAAAATATTGACGAAAATCATTTTATGTGGTATAATCACATCAAATGATTTTATTCCGAAACACAGGAGGACGAACAATGACACTCTATGAAGAGCTGAAATGGAGAGGACTGATCCAGGACATCTCCGACCCGAAGCTGATCGACAAACTCAACGCAGGTGGACTCACCTTCTATATTGGTACCGACCCCACGGCGGACAGCTTGCATCTGGGACATTATTCTTCCTTTTTAATTACGCGCCGTCTTGCCGCTGCGGGACACCATCCGTTGCTTCTTGTCGGCGTTGCGACTGCGCTCATCGGTGACCCCAGAGGAACCGTGGAGAGAAAGCTCTCCGACAGAGCAGAGGTGCTTCGCAATTTCGAGGCACTCAAGACCCAGCTGCAGAGCATCTTCCCCTATGAGGTCGTGAACAACTACGACTGGGTCAAGGACATCAACGTGGTGGAATTCTTCCGCGACTACGGCAAGTATATTAATGTAGGATATATGCTCAGCAAGGATCTCATCCGTCGTCAGATGGAGAGCGGTATCTCCTATGCCGAGTTCTCTTATATGCTCATTCAGGGCTTGGACTTCAAGTATCTGCATGAGAACCGCGGAGTGGATCTGCAGGTCGCTGGCTCCGACCAGTGGGGCAACATCACCACGGGCATCGAGCTGATCCGCAAGACGACGGGCGACGAAGTCTATGCCTTCACCATGCCCCTCGTGACCGACTCTCACGGCAACAAATTCGGTAAGAGCGAGGGCAACGCGGTCTGGCTCGATAAGAATAAGACAAGCTCCTATGAGCTTTATCAGTTCCTGCTCAACTCCGAGGACAGCATGGTCATCGAATATCTGAAGAGACTGACCTTCCTTACCAAGGAGGAGATCGAGGCGATCGAGGCAGAGCACACCGCCGCTCCCGAAAAGCGTCTGGCACAGAAGAAGCTTGCCGAGGAGATCCTGAACGATCTGCACGGCAAGGGCGCGTATGAGTCCGCCGTGAAGATCAGCGAGCTTTTGTTCGCGGGAAAGATCAAGGAGATCCCCGTCAAGGATCTGCTGGCGGGACTGAAGGACGTTCCGCACTTTACCACCGCGGGAGGCGCGATCCTCGACGTGCTCGTCGGCGCGGGCGTATGCTCGTCCAAGAGAGAGGCAAGAGAATTCGTTTCCAACGGCTCTCTCACCCTCAACGGCGATCCCATCGCTTCCACCGATCTGAACGTGGACGCTTCTACCTGCCTTGGCGGAAAATATCTCGTCATCAGACGCGGAAAGAAGAAGTACTATTTGGGCGAATTGACCTAAAAACGCGCGTTTTTACCGCATAAATCCCGAATTTGTGGAAAATAATAGAATTTGACTGCGTTATTTTTGTGCAAAAGGGAGAAAATTGAGGTGAAATGCCTTGTCCCTTGACAAAATCAATGCAAAATGATATAATAGATTGTAATTTGCGAAGGTATGGCGTAACTATGCCCAAAAGCAAAAAGCATCAAAAAGGCAGCATCACTTTGACCTATGGTCGGGTGTCTGTATATAAACATTAAATTTTGGAAGAAGGAGGAAATCGAAGAATGCCAACTTTTAACCAGCTTGTCAGACAGGGTCGCGGCGAGAAGATTTACAAGTCCAAGTCGCCTGTATTGCAGAAGGGCTTCAACTCTTTGAAGAACGGCGCAATCGACCACCACGCACCGCAGAAGAGAGGCGTTTGCACCAAGGTGTCTCCCACCAGCCCTAAGAAGCCTAACTCTGCTATGAGAAAGATCGCCAGAGTCAGACTGACCAACGGTCTGGAGGCTACCGTGTACATTCCCGGTATCGGACACAATCTGCAAGAGCACTCGGTCGTTCTGATCAGAGGAGGACGTGTAAGAGACCTTCCCGGTGTACGTTACCACATCATCCGCGGATCTTTGGACGCACAGGGCGTTGCAAACCGTAACCAGAGCCGTTCCAAGTACGGCGCAAAGAGACCGAAGAAGAAGTAATTTCTTCATTCGCGGGTAGAAGTCCCGAACCAAAACTAAAAAGCACAGTTTGCCCGTCGATTTCCATAAATTTAATGTTTATGTTCAAGCCTCGACGAGCGCTAACAAAAGGATGCTTTTGAGTACCAATGATTTCATAATATTGATGAAGGAGGGAAGTACAGTGCCGAGAAGAGGTCGTATTACCAAAAGAGATGTATTGCCGGATCCGTTGTATAATTCCAAGCTCGTAACGAAGCTGATCAACAACGTAATGTACGACGGCAAGAAAGGCGTTGCCCAGACGATCGTTTACGATGCGTTCAAGCTGATCGAAGAGAAGCAGGGTCAAAACGCTTTGGAAGTGTTCCAGGAAGCACTTGAAAATATCATGCCTGTTCTGGAGGTTAAGGCTCGCCGTGTTGGCGGTTCCACCTACCAGGTACCGATGGAGGTAAGAGCAGAGAGACGTCAGACTTTGGGTCTGCGTTGGCTCATTCTGTTTGCAAGAAAGCGTGGCGAAAAGACCATGGCTGAAAGACTTGCAGGCGAGATCATCGACGCAAAGAACAGCGCAGGTGGCGCGTTCAAGAAAAAGGAAGAAACGCACCGCATGGCAGAAGCAAACAAGGCGTTTGCTCACTACAGATATTGATCTGTTGCCTTTGTTGATCTGATTTAAGGAGAAAAAACCAATGGCAAGAGAATATTCACTTGAAAATACCAGAAATATCGGTATCATGGCTCACATCGACGCCGGAAAGACCACCACGACCGAGCGTATCCTGTTCTACACGGGTAAGACGCACAAGCTTGGTGAGACGCACGACGGCGGCGCAACCATGGACTGGATGGCACAGGAGCAGGAAAGAGGTATCACCATTACCTCCGCAGCAACCACGTGCTTCTGGAAGGAAAAGCGTATCAACATCATTGATACCCCCGGTCACGTTGACTTTACCGTTGAGGTAGAGCGTTCCCTGCGTGTTCTTGACGGTGCAGTTACCGTTATGTGCGCAAAGGGAGGCGTTGAGCCCCAGTCTGAAACCGTTTGGAGACAGGCTGACAAATATAAGGTACCGCGTATGATCTACGTCAACAAGATGGACATCACGGGTGCCGATTTCTACCGTGTTATCGACATGATCCACCAGAGACTCCGCGCAAACGCGGTTCCGATCCAGCTCCCCATCGGTAAGGACATGACCTTCCGCGGCATCATTGACCTGATGACCATGGAAGCTGACGTTTACTACGATGAGCTTGGTAAGGACATGCGTGTGGAGGCTATTCCGGAGGATATGCAGGAGCAGGCGCAGCTCTACCGTGAGCAGATGGTTGAGGCAATTGCTTCGACCGACGACGAGCTGATGGAGAAGTACCTCGAGGGTGAGGAGATTTCCATCGACGAGCTCAAGGTTGCGCTCCGCAAGGCTACCATTGCCAACGAGATCGTTCCCGTTGTGTGCGGTACCTCTTACCGTAACAAGGGTGTTCAGAAGCTTCTGGACGCGATCGTTGACTTTATGCCCGCTCCGACCGATATTCCCGCAATTCGCGGCGTCAACCCCAAGACGGGTGACGAGGAAGAGAGACACTCTTCCGATAGCGAGCCGTTCTCCGCGCTCGCGTTCAAGATCATGACCGACCCGTTCGTTGGTAAGCTCTGCTACTTCCGCGTATATTCCGGTTGCGTCAACGCAGGTGACGTTGTTTACAACTCCACCAAGGGCAAGACCGAGCGTCTGGGACGTATTCTGCAGATGCATTCCAACGAGAGAAAGGACATCGATTGCTGCTACGCAGGTGATATTGCGGCTGCGATCGGTATCAAGAATACCACCACGGGTGACACGTTCTGCGACGATAAGCATCCCGTAATCCTCGAGTCTATGGAGTTCCCGGAGCCTGTTATCAGCGTTGCGATCGAGCCCAAGACCCGTGCAGGACAGGAAAAGATGGGCTTGGCTCTGGCAAAGCTGGCAGAGGAAGACCCGACCTTCCGTACCTACACCGACGAGGAAACCGGACAGACCATC
>JAZNXP010000224.1:0-13513 GCA_045593965.1 Eubacteriales bacterium | reverse complement strand
ATCGACGAGGAGCTGGCAAAGCTGTTTGTCCGTCGCATGAGAGCATCGGAAAAGGTAGCGCAATATAAGCAAGAGCACGGAATCCCCGTGCATGATCCCGCAAGGGAAGCGAGAATTTTGCAAAGAAACGCGCTTCGCGTCAAGGATGAAACCTTGCGGGAGTATTACGTCAATTTCATGGAAAAGAACATGGAGCTTTCGCGTTCCTATCAGCATCGCCTTCTGGACGGAATGCGCGTGGCGTACAGCGGAACCGTGGGCGCGTTTGCGCACATCGCAACGGGCAAGCTGTTTCCAACCGCGCAAAGAATCGCATACGGCGATTTCGCGTCTGCGTATCAAGCGGTCGTGGACGGGGAATGCGACGTGGCGGTATTACCGATCGAGAACAGCTCCAACGGAGAGGTCGGACAGGTAACCGATTTGATGTTCTCGGGCTCACTCTACGTCAATTCCATGATTGAGCTTGCGGTCACGCAGGATCTGCTGGTCGTCCCGGGGACGGAGCTTTCGCAGATCAGGAAGATCGTCAGCCATCCGCAGGCGTTGGGACAGTGCGCCGCATACATCCGTGAAAAGGGCTGGGAGCAGATCGAGTATCCGAACACCGCGCTGGCTGCAAAGGCGGTTGCGGAGAATGCGGATCCGACCGTTGCGGCGATCGCTTCCGAGGAAGCAGCGCAGATCTTCGGTCTTGAGGTGCTGGCTCGGAATATCAATTCGAGCAGAAGCAATACCACTCGCTTCGCGGCATTCTCCAGATCGGAGAATTTCCACAAAAAAGCGGGCATGGGAGAGCATTTCATTCTGATGTTCACCGTAAAGAACGAGGCGGGCGCATTGGCGCGCGCGGTGGACGTCATCGGTCAGCACGGCTTTAACATGAGAACGCTTCGCAGTCGCCCTATGAAGGAGCTTTTGTGGCAGTATTATTTTTATGTTGAGGCAGAGGGCTGCATTCACTCCGAGCAGGGAGATTGCATGATGCGGGAGCTGGAAAGCTTTTGCGACCGTCTCAAAATGATCGGAACGTATTCTAAAACGGAGTAACGAACGGAGTCGATATGATTTTACACATGGATTTGCCGCAAAACGGCTATGATATCGTCGTTGAGCGCGGAAGCCTGAAAAAGGCAGGAGAATATCTGAATTTAAACCGCCGTGTTCTGATCGTCACGGATGAGGGTGTGCCTTCGGAGTATGCCGAGACGGTCATGAAGCATTCGACGCAGGGTGTGATCGTAACCGTATCACAGGGAGAGGGAAGCAAAAGCTTTTCCTGCCTGGAAATGCTTTGCCGAAAGCTGCTGGAAAACGGCTTTACACGCACGGATTGCGTGGTTGCGGTCGGCGGAGGCGTTGTCGGAGATCTTGCGGGATTTGCGGCGGCATCGTATATGAGGGGCATTGATTTTTACAATATTCCCACCACGGTGCTTTCCCAGGTGGATTCCTCGATCGGCGGAAAGGTCGCGATCAATCTGGACGGCGTCAAGAATATCGTTGGCGCGTTTTATCAACCGAAAAAGGTCTTGATCGATCCCGACGTATTGGATACGCTTCCGCGCCGTCAGATTGCCAACGGCTTGGCGGAGGCGGTGAAGATGTCGCTGACGTCCGACGCGGAGCTGTTTGCGTTGTTTGAAAACGAGGATGCGTGGGAGCAAATCGATCGGATCATCCTTCGTTCCTTGATGATCAAAAAGCAGGTCGTGGAGCAGGATGAAAAGGAAAGCGGTTTGCGCAAGATCCTCAATTTCGGACACACACTCGGACACGGGATCGAAGCGGAGGAGGCGTTGCACGGACTTTATCACGGAGAATGCGTAGCTCTCGGGATGCTGCCGATGTGTGCCCCTGCGTTGAGGGCGCGGTTGATCGCCGTGCTTGAAAAATTGGAGCTTCCCACCGTTTTGCACGGCGATCTTGAGAAGATGCTGGAGCTTGCGTCGCACGATAAAAAGCGTGCGGGAAAAGACATTTCGGTCGTTTACGTCGAGCAGGCGGGAACATTTGAATTGAAAAAGATGCCGCTGGAGGATTGGAAGGATCTGATCCGCGGCACGTTGAAAAATAGAGGTAATGTATGAAAAACACCTTCGGTCAAAGTCTTGCGATCACCCTGTTTGGGGAAAGCCACGGGCAGGAGATCGGCGCGGTTCTGGACGGTTTGCGTCCGGGAATCGCAATCGATGAGGACTTTATCCGTCATCAGCTTTCCTTACGCCGACCGCATGGCAAAATATCAACGTCCCGCGTGGAGACGGATGAATTTCGCATCGTCAGCGGTGTGTTTGAGGGAAAGACGACGGGAACCCCGCTCTGCATCCTGATCCCGAATACGAACACACGAAGCAAGGATTACGCGCCTTCGTTGCCGCGCCCGAGTCATGCAGACTATGCGGCGGAGTGCAAATATCACGGCTTTCAGGATTATCGGGGCGGTGGTCATTTTTCGGGACGGATCACGGCAGCGCTTGTGGCGGCGGGAGCGATCGTTCTTTCCGCATTGAAGGAAAAGGGCATTCGGTTCGGCACGCATATCCGCACACTTGCGAACGTGTCCGACCGTGCTTGGTCGGAGCTTGAAAACGACATTTCGATCTTGAATGAAAAGGTATTTCCCGTTCTTTCGGATGAGGCGGCGGAGAAAATGCAAGAAGCGATCTCTGAAGCGGCAAAGGAAGGGGACAGCGTCGGCGGTGTTTTGGAAAGTGTAATCACGGGTATCCCCGAAGGCGTTGGGGAGCCGTGGTTCGACACGGTCGAGGGCGTTCTTTCTCATGCACTGTTCAGCATTCCCGCAATCAAGGGAGTGGAGTTCGGTGACGGCTTTGCGCTGTCCGGAATGCGCGGAAGCGAAGCGAATGACGCGTTTCGGATGGAAAACGGCAAGGTTGTTACCGTGACCAATCACAGCGGTGGCATCAACGGCGGTATCACAAACGGTATGCCTGTGATCTTCCGTTGCGCGGTCAAGCCGACTCCTTCCATTTTCAAGGAACAGCAAAGCGTGGATCTGACGTCTTTGCGGAATGCGACTCTGCAGCTGCGGGGCAGACATGATCCCGCAATCATTCACCGTGCCCGCGTGGTGGTTGACAGCGTCGCGGCATTGGCGGTTTACGATCTGCTGGCGCAACGCTACGGAACGGATCTGAATTTTTGATAAAGCGATAAAACACCGCTTGATGCAAGCGGTATCTATATAAGTGGACAAGGAGAAACACGCATGGAATACGGATGCATTGCCGAGCGTCTTGGGCATAGCTTTTCCAAGATCATTCACGCGCGTCTTGCGGATTATGAATATGAGCTTTGTGAGCTTGCGCCCGATATGCTGGACGGCTTCTTTGAAAAACGCGAGTTTCGCGGAATCAACGTTACCATTCCGTATAAGGAACGCGTGATCCCGTATCTTTTTGCGCTTGACGAGCAGGCAAAAGCCATCGGCGCGGTCAATACGATCGTCAATCGCGATGGAAGGCTTTACGGATATAACACGGATTTTTACGGTATGACCGCACTGATCCGTCATATCGGGATTGATTTACAAAATAAAAAAGTAGCGATCCTTGGCACGGGTGGGACCTCACACACGGCTTGCGCGGTCGCGAAGGCGTTGAGAGCGAAAGAAATTCTGGTGGTCAGCCGCAAAGAAAGCGAATACGCGATCTCATATGAATCGCTGATCTCGCGTCATGCGGACACCGAGGTGATCATCAATACCACGCCGGGCGGAATGTATCCGAATCCTGACGGCACGGCGGTTTCTTTGGAGGCGTTTTCCAAGCTTTTGGGCGTTGTGGATGCGGTCTATAACCCCTTGCGTCCGCAGCTGGTGCTTGAAGCCAAGAAGCGTGGGATCGCCGCGGAGGGCGGACTGTTCATGCTGGTCGCCCAAGCGGTACGCGCATCCGAGATCTTTTTGGGGATTGAGTATCCGAGCGGAACGACCGAGCGCGTGTTTGATGAGATCGCAAGAGAAAAGGAAAATATCGTTCTCTGCGGCATGCCAGGCTGCGGAAAGAGCACGGTCGGCGCGATCTTGGCAGAGCAAACGGACAGAAAATTCCTTGACCTTGACGCATTGATCGTCGAGGCGGCTCAAAGACCGATTCCCGTTATTTTCGAGCAAGAGGGAGAGAGCGGCTTTCGGGATTGGGAAACGAGGGTGCTCAAGGAGAAGCTTGCCCAAGAAAACGGGCTTGTGATCGCTTTGGGAGGCGGTGCGATTCTGCGTGATGAAAACGTGGATGCCTTGCGTCGAAACGGACGGTTGTATTTCATCGATCGTCCATTGCAGGATCTGATCCCCACGGGGGATAGACCGCTTTCCTCCAATAACGAGGCATTGCGCAAGCGGTTTGAGGAGAGGTATTTCCGATATTGTGATACAGCGGATTGCCGCATCGAGGTCAAGGGGGACGCCGAAAGCGTTGCTCGCGATATCAGAAAGGATTTTGAAAAATCATGAAATTATATATATTAAACGGTCCGAATCTCAATTTTTTGGGCATCCGTGAGCCGAGTCATTACGGAACGGCGACTTACGCGGATCTGATCGGAATGATCGAAGAATACGGCAAAAAAATTGGTGTGGAGACTGTATGCAAGCAAACAAATCATGAGGGAACACTCGTGGATTGGATCCAGGAAGCGTATTTTGAAGGTGCGGATGGGATCGTGATCAATCCGGGAGCATATACGCATACGAGCATCGCACTTCTGGACGCGGTCAAATCCGTCAATATCCCGACGGTTGAGGTGCATATTTCCAAGGTTGAGGAGAGAGAGGATTTCAGACAGATCAGCTATATCCGTTCTGCGTGTGTCAAAACGATCACAGGTCACGGCGTCAACGGATATCTGGAAGCAATGGATTTCCTGCTTTCCCGAGCGGAAGGAGAAACTGTATGCAAGTAACCGTTGAAAAAGGGTGTGCCAAAGGAACCGTTTCGGCTCCCCCATCCAAAAGCATGGCGCACAGACTTCTGATCTGCGCGGCAATGAGCGAGGGAGAGAGCGTCATCCACGGCATTTCCCAATGCGAGGACGTTTCGGCAACCTTGGATTGTCTTTCGGCATTGGGTGTTTCGGTCGAACGGGAGGGCAACACCGTTCGCGTGATTGGAAAGGACCTGAAAAAAGCCTCGCCGAACGCACCGCTGTGTTGCAGAGAAAGCGGAAGTACCTTGCGCTTTTTCCTGCCGATCGCTCTGCTTTCGGGGAAGAACGTCATGCTTCGCGGAAGCGCGTATCTGATGCAACGCCCCATGAGCGTATACGAAACGCTTTGCAAGGAGAAGGGCTTGACCTATCTGCAGGACGGGGAAAGCGTTGTGGTACAAGGTCCGCTTCAGGCGGGAGAATATGCGGTAGTCGGCAACATCAGCAGCCAGTTCATCAGCGGACTTCTGTTTGCGCTCCCCGTTGTGAAGGGAGACAGCATCATCCGCATCACACCTCCCGTGGAGAGTCGATCCTACATCAATCTCACCGTTGACGCGTTGAAGGAATTCGGGATCGAGGTGACGTGGCAGAACGATCATACGCTCTTTATCAGGGGCGGACAGAAATACCGTGCGCATGAAACGACGGTCGAGGGAGATTACTCCAACGCCGCGTTTCTGGATGCGCTCCGTCTGCTTGGCGGCGAGGTGACCGTTGAAGGCTTGCGTGAGCAGACGCTGCAGGGCGATAGCGTTTATAAACGCTATTACGATATGCTTTGTAAGGGTGCGCCGACCATTCACATCGGAGACTGTCCCGATCTGGGACCGATCCTGTTTTCGATCGCGGCGGTCAAAAACGGAGCGGTCTTCAACGGAACGCGCCGCTTGCGCATGAAGGAAAGCGACCGCGCGCAGACCATGGCAAAGGAGCTGCAGAAGTTTGGAACCGCCGTTACGGTATATGAGGATACCGTCGTGGTTTATCCGGCGGATTTTCATGCTCCCGACGAAATGCTTTGCGGACATAACGATCATCGCATCGTGATGTCGCTTGCCGTGCTTCTGACGCTTACGGGCGGCAGTATCGACGGTGCAGAAGCGGTCGGCAAGAGCTATCCCGAATTTTTTGAAACGCTTCGCATGCTGGGACTCTCGGTTTCGGAAACCGCATAAGCAAAGAGAGGAAGGCATTATGCATTTAACTGTTGATACCAATATTCTGATCGTTGGACTTGGCGTGATCGGCGGCGGATACGCCCGTGCGCTGTCAGCCAAGGGCTATCGAGTCAGTTGCATTACAAAGGAACAAAAGGATATTGATTACGCCATGGAGCGAGGGATGATCGCTTACGGCACGACCGAGGTTGAGAAGGAGCTGGTCACGAACGCGGATCTGATCATTTTTGCGCTCTATCCGCACGTGTTCATCGAATGGCTGCGAGAGCATCAGCATCTGTTTCGATCGGGAACTCTGATCACCGACGTAACGGGTGTGAAGGGAAGCATCGTGGAAACTGTGCAGAGAATGCTTCGCGATGACGTGGAGTTCATTGCCGCGCATCCGATGGCAGGCCGTGAGTCGAGCGGTGTGGAATACAGCGACGATAAGGTATTCCGAGGCGCGAATTTCATCATCACTCCCACCGAGAAGAATACCCCCGAGGCGATCGCGCTTTGCCGTGAGCTTGGAGAAACGCTGGGCTTTGCGCGGATCTCTCAATTGAGTCCCGAAAAGCACGACGAAATGATCGCGTTTCTTTCCCAGCTGACGCACTGCATCGCGATCACGCTCATGACGTGTAATAACACTCCGTCTCTTGAAAAATATACGGGAGACTCCTTCCGCGATCTGACGAGGATCGCGCGGATCAACGATGCGATGTGGTCCGAGCTGTTTTTGCTCAACCGTGACGCATTGCTCAAGCAAATGGACGATTTTTCCGCAGAATTTCAACGCTTCCGTAACTTTTTGGCGGAAGGGAACGTGGAAGAGATGCGAAAGGTCATGCGTGCGTCCACCGCTCGCCGCGCGTTGTTTGACAAACCGAAGAGCGAGAATTGAAAAAATAAATCCCCTGATTATGAAAGGAAACCAATACCATGAATATGACATTTTACCGTAAGCTGCCCATCCCTATGGACATCAAATCGCAATTTCCCGTAACCGATGAAATGAAAGCAACGAGAGACGCGGGCGTTGAGGAAATGAAGAAGATCTTCCGCGGCGAGTCCGATAAATTCATTCTTGTGATAGGCCCTTGCTCTGCGGACCATGAGGAGTCCGTGATGGATTATATTTACAGATTGCGCAAGGTACAGGATCAGGTCGCGGATAAGATCATGATCATTCCGCGGATTTATACCAATAAGCCCCGCACGACGGGAGACGGATATAAGGGGATGCTGCATCAACCCGATCCGAACCAGGATCCCGACCTGCTCAAGGGGTTGATCTCAATCCGTAAGCTGCATATGCGCGCCCTGTCCGAAACAGGCTTCGGTTGCGCGGACGAGATGCTGTATCCTGAAAATCACCGTTATCTTTCCGACCTTGTCGCATACGTCGCGATCGGCGCACGCTCGGTTGAGGATCAGCAGCACCGTCTGACGGCGAGCGGCTTGGATATTCCCGTTGGAATGAAGAACCCCACGGGCGGCGATATCAGCGTCATGATGAATTCCATCACTGCGGCACAGCATTCTCATATGTTCCTCTACCGCGGCTGGGAGGTCAAGAGCGCAGGAAATCCGTATGCGCACGCGATCCTGCGCGGATACGTCAATAAGCACGGTCAGTCTCTTCCCAACTATCACTATGAGGATCTGATCTCACTTTATGAGACGTATGCGGCGAGCGGACTGACAAATCCTGCCGTCATCGTGGATACCAATCACGCAAACTCCGGAAAGAAGTATCTGGAGCAGGTGCGCATCGCCAAGGAGATTCTGCATAGCTGCCGTTATTCCAAGGATGTACGCAGCATTGTTAAGGGACTGATGATCGAAAGCTACATTGAGGACGGCGCACAGAAGATCAGCTCCGAGGAGATTTACGGAAAGTCCATTACCGATCCTTGTCTCGGTTGGGAAAAAACCGAAAAATTAATCCTTGACATTGCGGACATTCTTTGATAGAATATAATATAACCTTTAAAAGAACAGATTTGCGAGGAATATTATGAGCAACTATAAAATCGAAACGAAATGCGTACAGGGCGGTTATCGCCCGGGCAACGGAGAGCCCAGACAGATCCCGATCATTCAAAGCACGACCTTCCGCTATGAGACCAGCGAGGATATGGGTAAGCTTTTTGATCTGGAGGCATCGGGATATTTTTATTCCAGATTGCAAAACCCGACCTGCGATACCGTCGCGGCAAAGATCTGTGAGCTGGAGGGAGGAACGGCGGCAATGCTGACCTCTTCGGGGCAGGCTGCTAACTTTTATACCGTTTTTAACATCGCGACCTGCGGAGATCATGTGATTTCTTCCTCTACCATTTATGGAGGAACCTTCAATCTGTTCGCGGTGACCATGAAGAAAATGGGAATTGAATTCACCTTCCTTTCTCCCGATTGTACCGAGGAGGAATTGGAGGCGGCGTTCCGTCCCAATACCAAGGCGGTATTTGGTGAAACGATCGCAAATCCCGCGCTGACGGTTCTGGACATTGAAAAATTCGCAAAGGCGGCACACGCGCACGGCGTTCCGCTGATCATCGATAACACCTTCGCAACTCCCGTGAATTGCCGTCCCTTTGAGTGGGGTGCTGACATCGTCACACATTCCACCACGAAGTATATGGACGGTCACGGTACTGCAGTCGGCGGTTGCATCGTGGATAGCGGAAACTTCGACTGGATGGCACATAAGGAGAAATTCCCGGGGCTTTGCACACCTGACGACAGCTATCACGGCATCGTCTATGCCGAGAAGTTCGGACAGGGAGGGGCGTTCATCACCAAGGCGACCGCACAGCTGATGCGTGATTTCGGTTCCACTCCCGCGCCGCAGAGCGCATTCCTGCTCAATCTCGGCTTGGAGAGCCTGCACGTTCGCATGGAGCGTCATTGCGCAAACGCGCTGGCTGTGGCGAAGTTCTTGGAGTCTCACGAGAAGATCGATTGGGTCAACTACGCGGGACTGGAATCCAACCGTTATTACGAGCTCGCAAAGAAGTATATGCCCAAGGGAACCTGCGGAGTGGTCAGCTTCGGCGTTCACGGCGGCAGAAAAGCGGCGGAGACGTTTATGAAGCACCTCAACCTTGCCGCGATCGAAACGCACGTTGCGGACGCGCGCACCTGCTGCCTGCATCCCGCAAGCGCAACCCACAGACAGATGAACGACGAGGAGCTGATCGCCGCAGGCGTATCGGGTGATCTTGTTCGTCTTTCCTGCGGCTTGGAAAGCGCGGAGGATCTGATCGCGGATCTGAAACAGGCGCTGGAATTCGTCTGATTTGAAATACGGATAAAGGAAAACAATCATGCCGATCAAAATACCGAATCAATTGCCGGCAACGCAGACGTTGACCGAGGAAAATATTTTCGTGATGACCGAAACGCGTGCGAGAACGCAGGACATCCGACCCCTTCAGATCTTGCTTTTAAATCTGATGCCCACGAAGATCGACACCGAGACCCAACTCTCCCGTCTGGTGGGAAATACTCCGCTTCAGGTAGAGCTGACCTTGATGCACACACGTTCACATCAGTCCAAGAACACGTCCCAGGAGCATTTACTTGCGTTCTACTGTACCTTTGACGACGTCAAGCACAGGCATTTTGACGGATTGATCATCACAGGCGCGCCCGTCGAGCAGATGCCGTTTGAAGAAGTTGAATATTGGGATGAGCTTTGCGAGATCATGAAGTGGAGTCTGACACACGTGCAAAGCACCTTCCATATCTGTTGGGGCGCGCAGGCAGGACTTTATTACCATTTCGGTATTCAAAAGCATTCCTTGAACGAAAAAATGTTCGGAATTTTTCCGCACACCGCCGACTATAAGCGTTCCATCCTTCTGCGCGGCTTTGACGACGTATTCTACGTGCCGCATTCGAGACATACGACCGTTTTGAGAGAGGATATCGAAAAGATCCCCGAATTGAAGATCCTTGCGTCCTCGGAGCAGGCAGGCGTTTTTGCGATCAGCACCCATGGGGGCAGACAGATCTTCATCACGGGACATCCCGAGTACGACCCCGAGACCTTGAAGAAGGAATATGTCCGCGACGTCAATGCGGGGAAGCCGATCTCGGTTCCGTTCAATTATTTTGAAAATGACGATCCGACAGGGGAGATCAAGGTCACCTGGCGTTCGGCGGCAAACCTGCTCTATTCCAACTGGCTCAACTATTTCGTCTATCAGACGACTCCTTATAATATTGAAGAAATCAAATAAAAAGGGAAGCCGTTGCGCTTTCCAAAGGATCACCGTACGCGTTTTGAGTCGCGTACGGTGATTTTTTTATCGAAAAAATACCCAAAATTAGCACTCTGATCGGATGTTTACAAAAAGTTCATAAGAAAATAGAAAAAAGCTCTTGACAAAATCCTTGGAAAGTGGTAAATTTGTATCAGGGTTTAGCACTCAAAGCGCAAGAGTGCTAAAGCCAAGCGTTAAAAAGAGCGGAAAGGAGCGGATTTTGAGATGAGTTCGGAAAACAGGGGATTGACAGAGCGCAAAAAGCAAATATTAAAAGCGATCGTAGATGCCCATATCGAAGGTGGCGGTCCCGTCGGATCCAAGTATATTCTTCAAAATCAGCAGTTGACCTGCTCGTCTGCTACGATCCGCAACGAGATGGCAGAGCTTGAGGAGATGGGATATCTTGAGCAGCCCCACGCTTCGGCGGGAAGAATTCCGAGTGAATTGGGATATCGCTTTTACGTCGATTCTCTGATCGAGCATTATGTGATGACCACAAACGAGATCGCGCAGATCAATAAGCTCCTGCAAGCCAAGATGGGAGAGCTTGATCAGATCCTGGCGGCGGCATCCAATCTGGCATCCAATCTGACGAATTATACGGGAATTGCGATCAAGCCCCGCGCCATGTCGGTATCGATCGCAAAGTTTGAAACGATCTATCTGGAAGAGGATCATTACATTCTGATCGCCGTGACTCCGACGGGAACCGTCAAGAACAAGCACGTTCACAGTGAGCTTCCGCTGACGGCGGAATCGGTATCACGCTTGAGTGACGTTTTGAACGATTATCTTGCGGGACACACTGCGGATGAGATCACCTTGCCCATCATCATGCAAATGGAAGCGCAAATGGGCGCGGATGCGGCATTGATCGGCGGCGCGATGAAGGTCATCTATCATCTGCTTGGCGAGTTTGACGAGGGAGAAATGAAGGTCAGCGGTCTGAACCGTTTGCTTCAATATCCCGAATATAGCGACGTCGGACATCTGCAGGAGCTGCTCGGTACACTGGAGAAGAAGGAAGATATTCTCAATCTGGTGTCCGAGAGAGCAAACGAGGATATCAGCGTTGTGATCGGATCGGAAAGTCAGGTCAAGGTCATGAACAATTCCGCGCTGGTGTTCAAGCCGATCGTCAAGGACGGAAAAACGCTCGGCGCGATCGGAGTGATCGGTCCCTTGCGCATGGACTACGCAAAGGTGCTGGCGACCCTTGAGGGCTTGAGCGGAAACATTGTGGATATGATGCATATTCAGAAGCAACTGAACGGAGGAACCCAAGATGGAAAAAACGGTAATGAATGAAGAAAACGCAACGGAAAAGAGTGCGGAGAGCGCAACCCGATCCGAGACGGAAAAGGACGCAAAAAGCGATAAAGCCGATAAGAAAAAACTGAAAAAAATGGAGAATGAGCTTCTGGAATTGAGAAACGCACTGGAAGCGCAAAAGGAAGCGTATCAGGCGGAGGAGGATAAATACCTGCGCATGATGGCAGAATACGACAATTTCCGCAAAAGAAGCGCAAAGGAAAAGGAAGGCGTTTATGCGGATGCGTATGCGGACTGCATCTCCGCACTTCTTCCCATTCTCGACAATCTGGAGAGAGCAAGCAAGTCCGATAATCTGGAAGCCGTGAAAAAAGGCTTGGAGATGACGGTGAAGGCATTCTCCGACGCACTTGACAAAATGGGCGTTACAGAGGTAGCGACCGAGACCTTTGATCCGAACCTGCACAATGCCGTGATGCATGTTGAGGACGAAACGTACGGTGACGGGCAGATCGTTGAGGTGTTCCAGAAGGGATACGTCAAGGGAGACAAGGTGATCCGTTACGCGATGGTAAGCGTTGCAAACTAATTTCACAGATGTGAAATCAAACAGATAAAAAATTCTTATATAAATTTTGGAGGAACTTACTCATGGGAAAAATTATTGGTATTGACCTTGGTACAACAAACTCTTGTGTTGCCGTATATGAAGGCTCCGAGCCGATCGTCATTCCGAACCCCGAAGGCGCGCGTACAACTCCTTCCGTTGTTGCGTTTTCCAAGACGGGCGAAAGAATGGTCGGACAGGTAGCGAAGAGACAGGCGATCACGAACCCCGACAGAACCATCATTTCCATCAAGCGTGAGATGGGTACGGGCTTTAAGAAGACGATTGACGACAAATCCTATACGCCTCAGGAATTTTCCGCAATGATCCTGCAGAAGCTGAAGGCTGACGCGGAAAGCTATCTCGGCACGTCGGTCACGCAGGCGGTCATCACCGTTCCCGCGTACTTCTCCGACGCACAGCGTCAGGCAACCAAGGACGCAGGTAAGATCGCAGGTCTTGAGGTGCTCCGTATCATCAACGAGCCCACGGCTGCAGCACTTGCTTACGGCATGGATAAGGAAGCAAACCAGAAGATCATGGTATTCGACCTCGGCGGCGGTACGTTCGACGTATCCCTGCTTGAGATCTCCGACGGCGTATTCGAGGTTCTCGCAACCAACGGTGACACGCGCCTCGGCGGTGACGATTTCGACCAGAGAGTGATCGACTGGATGGCAGAGCAGTTCCAGAAGGATAACGGCATCGATCTGCGCCGTGACAAGATGGTTCTGCAGAGACTGCGTGACGCAGCAGAGAAGGCAAAGATCGAGCTGTCGGGAATGACTTCCACGTCGATCAATCTGCCCTTTATCACCGCTACCGCGGAAGGACCTCTCCACTTTGAGGCAACCCTGACGCGTGCGGAATTTGATCGCATCACCTCGGATCTGGTCGAGAGAACCATGATCCCCACCAAGAAGGCACTGGCGGATGCGGGCTTGAGTGTGAACCAGATCGACAAGGTGCTCCTCGTCGGCGGTTCTACCAGAATTCCCGCCGTACAGGAAGCCGTTAAGAAGTTCATCGGCAAGGATCCCTTCAAGGGTATCAACCCCGACGAATGCGTCGCGATCGGCGCGGCGATCCAGGGCGGTGTGCTTGGCGGCGAGGTCAAGGATCTGCTTCTGCTGGACGTAACGCCTCTGTCTCTGGGTATTGAGACGTTGGGCGGCGTATTTAACCGTATCATCGACAGAAACACCACCATTCCCGTAAAGAAGAGCCAGGTATATTCCACCGCG
>JAZNXP010000223.1:0-6117 GCA_045593965.1 Eubacteriales bacterium | reverse complement strand
GTCAATGCGTAGGGCATTTCCGTGCACACGTGATTGTGGTGGTTGCACTGTCCGCCCGCGGAGGACATGATGGTCGTATCCGAAATACGGGAGCAATGGTCACCGCAAACGGCACCTGCAAGGCAAGCCGACATTCCGATGATGAGAAGCTCCGAGCCTGCGGGGAAGATGGCGGTGATGATCGGAATGAGAATTCCGAAGGTACCCCAGGAGGTACCCGTTGCGAACGCCAATACGCACGCGACGAGGAAGATGATCGCGGGGAGGAAGGAGCCGAGCGCCTGTGCCTGTCCCGACATGATATCTCCAACGAAATACTTCGCGCCGAGGCCCGTTGTCATGTTCTTGAGTGCGGTTGCAAAGGTCAGGATCAGAATGGCGGGAACCATTGCGATGAAGCCCTGCGGTACGCACTCCATGGACTCCTTGAAGGAGATGAGCTTACGGACCAGAAGATACACAATGATCAAAACCAGAGCAACCAGTCCGCCCCAAGGGAGTCCGACGGTGGCATCGGTGTTGGCAAAGGCGTCAACGAAGCTTATACCGTCCATGATGCCGCCTGCGTAGAGCAAGCCGAATACGCAGGTAACGATCAGAAGGAACACGGGGAAGATCAGATCGATCACGCGACCTTTCTCGGAGGGGGCGACGTCTGCCGACTCGTTTTTCTCGCCGCTCGTATAAAGGTCATTGTGATGAACGGCATTGAATTCGTGCAGCTTCATCGGTCCGTAGTCGAATTTCATCAATGCGAGGGTGACTACGAAAACAAGCGTCAGGATCGAATAGAAGTTATAGGGGATCGCGCTGATGAAGAGGGCAAGTCCTTCTCCATCCTCGGCGTAGCTTGCCACCGCTGCCGCCCAGCTCGAAATGGGAGCGATCATACAAACGGGAGCGGCGGTCGCGTCGATGATATACGCGAGCTTTGCGCGGGAGATCTGCTTGCTGTCGGTCACGGGACGCATAACGGAGCCCACGGTAAGACAGTTGAAGTAGTCATCCACGAAGATCAGAACACCGAGAACGAAGGTCGCGATCTGCGCGCCGACGCGGGATTTGATGTGCGTTTGCGCCCATCTTCCGAATGCGGCGGAGCCGCCCGCCTTGTTGATCAGGGCAACGATGATGCCGAGCTCAACGAGAAAAATGAAGATACCCGCGCTTCCCGAAACCGCCGAGATCAAGCCGTCGTTGATGATGCCGTCCAGAGTTCCCGTGAACGAGAAATTCGAATAGAGCAACGCGCCCGAGAGAATGCCGACGAATAACGAGCTGTAAACCTCTTTTGTGATCAGGGCAAGCCCGATGGCGATGATCGGGGGCAGGAGCGCCCAGAGCGTTCCTCGCACCGTTCCCTCGCCCGAGCAGGTCTCGCAGGGCGTCTCTCCCGCAACACCGCCGCAGTCGGGACATTTGACCGTTCCGTTTGCCGCGCCCGTGATGCCGATGTATGTCAGTAATCCGATGATGATCACAATGGCGATCGCCAGGGTAATCTTTTTTGCTTTTGACATAGAAGCCTCCTAAAAATAGATTGTTTCAAGGGATATTCTAAAGGACATTTTATATCATATCACAATTCGACAGATTATGCAATAAAATAGAAAAAGATATTTCGTTTTTTCCAAGTTGAACAAAATGAGGATCAAAACTTTGTGAGATATGTCAATACGGTCTTAATGATTATAAAAATGAACGGATGAAATTTCGCATCGGCATTTTTACACGCAATGGAAAGAGACAGAATTCATAAAAATGTTCTTGATACTGTTTGAGGACTTGCCAATATCCGCAAAAAAAGAAAAAACATTTTCAAAAAGACTTGACATTCCTTTTCGAAAGTGTTATACTCTACGCTTGGTGTTTCATTAATATTTAAATATATGTTTTTTGTCTCGGTGCCGCAAGGCTTGATCGGCGGTACATCGAACGCACCGCAACAACATAGAAATTTCAAACGAAAGAAGGCGTTTTTTTGTCATCCACGGCATCTGTTCTGTTGAGTCTTTCCATTGCGCTTTTGGCAGGCCTGTTGCTCTCCAGAGTTGCAAAGCTTGTCAAGCTTCCCGCTGTAACTGCATATCTGGTCGCAGGTGTTCTGATCGGTCCCTTTTTGCTCGGCGCGCTGGGGATTGAGGGCATCGGTATCACACATTCTCAGATCGAGGGATTTGGTATCATCGCCGACGTGGCGCTCGGCTTTATCGCGTTCTCCATGGGGAACGAATTTCGTCTTGCGCAGCTGAAAAAGATCGGTAAGCAGGCGATGGTTATCGGTGTTTTTCAGGCGATCTTCACAACCTTGATCGTGGACGCGGCGTTGATCGCGCTGCATTTTGCAATGCCGCACGTTCTGACCCTGCCCGCGGCTATCGTGCTTGGCGCGGTCGCGACGGCAACCGCTCCCGCGGCTACGCTGATGGTCGTCCGTCAGTATAAGGCAAAGGGAGAGCTGACCGACATTCTGCTCCCCGTGGTCGCCTTGGACGACGCGGTTGGACTGGTCGTTTTTGCGATCTCCTTCGGCGTTGCGAAGTCGATCGGCGCGGGACCTGTCAACGTGCTCTCCGTCGTTCTTGAGCCGCTGATCGAGGTCGTGCTTTCCTTGGCACTCGGATTTGTGATGGGACTTCTGTTCACGCTTTGCGAACGGTTTTTCCATTCCCGCTCCAAGCGTATGGCGGTATCGGTCACGTTCGTTCTGATGACGGTCGCGATCTCCTGTCTCAAATTTGAGGTGCAGGGCATTCACATCGGATTTTCCTCCTTGCTTGCTTGCATGATGCTCGGAACGGTATTCTGCAACATTTGTGACTTCTCCGAGGAGCTGATGGCGCGTGCCGACCGTTGGACTGCGCCCATTCTGATCCTGTTCTTCGTGATCAGCGGCGCGGAGCTGGATCTTTCGGTGTTCACAAGCATCGCTGTCGTGGTGATCGGCGTGGTTTATATCCTTTCCCGTTCCGTTGGAAAATACTTCGGCGCAGGCATCAGCGCACGCATGACGAATTGCGATTCCAACATCGTCAAGTATCTTGGAATTACGTTGCTTCCGCAGGCGGGCGTTGCGCTCGGCATGGCGATCAAGGCGATCGAGCTTGGCCCCGACGGCGCGATCGTGCGGAATATTACGCTCTTTGCCGTTCTGATCTATGAGCTGGTCGGTCCGTTCCTGACCAAGATCGCGCTTACCAAGGCGGGAGACATCAAGGAAGAGGGCAAGCTCAGCGCACGCGAGGAAGCAAAGCAGGTCACGCCCCTTGTCAAGGAGCATGGCAGACACGGACATTTTCATTTTAAGTGAATTTTTATGAAGCACCTGTCCTTTTTGGGCAGGTGCTTTATCCTTTTCTGAAAAAATATACAAAAATCTCTTTTTTGCTTCGATTTTACTTGACAAAAGTCGCCTGTTTTATTATAATATAATATTATTACTCTGTAATCGTGTATTTGATTGAAAAATACGATTATATAAGCGAAAGGATGCCCTATGATCTGGTCAAAAGAAGAAACTCTGCCTCGCGCGGAGATTGAAAAAATTCAGCTTGAGAGATTGCAGGAGACTGTCAAGCGGGTATATGAGAAGGTTCCCGCTTACCGCGCCAAAATGGAAGCGGCGGGTGTTGCGCCCGAGGATATTCAAACGCTTGCGGATCTTTCCAAGCTCCCATTCGTTACCAAGCAGGATATGAGAGACAATTATCCGTTTGGTCTGTTTGCCGTGGATAAGGACTCGCTTGTCCGCATTCACGCGTCCAGCGGAACGACGGGAAAGCCTACGGTCGTGGGATATACGAAAGGCGACCTTGACACGTGGACGGAATGTGTTTCGCGCATTGCCTGCATGGGCGGCGCGACGCCGAAGGACGTAGCGCAGATCTGCTTCGGATACGGTATGTTTACGGGCGCGTTGGGACTGCATTACGGTCTGGAAAACATCGGTGCCGCGATCGTACCGTCCTCCACGGGAAATTCGCAGAAGCAGATCATGTATATGCAGGACTTTGAAACCAGCCTGCTGGTAGCCACCCCATCCTACGCGCTTCGTCTTGCCGAGGTTGCCAACGAAATGGGCATTGACCCGAAAAAGGATCTGAAGGTCAAGATCGGTCTTGTTGGAAGCGAGATGCTGACCGACGCGATGCGTGAGGAAATGCACAAGGCCTGGGGAGAGGATATGCTCATCACCTCCAACTACGGCATGAGCGAATTGATGGGTCCCGGTGTTTCGGGTGAATGCGAATACATGGACGGCATGCACATCAACGAGGACTTCTTCATCCCCGAGATCATCAACTCCGAAACGGGAGAGGTATTGCCCGAGGGAGAGAAGGGTGAGCTTGTGATCACCTGCATCAAAAAAGAAGGACTTCCGCTCATCCGTTACCGCACGAAGGACATTACGCGCCTGACGTACGAGACGTGCAAATGCGGACGAACCTTCTGCCGCATGGAAAATCTGTCGGGCAGAAGCGACGATATGCTCAAGATCCGCGGCGTGAACGTATTCCCGAGCCAGATCGAGGAGGTCATTCTCGGCTTTGATGAATTGGGACCGCACTATGAGATCGTGGTCGAAAGAGAAGGATACCTTGATAAATTGACGATCAAGGTTGAATTGACGCATTCCACCGACTCCTTCACGGAGCTGCAAAATCTTGCGAATGCGGTCAAGAGCAAGATCAAGACCGTTTTGGGCTTGGATGCGAAAATCCAACTCGAATCGCCCAATACGCTGCAGCGGTTTGAAGGAAAAGCCAAGAGAGTCAAGGATTTGAGAAAACAGTAAGGAGCAAAGAACATGAACGAGAAAATCATCATGCTTGGCAACGATGCGATCGCAAGAGGTGCGTTTGAGGCCGGAGTGAAGGTCTCCTCCGCGTACCCGGGTACCCCCAGCACCGAGATCAGCGAATGCCTTGCGAAATACAACGAAGTTTATACCGAATGGGCGCCCAACGAAAAGGTTGCTCTTGAGGTTGCCATCGGCGCGTCGGTCTCGGGCGTGAGAAGTCTTGCCTGCATGAAGCACGTCGGACTCAACGTCGCGAGCGATCCGCTTTATACGTTCGCTTATACAGGCGTGGGCGGCGGCTCTGTGATCGTCGTCGCGGATGACCCGGGGCTTGCGAGCTCGCAGAACGAGCAGGACACCCGTATGATCGCGAGAAGCGCGCACGTGCCTGTGCTGGAGCCCTCCGATTCGGGTGAAGCAAAGGAATTTGTGAAGTACGCGTACGAGATCAGTGAAGCATATGACACCCCCGTGATCCTTCGCACCACCACGAAGCTGGCGCATTCTCAAAGTGCCGTCACGCTTTGCGACCGTGAGGAGATCGCGGATAAGGAATACGTTCGCAACGTAGGCAAATACGTCATGATGCCCGCATCGGCGATCGGCAGACACGTTGTTGTGGAGGAGAGAGAGAACCGCTTGGCAATGGATGCGTCCTCGCTTCCGATCAACCGCGTGGAGATGGGAGATACAAAGCTTGGCTTTATTACGTCGGGCATTGCGTATCAGTACGTCAAGGAGGTTTGTCCCGATGCCAGCGTTCTCAAGCTCGGCATGGTCAATCCGCTTCCGCGCAAGCTGATCGAGGAGTTTGCAAAGCAGGTGGACGTTCTCTACGTCTTTGAGGAGCTGGAGCCCGTCATTGAGGAGCAGGTCCGCTCTTGGGGAATTACCGTCAAGGGCAAGGAGTGCTTCACCAAGCAGGGAGAGTACAGCGCAAATCTGCTTCGCCGTGTCCTCTTCGGTAAGGACGATGAGATCTTCCAAAAGGCGGAAGCTCCCGCACGTCCCCCCATTCTCTGTCCGGGATGTCCGCACAGAAGCGTATTCTCCATTCTCAACAAGCTCAAGATCCACGCCGCAGGTGACATCGGTTGCTATACGCTGGGCGCGGTCGCTCCGTTGAGCGTCATCGATACCACGGTATGCATGGGCTCGGGCATCTCCATTCTGCACGGCATGGAGAAGGCAAAGGGCAAGGAATTCATCAAAAATTGGGTCGCCGTGATCGGAGATTCCACGTTTTTACATACGGGTATCAATTCCTTGATCAATATGGTATATAATAAATCCACCGCGACGGTTCTGATTTTGGA
>JAZNXP010000222.1:0-4980 GCA_045593965.1 Eubacteriales bacterium | reverse complement strand
ACATGGCTACGATCCGACTTTTACAACGGGTGTTCAATATAAGCTTTCCGCAAAGCCGAACACGGGCTATGAAGCTTCATGGAGCAATTTGATCCAAGGAACGGGTACTCCACAGCTTGAGGGAGCGATAGAAAATTCGGACATCCACTACGAGGTTCGGTTTACTCCTAAAAAGTATAAGATCAACTACGTGGACGAACTTTCATATGGCTTTGAAGTAAACGATCTCGCATTGGTGCCGAGAGAATATACCTATAAGGGTATCGTTTCAATCCCGAACGCAAAGAAAACGGGATTTGAAATGACGGGATGGATTCTTTATTATTCCGACCCTACCCAAGGAAATGTTCAGGGTATCATTTGTGAGAAGGATTACAGCGCAAGCTTTAATGTTGCTAGCGATATTTGGCTCAAGCCTATATTGAAAGGCAATGAATATTGCGTGATCCGTTTGGACTGCTGGTATAAGGCAAACGTTCCGTATAACAACGGCGGATATCTGGGATATCAGATCTTCGCGGGGGAGATGGAAACGCTTGTTAACGGCAGCATGGGAGACGCGACCGAATACAGGGGCTACACCTATCTGGACGACGCATCGATCTTTGATTATCTTGCAAATCAGAATCAGAAAACAGTCTCGATCTCCGAGGCATATGGGGATGTGGGAATTGAACGCATCACCGAGAAGATCTCCGAGATCAAGAGCAACCCCGATCTTGGGGGATATAACGTAGTCATTCGGTATTATCTTCCCAATCAGTACGCCATCGACGTTGATCTCAACGCGGGCGACGATGAGGTGACCTATGCGGACGGCAAAACGATGCCGACCTATCACGTGTTCAATGAAAACACGTCCATTCCCAATCCCGAAAGAGCAGGATATGATTTCGTCGGTTGGGGCATTACGGTCAACGGTATCGCACAGCCCAACGCATATCCCGGACACATCATCGTCCAGGAAAGCGTTGAGGGCGACATTGCCTTGAAGGCACTGTGGTCGCCCAAGAAATTCTCCATTGATTACGTGTGGAACGGCAAGGATGAGGCGGACAACGAAGCGATCGCTCTGCTCAATAACACGCTCCTGTCCAAGTATAACACCTACACCTACGGTGTTCTTTCCGAGCTGCCGTATCCCGTTCGCAAAGGATATGTGTTTGAAGGCTGGACCGTAACGCAAAACGGTGAGACGGTTTATGAGGAGCCGCTCAAGGCACTCCCCCTGGAGCTGTTCAAGAGACTGCCTATGAGCTTTACTCTGACGGCACAATGGAGTCCCGCGACCTATACGGTCACGTTGAACGGCAACGGTGCGGATGATGCGTCCGAGCCGACGCTTTCGGTTCGCTTTGACTCCGCTTTGGATACCACGGGCGTGCAGATCCCCAAGCGTTTCGGATATTCCTTCCTCGGTTACTTTACCGATCCCGTGTCGGGTGAGAAGTATATCAATGCGGACGGATCCTCCGCTTGCACCGTTTGGAGCTTGGCGGGAGACACCGTGCTTTACGCGCATTGGCAAGAGCTGCCGAAGGTGTCCGCTCCCAATTTCCTGATCGATTACGTCAATGAGTATTTCTACTGCGAGGGCGGTAAGCTCCCCGTGGGACATTACGAGTTCTCGTACGGGGATAGGGTCGTGGACGTTGTTGTGACCGAGACCTCCGTCACGGTGGACGGAAACATCATTTCCGCAGCCGAGAAGGGAATCAAGATCCCCAATGAGTTTGTTGGTCAGACCGTACAGCTAAAGGTGTTCGGTGACGGTACCACCACATCTCACAATTATCTTTCCATTTCCATCAACGCAAGACCGAAGATGCCCACGGGTGTCAGTGAAAATGATGACGTGATCTCGATCAACGCCACCTACACCGACATCACCGTTAAAATGAAGGCGAATACGCTGGGCTTTGTCTATGAGTTCGCGATCTCCGTCAGCCCCAACGGCACAGGTCTTGTATGGCAGGATTCTCCCGAGTTCAAGAATTTGAAGCAGGGAACGGTTTATTATATCTACGTCCGTGCGAAAGCGGTCGAGGGCGCATATCCTCACGGCGTGGAATTCGTTTCGGAAAAAATCGCAACCTTGTATCAGAGCTACGTGGACGAAATGAAGGAAGCCCTGGACGCATTGAGACAAACGACCGACGGTGAAATGGTCGACCGTGTGATCAAGGACGCCAAGGCGGAAATGTCGCTCCTAGAGCCCTCTGCCGACTTCCACGATAGATTGATGCAGATCTTTGAAGATGCTGAGAGCGAAGTGGAGTTTGCAAGAAAGCAGGACGATAAGCTCATTGCTCTGAAAAACATTCTGGACGGCATGAGAAATTCGGGCGCGTATAGCGAGAGCAGTCTCGTAACGCTTCAAAATCTCTATAACGCCGCGCAGGAGGGCATCAAGTCTGCGACATCCGCCGATGATATCAACGGCATTTTCACGCAGGCATATCAGTCGATGTATGCGGTTTACGTGACGTATCTGTTCAACGGAGACATGGAGCTGACCGCGCACGAAGGCTTGCAGCAAAGCGTTTTGCTGACGCTGATGAGAGTTGACGATCTCGGCGCGTTGGACAATTCCGTGAGAAATGCGATCAAGCTTGGAAAGGTAACCGTAGGCGGTTTTGAAATGACCGTTGAGGATGCGATCGCTCAGCTTCGCTCCAAGGATCTCTTCGCGGCATACTCCTTGAAGCTGATGAACGGCGAGCTGGTGTTCAACGATTACGATGGAAGCTTCACCTTCCGTCTGCTTCTCCCGCAGGAGCTGCGTAACATTGAAGGACTGCGTGTGGCGTTCTACAATGACAGGACGGGTGAGCTTGAAGTGCTGGAAACGACCTTGAACGGAAACGTTCTGGAATTCAAGTCCACGCACATCGGTGACTTTGTGATCATGGGAGATCCGACCATTGATCTGACAAACCTGCTCTGGGCATTGGCAACCATTCTTCTGCTTCAGGCATTGGCGATCATCCTGCTCCTGATCCGCCGCAAAAAGGCAAGCATGGAGCTGCGGAATTACGCATTCGCTCCCATCATGGGACTGACCATTCGCATTGCTCCCGATTACGCATTGACCGCGATCGTGATCTTTGGCATTCTGATCCTGCTGTTCCAGATCTTCCTGATCTATCTTCTCCTTTCGTCCGATCTGGTTTCCCGTCACGGAAAGCGTGTCGCTCCCCGAAAGGAAGCGCGAGAGGAAGAGATCCCCGAGGATGAAGAGCCGATCTATCTTGACACCGCCGCACAGTCCGCTTTGCAAGATGAGCCCGAGCATGAGGGTGAGCCCGTTCTGCATTCGCTGACCGATTCGGATCTTCCCGATGAGGAAAGCTCCTACGGCGAGCTTTATGAAGCGGATGAAGAGGAGCTTACGCATGAACAGGCGGACGAAGAGGAAACGCCGCAGGCTTATGATGACGGTGCAGCGTACGCCAATGCGTTCGTTGAGTTTGGTGAAGAGAACGACGATTTTTACGAGCAGGAAGCGCCTGCTTACAATGAGCCCGAGTACGAATACGATGAGAACGGACAAGCCTTCATTCCCAATGAGGAAGCGGCAGAGGAGGAAGCGATCGACGGCGCGGCATATTATGGCGTGGACGAGGATGGCTTCATTGAGCCCGCGGCGAATCCCAATTATTCCTTGCCCGAGGAGGAAGCATCCGAGGGAGGCGAAGAGGAATACTACGAGGAGGATTTTGAAGAGGGCGAAGAGTTCTTTGATGAAGCTCCTGTTCAGGGCGAGCAGGCGGGTAGCAGCTTTGACTTCGACGATGACGAAGAAGAGCTTGCCAGAGGCGCTGCCTATTATAACGAGCCTGTTGAATGATTTTTCATCAAACCAATAAACAAATCAAAAGATCCATCCATGGGGAATTCCTCATGGATGGATCTTTTTTGATTGAAATATATAAAGGGAAGTGTCAAGAGAGCAACGCATCCAAAAATGCTTCCAGAGCAGAGAGGTCGCCGTGCGGAAACTGTGAGATATCGCTGTTGCTGCGGTTGAGCAGGCAGTCGGTCAGAAGAAAGACCTGCATACCAAGCTCGCGCGCGATCATGTCCTCGTCTACGTCGTTTCCGACCATGCAGCATTCCATAGGATCCAAATTCAATTCCTGCAGAATGTCGCGGTAATAATCAAGGTTCGGCTTGCAATGACGGGAGTTTTCGTAGGTTGTGATCAGCGCAAAGTCATTTCGTGTCAGTCCCGCCCAACGGATGCGCGCGTTTGTGGCGATTTCGGGAAAGAGTGGATTGGTCGCAAGGACGGTGCGGATCCCTTTTTGGTGCAGGCGGTCGATCAAGTCTCGGACGCCCTTGACGTCACCGCAAGCCGCGCGTGCGTTCTCAAAGCCTTCTCGGTAGAATTCCTCAAAGAGGGCAAGATCATCGCTCACGTGCTCGCCGAGTTTTTCCTTCAGGATGCTCCAGAAAACCGCCTCGTTGGTCGTCTCCCCATTGTTGGCGATCATTGCGCCTGTACCCTCCCAAATTGCTTTGATCAGCGCGTTGGGATCGTATCCATGGGGTGCCATATGCGCGGCGAGTCCACCGAAATAATACTTGACAAACGCATCCTGATCCATTCGCAGGAGCGTGCCGTCAAGATCGAATAAAATCGTTTTGATCATAGATTTCTTTCCTTTTATATAGTAATTGTTGCTTCTGCGTTCGCCCGAAGCGAAAGGGTTTGCTCATTTTCTCTGTGGGAGACGGTCACGGTTTGCGACATGGGGGAGATCAGCGATCTCATAATCATCTGCAAGAATGGCGTTCTGCGCAGTCGCGGTTCATACATATACCCCTTTGAAGCTCTGTTGAATTATGTTAATTATATCATTTCAAAAGGGATTGTCAAGCGATTTTCTCAAAAAATACATTTATTTTTCCACGGTACAGATTTCCCCCATATTTGACAAGCTCGGTGTGCTATGATATAAGAAAAAAGGAGGGAAG
>JAZNXP010000221.1:0-1862 GCA_045593965.1 Eubacteriales bacterium | reverse complement strand
CTCTTTGGCAAGGACATGGCGGAGCGCATCATCTGGGATGCCATTCAGGGATATAACGAAAAGTTTAAAAAATAAAAGAGAAAAGCAACGATGCTTGGCATATCGTTCCGCAAGCCCAAAAATTTTGAGAATACAACACCCCGCCGCTTCAAGCACAACATACTTGAAGCGGCGGGGTTTCATATTGATATCAGGCAATGAAAAAATCACTTTTTTGCCTTGAGTACAGCCGTATCCTCGCGCAGTCCGTCACATCCCACCGTGACCGTGATCTCGCCTGCGGTCTTGCTCTTGATGACGGTCATCGCGCGGCCCTCGAAGGCATGACACGCGCACTCGCCGTAGGTGTCAAGGTTCTTGGGATCTCCGCTGAAGATGCCCAAGAATTCGCCGCCCGTGACGGTACAGGTCAGTAAATTTCTCGCATCGGGTACGCGGTTTCCGTCTTTGTCCACCACGATCGCGGCAACGTAGAGCAGATCGCGTCCGTCCGCGTAAAGCTCGGTCTTTTCGGGTGTCAGCTTGACCGCATAAGGCTCTCCTGACGTGGAAAGTGTCCGCTTGGCAACGCAAACGCCCTCGCGGATCACCTCTGCCGTCAGCGTTCCGCGCGCGTAAGGAATATCCAAGGTCGCGATCGCCTTTTCGGGAATGCTCTGCCCCACGAATGTTCCGTTGAGATACCATTTGACAAGGTCGACATCCGCATAGATCTCCACCTTGACGGGCTTGCCAAGATACGCATCGGGAAACGCCCACGTATCCAAAACGTCATACCAATGCCACTCCGTCCCCGTAAAGCCCTCGCCGTAATGCTCGGGATGCGTGGTGAAAATGGGAGAAACGCCGCCAAGCCATACCGCTTCTCGGAAATAAGACTGCGGACGGCGGTAGCCGCAAAGGTCAAGGTCGCCCTGATAGCAGTTCTGCCACGGAAATTCCGCCATGCTGATGCCCTTGATCTCGCCGTCGCGCGCCCAGCAGGAGCGTCCCGTTCCCGCTTCACCGAGGTTATCGATGGCAGTCCACGTGTAGTCTCCGATGACGTGATCGTTGCGAAGCACCGATTTCCAAGAATCGTAAAAATGAATGGCATGCGTCTCCGAGCCCCAGATCACGCGGTCGGGAAATTGCTTGCCGTCGTTGTCATAGCGTTCGTAAAGATAGTTATAGCCCACGATGTCAAGCGGCTTCATGTAATCCCTTGTCCGCTCCGCCCAGCTATCCCCAACGTGTCCAAATCCCCAGTCATCAAAGCCCAGAAGTGCGTCCTTTTTATAGTCAGCAGGATCGGTTTTGGACGTTTGCTCCCAACAGCCGCAGACGCCCGAGGTGACGGGACGGGTTCGATCGTATTTCCTGACCTCGTCGGCAAGCCTTGCCGACCATGCCGCACCGTCCGACGTGCCTCCGCGCTCGTGGATCTCGTTGCCGATCGAATAAGAGATCACGCAAGGGTGGTTGCGGTCGCGCAGGACCATATAGGAAATGTCACGCGCCCACCAATCCTCAAAGAAAAGATGATAGTCGCGGATGCGCTTTGGGATATTCCACGTATCGAACGCCTCGTCCATTACGAGAATCCCCATACGGTCGCAGATCTCAAGAAGCGCAAGCGAGGGCGGATTGTGCGCGATGCGGAGCGAGTTGAAGCCGCTTTCCTTAAGCAAGCGCACCTTTCTCTCCTCTGCCGCGGGATACGCCGCAGCCCCCAATACTCCGTGATCGTGGTGAATGCAGCCACCGCGCAGCTTTCTCGTCCTTCCGTTGAGGCGGAAGCCGTGCTTGGCGTCAAAGGAGATCGTGCGAATGCCCACGGTCGTTTCCGCCGTGTCCACCGTCTCGCCGTTGCGGATCACGGT
>JAZNXP010000220.1:0-7266 GCA_045593965.1 Eubacteriales bacterium | reverse complement strand
CGCGCTTCGCGCCCTTGAGCATCTTGTCCTCGCCCGTGTCGGCGTCGGACGTCAGATGTCCCACGTCCGTGATGTTCATGACGCGCGTGACCTCGTAGCCCGCATAGCGCAGATAACGGTCGAGCACGTCCTCCATAATGTAGGTTCTCAGGTTTCCGATGTGTGCGAAGTGATAGACGGTCGGACCGCAGGTGTACATGCTGACCTTGCCCTCCTCGTGCGGCACAAATTCATCCTTTGTTCTTGTCAATGAGTTGTATAATTGCATGGATCTTTCATCCTTTCTTGGTGTTGTGTTTGTTTGTTTGTTTGTTGTTCTTCGTCAGAACCTTCTTGCAAGAAGGTTCCGACACCTCCAAGAACTTTCACCGCATAGGGTTTTGCTACACTTGGAACGAGGTGCATACAAAGCACTTCCGTCCGTAGACAGCTTGGTGAAAGCTTCGTGGGGTTGGGTATGTTATAGTCCCTTTGGTCAGTTGGTCGACCGTATGGGAACGTCTTGATCATAGTCTTTTAGATTAGCTCCCGCGAGCATTTTGGTACCACCACCCAAAATGCTCCACGAATTTAGTTTCAGCTCGAAACTGTCCGCTGCAGCGGAGCTAAGTGGGAGCGGCACCTTGCCGCCCACCACCCTGAAAACTCCACAATATAAGTTTTGCCAAGGCAAAAAACGTCCGCCGCGGCGGAGCTACGGAGCCCCACCGCAGGTGGAGCCACCCAAAATGCTCCATAAATTTGGTTCGGAGCAGATCGCGGCATGTTTTGTAGGGGACGGCGCCCTCGACATTCCGTTTTCCAAACGCCTCACAACAGTTCATTTGATCCAACGTGCGTTTCTTCGGAGCGGCACCTTGCCGCAAACTTATTTTCTTTGCGGTTTCTTCTTCTTTTTGGCAACCGAATAGCCGAAGGTGCCGAGCTTTTTGCCAAGCTCGAAGTATTCTCCGTGTGCGTAGGCGAGAAGTCCCGCGCGGTCGAGGTGGAGCTTCCCCTTTTCGTCGATGAGGGAATCATCCACGTCCACGGCGACGATGTCCGCCATGAACATATCGTGAGAGCCGAGGTGGATCACGTCGGTCACGCGACATTCCAGTGCCAACGGAGCCTCTGCGATGATGGGACAGGAAATTTCGTTGGCAAGCTCCTTCGTGAGTCGACATCGCTCAAATTTATCTACCTTTGCGCCCGTATAGACGCCGCACCAATCGGTGGCGCGCGCCAAGGCTTTGGTGGTAAGGTGAATGGCGAATTCGCCGCTTTTGGAGATCAGCTCGTGCGAGAAGCGCGAGGGGCGAACCGAGATATAGGTTTTTGGCGGATCGGAATTGAGAATTCCCGTCCAGGCAACGGTCAGCACGTTGTCACGCTCCCCGTCCGAGCAGGTGACCAGCGCGGGCGGAACGGGAGCGAGCAGAGTGCCGCCCTTCCATTTGGTTTTTGGCATTTGAGCTCCTTTGGAAGCAGTCGGGAGATGCCCCGATTTTCCGAGTGATTTGATTCTCTTTATTATAGCATATCCGTATTTTTTTGTCAAGGCGTGCCGAGGAGATAAATTTGAAAGGTTTTTCAAGGAAAAAGACAAGAAAAGGTTGACATTTTCGCAAAAATGAGTTACAATAAAATATATATTGCAATTTTTAGGAAAACGGAGGAGAGGGTAAGATGATTCGCAGCATGACAGGCTTTGGAAGATGCCGCGAAACGGTGGACGGACTGGACGTCACGGTTGAGATCCGTTCGGTCAACGGTCGCTTCCTGGATTGCTCCACGCGCATCAGTCGCGCGTACGGCTATCTGGAGGAGCGTGTGAAGCCCTACCTGCAGAGTCGCGGCGTTGTGCGCGGCAAGGTGGACGTTTCGATCTCGATCGAGCAGCTGCAGTCGGTCAACACCGAGATCTGTCTTGACGAAGCCTATCTCAAGGGATATCTGGACGCGCTTTACCGCCTGCGTGACACCTACGGACTCAAGGATGACATTTCCGTGATGACCGTTGCCCGCAACCAGGAGCTGTTCCGCTCTCGGAAGCCCGAGGAGGACGTGGAGAAGGACTGGGCGCGCGTATCCGCCGTCATCGGGAAGGCTACCGATGCCTTTTTAGCTTCCCGTGAAGCCGAGGGAGAAAGTCTTGGCAAGGATATTTTGAACAAGATCGAGTATATCAAATCGCGCGTGGATCGCATCGAGACACTCTCACTTGAGGACGTTGCCACCTACCGCGAACGGCTGACCGAGCGCATCCGCGAGTCGCTTGCCGACAATCAGATCACGCCCGACGAGACGCGCCTTCTGACCGAGTGCGCCATTCACGCCGATAAGGTCGCGGTCGATGAGGAGCTTGTCCGTCTGCGGACGCACTTTGTTGCTCTTGAGGAGATCCTGCGCAGCGGAGAGCCGATCGGCAGACGTCTGGACTTTTTGCTTCAGGAAATGAACCGCGAGATCAACACCACGGGCTCGAAGTGCAACGATGCCCAAATCGCGCACCTCGTCGTTGACGTCAAGTGCGAGCTGGAAAAGATCCGCGAACAGATCCAGAATTTGGAATAAGAGCAAAAAGACTTTGCGGCAACCGTGAAACGGATTTATGCAGAGGCTTAAAATTGCTCAACAACGTACAAACTCCATCTGATTTGTAGGGAACGTCGAGGACGCCGTTCCCTACGGGTCATATAAGATTTTGCACTTTGGGGAACAGCCCGTTTTCCATTAAAACGAAGAAAAGAGGAACCGAGATGAAATTTATCAACGTAGGCTTTGGAAACATGGTCGCGGCGGACAGAGTGGTGGCTCTTGCGAACCCCGATTCCGCGCCGATCAAGCGACTGATCCAGGATTCGAAGGATGACGGACGCGCGATCGACGTGACGTGCGGACGCAGAACGAGAGCGGTGATCATTACCGATTCGGAGCACGTGATCCTGTCGGCGATCCAGACCGAGACGATCGCGAACCGTCTGGACAGCAGCGCGTATGACAGCGATGACATCGGTGACGAGGAAGATACCGACGGAGAATAAAAAGCAAACAAAAGTCAAAGGAGATACGGACATGGAAAAAGGATTGTTTGTTGTGATCTCGGGGCCTGCGGGAACGGGCAAGGGAACGGTGATCAAGGAGCTGCTCAAGTCGGAGGAATACGTTTATTCGGTATCCGCGACGACGCGCGCGCCCAGACCCGGCGAGATCAACGGTAAGAACTATCATTTCATTGACCGACAGGACTTTGAGGAGCTGATCGCGAAGAAGGAAATGATGGAATACACCTGCTATTGCGAAAACTACTACGGCACGCCGCTCAAGCAAGCACTGGAGGCGGTCAACGCAGGCAAAAATTTGATTCTTGAACTTGAGGTAGAGGGCGCGATCAACGTCAAAAAGCTCTTCCCCGAGGCGGTGCTGATCATGATCCTCTCTCCGAGCTTTGCGGAGCAGGAGGCAAGACTCCGCGGCAGAGGAACCGAGACCGAGGAGGTCATCAGGAAGCGTCTGAACCGCACCAAGGAAGAGGTCCCGTTGCTTGGCGAGTACGATTACATCGTTTACAATCAGCCAAACGGTGCGCTTGCGTGCGCAGAGGACATCCGCACGGTCGTCAACGCGGAGAAGATGGCAGTCCGCCGTCACCCCGACGCCGTGAAGAAATACTTTGAAAATGAAGCCCAAAGGCTGTAAATATCATAAACACCAAACGAAAATCACCTGTTAGAGAAGGAGAAAATACGATGCTTTACCCTACCATTGACGAACTGACCAAAGGCGAATTCAACCGCTACGAGCTGGCACTTGCGACCGCAAAATGCGCGCGCATCATCACCGACGAATATGTCACCCAGCACGATGCGGCGGAAAGATCCCTGACGGGAAATAAGGAGACTGACCGTCCCCTGAACACCATGATCGACCGCGAGCTTCGCGACGAGAAGGCGGTGAAGGTTGCGATCGCAAGACTTCACGCAGGCCGCTTTGAGGTTGCGCGCGACGGCGTATTCTCCGATGAGGACGAGGCTGCCGAGGACGCGTCTGCCGTTGAAGCGGTAGCGGATGCCGAGGACGCATCTGCCGACGCGGAGTAAGAATGTCCACGCGGTTTGCGGGCGTATATATTCTTGACAATCCCTATCATCTGGACTACATGTATGAATACCGTATTCCCGTAGCTCTGGAGGAGGACATTTATCCCGGTGTGTTTGTGACGGTCCCGTTCGGGCCGTCCAACCATCGGAGACTTGGGGTCGTTTGGGAATTGCGCGAAACACAGGGACGCAAGGAGCTGAAGGGGATCGAGCTTGTCTCGCCCGAGCACATGGCTCTGGACAGCGGAATGATGGGGCTCTGCGCCTTCATGAAGCAACGCTTGTTATGTACGATCGGAGACGCGGTGAAATCCATGATGCCCGCGTCCGCGCTTTCACGCCTTGTCACGCTTTATTCGGTGACCTCCTATATCCCGACCGACTCCGACGATATCCATTCGTCGGATTTGTTGCTCTATCGGCGCATTTCCGATGCGGGAGAGGTGCCGTTTCTCAATCTCCGCCGTGAATACGGATCGGGGGTGGAGAACCGTCTGCGCCGTTTGTTGGCGTGCGGTGCCTTGCAAAAGAGAGTCATCTTAAAGGATGCCTCAAAGGGGCTGGTGGAGCGGCGTTGGTTCTTTGCCAAGAGCGACGCGGTGATCCGCAGTCTGATCTCGGGAGAGGAAAACGGCGGCATCAAGCTGACGTCCGAGAAGCAGGTGGCGATCCTGCAGGCATTGCTTGACGAGGGCTGTCCCATGCGTGCGGACGAGATCAAGGAACGCACGGGCGTGGGAGATTCGCCCATCCGCACCTTGGAGGAGAAGGGTCTTTTGGCAAGCGAAGAGGTTCGCCTGGACAGAAATCCGTATTCCGAGATCCCGTTCACGGGACAAACGCCTCTGACGCTCAACGAAGAGCAGACCGAGGCGGTCGAGGCCTTGACGTCTCTTGCGTTTTCGGGAGAACCGAAGGCGGCACTTCTGCACGGCGTGACGGGAAGCGGAAAGACCTGCGTGATGACCGCGCTGATGGATCGGCTTCTGGCGGCGGGGAAGGGTGTCATTCTGCTCTTGCCCGAGATCGCGCTGACACCGCAAACGGTGTCGATCTTCTGCGCAAGGTACGGAAGCCGCGTGTCGGTGATGCATTCGGGACTTTCGGCGGGAGAGCGATACGATGCGTATTGCCGCATCCGTCAAGGGCTTTCCGACGTTGTGATCGGTACGCGCTCGGCGGTATTCGCGCCCGTGAAAAACCTTGGCGCGATCCTCATCGACGAGGAGCAGGAGCATACGTATAAATCCGATCAGAACCCGAAATACCACGCGCGTGACATCGCGCGCTACCGTTGCGCCAAGGGCAACGCACTGATGCTGCTCGCGTCCGCAACGCCATCCATTGAAAGCTATCATAAGGCGCAAGAGGGGCTTTATACGCTGATCCGCTTGCGCAACCGTTACGGAAACGCAAAATTGCCGCGCGTCATCGTTGCGGATATGCGCGGCGAGGAGCAAGGGGGGAATACGTCTCCCTTGGGCGAGCGGCTTTTGCGCGAGCTTTGCCGCGTGCAGGAGCAAAAGGAGCAGTCGATCCTGTTCCTCAACCGTCGCGGATATAATCATTTCTTCAGCTGTCGGTCGTGCGGAGAGGCGGTCATGTGTCCGTCCTGCTCGGTCGCGATGACGTATCATACCAAAAAACGGGACTATTCGGACGGGCATCTCGTCTGTCATTGGTGTGGCAAAAAGATGCCGCCGCCGAAGCTGTGTCCCACGTGTCAGTCCGAGCATCTGGCGCGCATGGGCTTTGGCACGCAACGCGTGGAGGAGGAGCTGGAAAAGCTGCTCCCGAAGTCGAATATTTTGCGCATGGATACCGACACAACGGGCACGAAGCTTGCCTATGACAATCTGCTTGGCGTATTCCGCCGTCACGAAGCGGACGTTCTGCTCGGAACGCAGATGGTGACAAAGGGACACGATTTTCCCGACGTGACGCTTGTGGGCGTTTTGCTTGCGGATGCGTCGCTTTATCTTGACGATTACCGCGCCAACGAGCGCACGTTTTCAATGCTGACACAGGTCATCGGACGCGCGGGACGCGGAGACAAGGAAGGCTTGGCTGTTATTCAGACAAACAATCCCGACAGCGAGGTCATTCGCCTTGCTTGCGAGCAGAATTACGAAGCGTTCTACGATCGTGAGATCCGCCTGCGGAAGCTCTTGACCTTCCCACCGTTCTGTGACATCGCGCTGGTGACGGTCACGGGATTGCTGGAAACCGAGCTGTTGCTGGCTGTTGAGCATCTCGCAAGAGACCTGGAGGACTTGAGCAAAGGCCCTTACCGTGACGTCCCCCTGATCTCATTCGGTCCGTTTGAAGCGCCTGTCTATCGCGTGGATAACCGTTACCGTATGCGCATCGTCATCAAGTGTAAATTGAATAAGAGAACCTTGGAAATGCTTTCCGCACTCGTTACGGGCTTTGCAAGCAACGTCGGAAAGCGGCTCAATATCAGCATCGACCTCAACCCCTCGTCGCTGTGAGAGGCACACAGGCTTGGGGAGTGGTTTTGCAGGGCTTTGCCCTGCACCCACTTAAGAAACTTTTGAAAAAGTTTCTTAAGAATCTTCAAAACTTTCACGGCATGGGTTTGGGCTACGTTTGGGACGGCAGTGCAAACACACTGCTTTCGTCGGTGGATAGCAAGTGAAAGTTTTACTGAATTTGATAGCAATAGTCCCTTTGGTCAGTTGGTTGACTGCATGGGAACGTCTTGATCACAGTCTTTTAGATTTGCTCCCGCAAGTTTTCAGGTACCACCACCCTGAAAACTCCAATCCGTAGGGGGCGGCTTGCCGCCTTCCATTAGGTCGTCCGTGAATAAAATTTTGCAGTAGCTCGAAACTGTCCGTTGCAGCGGAGCTAAGTGGGAGCGGCACCTTGCCGCCCACCACCCTGAAAACTCCATAAAGTAAGTTTTGCCAAAGTAAAAATTGTTCGCGGCATTCCGTGAAAGGCGCCACCTACTTGTAGGGGGAGCTGTCGCGAAGCGACTGAGGGGGTCGGATCGGCACACTACCGAGGTAAAGAGGATCTATCCGTAGGGGCGACCTGTGGTCGCCCGCCATAAAATGTTACGAAAAACAAACACGGGCGACCGCAGGTCGCCCCTACGAGGTTGTGCGTTACTTTAAAATCTCTCCAAAGCCCAAAACTGTTCGCCGCACAGGAGCTG
>JAZNXP010000219.1:0-6526 GCA_045593965.1 Eubacteriales bacterium | reverse complement strand
TTGCCGTAGTATCCTTCACACACGGTAGCATAGCAATATTTCCAATTCACATCGAGAAATTCGAGGTATCCGTCAACTTGATCCCAATTTGGTGCGGTTCTCACCATACCCGATTGAGTTCTCATTATGAGGTTGTCGCCGTTGACCTCAAATTCGATCACGTTCATATCGTGAAGGCTGTACGGTATTTCGGGGTTATAAAATTTTGTTATTTTCACGGGATCACCTCGCTTTTATGGTTGTTAGTCAAGTACAACAGACTTTTTCTTGCCCTTTTTGTTTTTGGGATATTCTCTGATGCGAATAACAAAGTCAAGGTTGATTGCTTCGACAGTTCCGTTCTTTTCCACAAGGATCGCACTGTCACTGACTTCCTTGATAACGCCCTCAAACTGATGGTTGCTGTCAAAGGAAGAAATCAAACACTCTTTATCAATAAATCTCTTTGCAAGTTCTTTCATTTCGGCATTGCCCTCCAATTTTCTTTTCTTAATAATCTGTCTTGCGACAACTGCCCGCCGATTGCGGAATATAACATAAAATATGATAATCCATAAAAAGATTATTGGTATGTATGTTGATGGGTTCAATCGATCACCTCCAAAACAATGAAGCCGATGTTATTTCTCTTGTAGAAAATCTTTAATTCGACAATTCAACTCAAATAGCGCAGTGCGGTTAGAATCCCATTTGAGTTTTTGATTTGCTTCTTCATATGTCAACCAAACACACTCCGTATGCTCGTGAGATAGCTGTATATCTTCTTCACACTCAAATCCAAAGGTATATTCGGGAATAACGTATGTATCCTTGCTCCAATGTTGACGGCATTTCTCGGAAATAACTGTAATGGGGAGATAGGCTAAGCTTGTCAGTTCAAACCACTTAGATGCGTGAACTCCACCTTCCTCAAATGTTTCTCTTTTTGCCGCTTCTAATGGCGTTTCTGTATCTTCGCCGCCTCCGGCTATAAACTGCCATTGGTCGTGATCGGCACGATGGAATACACAGTATCTCGGAGTGCCGTCAATAATCCGATACGGTATTGCCAATATTTGAAATGCTGCTCTCATTTTTTCTCCCTCAATTCAAAAAATCGCTTGGTAACTCATCCCACGGAGTGATCGTGCAATCAACGTCATCTGATGCCGTTAACACAAACCCATTTTCTTTGTTGCCTGACAAGGTAAAGTGATATTGTTCTCCGTAGGCTGCGTTCCACTCCCATAGATATTGGAGCGGTACTTCCTCGCCGTTTTCAAGAACTACGACAACGAGAATACCAAACCTGCCGCTATCGAGCGTGTAAGGCTCTCCAAAGCCTTGCTCCGCAAACTTGATGGTATGTTCTTCTTTGGGCAAGGGCTTGGTCTTTTCGGGATCACACGATGCCATCTGACCGCCCAAGCGTGTGCGGTCAACGCTATATTCGATCACGATGCCGTAAACGCCATCGCTTTCAAGTGATATAACAACATCTGTTGTGCGCTCCGTATTCTTATTGCTACATCCGCACATTGACATAATCAATACTGTCGCAACAATTAATCCAACAATCCTTTTCATTGTATAATCAAATATGTTTTAACCAAAAGCTTATTGATAAATGGTATTTTAATGATACCATATCATATCAAAGCGAAACAATATAATCCGAAAACTGCCCCAATATCGGGCGAACAATCTTTTTCATAGTCCTTCTGAAAATCAAAAAGTGCGTGACCGAAGCCACGCACAAAAAACGCAAACCCCGTTTTGTTGCTACACAAATTTATGCAAAGATGGATTAACACACTTACATATTGGGAATTTGCATTTTTATCAAATTCACTTATGTAAGTGTATGACGAAAAAAGGTATCGTTATCCCTTTGATGGACAATAACCCGACTTTGCATATTATTAAATTTGTGTAGCGTATCCATTATACCATTATTTTGTGAATAAATCAAGACATTTTACTGCATTTATCAATATCCACGTCAAAAAAATCAGCATCGGTTTTTGCTCCGATGCCTGATTCATTATTCGGTTGTATCCGATTGCACTTCCATCGTAAGCCTTGCTCCGAGACGGAAGATCTATTCAATGATAGCTGCTTCAAAAAGACAGGTGTCGTTGCAAATGACACGCATTGTTGGACAATAGCACCGAAATCCATATAAAATCAAGGGTGGCAATCACAACCGCGATCACCACCCGGTAATTGGATTATCACGCTCGAATGGATTCTCTGTATTCCTTTGGGCTTTTTCCGATCTGCTTTTTAAATATTTTGGAAAAATACTGAACGTCCATGATCCCGCAATGCAGCGCGACCGTCTGTATTTGCAGATGCGTTGTGCTCAAAAGATATTTCGCGTGCTCCATCCGTTTGTCCCTTACGTATTCCGAAACCGTCTTTCCCGTTTCCTTTTTGAATACGGTCGCAAGATATCCACTGCTTACGCCGCGCGCCTTCGCCAACGTGCCGAGTGACAGCTCGGCGGAGATATTGGAATCGATCACGATGACTGTCTTCTTTACGATCGGGGAATACTGACGTGTGGAGTGCTTATGAACCAGACGGCAATACGAGGAAAACATCTCCCTCATGAATTCCGACACCTTACTGACGTCCGTGATCAGCTCGATCTTCGCGGCGAATTTTGACGAAAGCTTATCAATATGGATCGGGTGAACGCCGCCCTCCTCTGCTGCCTTTCGCAGAAGCGTATTCATAATGATGCAGTAATTTTTGGCGTTCCTGACAGGATCCTGAACTCTCTTTTCAAACATCTGCTCGTTGAAAGCCGCCGACAGACGCCCTTCCTTATGCTGCTGGCCCAAGGCAACCGCGCGGATCATTTCATTTTCGAACGAATATCGCATCTCCATCATCTCGGCATTTGCAAGGATCTCCTCCGCGCTCTCATCCTGCGCGGTATGGTCCATTGCAACAAAGGGCAGCGTGTAATTCTTTTCAAATCGCTCGATCGCAAAGGACGAGGTCTGCCAGATCTTTTCGCAAAAGGCGTCAATGACCGTCAGAATACGATCTCTCTCGGCAATGATCGGTAAGGTTGCGTAATAGTCCTTCAAAACCCTCTGACCGATCGGTGAAAGCTCGGTTTTCTCTCCAATTTCAAGAATATCCTTCGACGTGATCGCGGAGGACAGGTACGGTCCGATGAACAAAATATTCTTCTCACTCATGACGGGAAGCCTTAAGCAAACGTAATTGAGCTTGAATTCGTTGCTGAACATATATTTGGTTTTGCTTTCGATGTTTCCGAATACGTTCTGCACCGTCGCATCCGATCTCAACAAATACCCGACGACGCTATCAAGCCTTGGTGTCACCGTCGCACCAATGCTGTCATGCGCAGAGAGAAGTCCCGTGTTGATCTGACATTTTTCAAGGATCTCCCGAAAAAAATTCAATTCGTTTTCAAAATTCATGCGTGCCACCTGCTTTTGCCGTTTTCGTCAATTCGATGGGTTTCCATCGGTATTATATCATATTCTTTTGATAATTGCAACAATATTTTCACTCGATAAAATGAAAATAGTACAAATTTACATTATTTTTATACTACCGCTTCTTACAAATATGGTAGTATAATGATATTGTTATCATCGCATTCTACAAAATCCAAATTTTTTTAGAAAGAGGAAACGACAATGAAAAAAGAACCCAAATTAGATGCCAACGGGCATCGTAAGTTCGGCATTCGCGATAAGCTTGCGTACGCCGCGGGAGACCTCGGATGTAACATGAGCTTCTCCCTGAAGAACACCGTTCAGACCTTCTGGCTCGTTTACATGATGCTGGAGACCGGTCTCCTTTCTGTGCTTCTGCTTCTCGTTCAGATTTGGGACGCCGTCAATGACCCGATCATCGGTACCCTGATCGACAATGACAAGAGAAAATACAGAATGGGCAAGTTCAAGACCTATATCTTCATAGGTGCCTGCGGACTTCTGATCGGCGGCGCAATGGTATTTCTGCCCTTCCCCGGTGCTCCCACGGTTGTAAAAGCGATGCTCTTTATCGTCGGATACGTCATTTGGGACGCGTTCTACACGATCGCAAACGTTCCGTACGGCTCCATGCTTTCGGTCATCACCGAGGACGTTGGTGAGCGCGCACAGCTCTCCACCTGGAGATCCGTCGGCTCCATGATCGGTAACATCCTTCCCAGCACCATCCTCCCGATGCTGATCTGGCGCAAGGTCACCTACGACGGAACGACCGACTTCCTTCAAAACATCGAAATTCCCGAAGGCGCAGAGGAAGCGTTCCGCCCCGAGAATTTCCATATCAATCCCACAACGGGACAGGCGTATGCCGCAGGCGAGGAGGTCCTCAGCCCTCTGACCGGTAAGCCCCTTGAGATCCTTTTGGGCGACAGAGTTTTCTGGGCTGCTCTGATCATGGGTATCATCGGATTTTTGGCATTCCTGTTCATGATCAAGAACATCACCGTCCGTGTCAATGAAAACACCGTAAAGACCAACGAAAGCAGCGGAAAATTCAACATTTTCCAGGCATTCGGCAAATTTATGAAGAACCGTCCCGCAGTTGGCGCGACCCTTGCGGCAATGGGTATGTTCCTTGGTATGAACGCCGCTGCAACCGCAACCACCATTATGTTTGCCACCTATTTCAACATGGCATCCATGTCGGGTATCGTTCAGTTGGTCGGCTTCCTTCCCATGTTCATTTTCATGCCCTTCATTACCAAGATCGTTAAGAAATTCGGTAAGAAGGAATCGTCCGTATTCGGCACGGTCGTCTCGCTCGTTGGCGGCGCGATCATGTTCATCTTCCCCTTGATTCAGGACGTCAACGTGGCTCTGATCGTATATCTGATCGGTCTCGTTATCTTCGGCGTCGGCATGGGTGTTTACACCTGCGTATCCTGGGCAATGATGGGTGACGCGATCGATTATAACGAATGGAAGTTCGGAACCCGTGAGGAAGGCACCGTTTATTCGCTCCATTCCTTCTTCAGAAAGCTCGCGCAGGGCATCGGCCCCTCCATCGTGCTTCTGATCATGGGCTTCCTCGGCTATCAGGCAAAGTACGGAACGATCGGTCAGTCCGCTACCACCGCGCACAACATGTGCTGGCTCGTTGCGGGACTGTATATGCTCAGCGCAGTGCTGCAGTTCATCGGACTCGCCGTGATCTATAACCTCGACAAGAAAACGCTTGATCAAATGAACAAAGAGCTCGCCGCAAGAAAGGCAGAGGCTTCTTCAAGCGAAGAATAATTCACTGACTTTATTAAGGCGTCCGACTCAAGGGGTCAGACGCCTTTTCCAAGAAACCTTTCACTTCAAACAAGGAGAATATACATGAGAAACATCGTAAATCTGAATCAGAATTGGCTCTTCGTCAAGGATACGACCGACATCAGCGCGCGCGAGGGTGAGGCGATCAACCTTCCCCACTCCTGGAACGCGATCGACGGTCAGGACGGAGGCAACGACTATTTCCGCGGCTCTTGCCTGTACGTAAAGACGCTGAACAAGGCAGAGCTTCCCAAAGCGGATCTTTATTATCTCGAATTCCGTGGGACCAACTCCTCGGCAGATCTGTTCGTGGGCGGCGAGAAGCTGGCGCATCACGACGGCGGTTACTCCACGTGGAGAGTCAACGTCACCGACGCGCTCAAGGATCAGACCGACATCGCTCTGATCGTTGACAACTCCGCAAACGAAACCGTATATCCCCAGATGGCGGACTTCACCTTCTACGGCGGTATTTACCGTGACGTCAACCTGATCTGCGTCAACAACGCGCACTTCGATCTTGACTACTACGGCGCGCCCGGGCTGAAGATCACCCCCACCGTCAACGGCGCCGATGCGTCGGTCGAGGTTGAGGCATACGTCAAAAATCTCAAGGACGGACAGAAGCTGGTCTATGCGATCTATGACAAGGACGAAAACGAGCTGCAAAAGATCGAGACCGCCGAGACCAAGGTCACGTTCGAGATCAAGAACGTTCACCTCTGGCACGGACGCCACGATCCTTACCTCTATTGCTGCGAGATCGAGATCGTTGAGAACGGCGAGGTGCTGGACAACGTCTGCAACCGCTTCGGCTGCCGCTCCTTCAAGATCGATCCCGACAACGGCTTCATCCTCAACGGAGAGGAATATCCCCTGCGCGGCGTATCCCGCCATCAGGATAGATGGGGCGTCGGTAACGCACTCCTTCCCGAGCACCACAGAGAGGATATCGATCTGATCTGCGAGGTGGGCGCGACCACGATCCGCCTTGCGCACTATCAGCACGATCAGTATTTCTACGATCTTTGCGACGAGCGCGGACTTGTGATCTGGGCAGAGATCCCCTATATTTCCAAGCACATGCCCACGGGCAGAGAGAACACGGTCTCGCAGATGAAGGAGCTCGTATCGCAGAATTATAACCACCCGTCCATCGTTGTCTGGGGACTTTCCAACGAGATCTCCATCGGCGGCTCGGATGAGGATCTGCTTGAGAACCACCGCATCCTCAACGACCTTGTTCA
>JAZNXP010000218.1:0-11445 GCA_045593965.1 Eubacteriales bacterium | reverse complement strand
CTTCCTAAGACCGCTTGGCCTCCGACTTTGCCGTGCGGCAAAGGCAAAGGGGGTCAAGATCTCCTGCGACCTCAACTACCGCGGCAAGCTTTGGACGCGCGCCGAGGCACGCGAGGCAATGACTGAGCTTTGCAAATACGTGGACGTTTGCATTTCCAACGAGGAGGATGCAAAGGACGTATTCGGCATTGAGGCAGAGGATACCGATATCTACGGCGGTAAGCTCAACCATGAAGGATATAAGTCGGTTGCAAAGCAGTTGGCTGAAAAATTCGGCTTTGAGAAGGTCGCGATCACGCTTCGCTCCTCGATCTCCGCAAGCGACAACGATTGGGCAGGCATGCTTTACGACGGAGAAAATTATTGCTTCTCCAAGTCCTACCGTCTGCATATCGTTGACCGTGTTGGCGGTGGCGATTCCTTCGGCGGTGGCTTGATCTATTCGCTTCTGACGGGCAAGAGCACGCAGGATGCGATCGAATTCGCAGTCGCGGCATCCGCACTGAAGCATTCGGTGGAGGGTGACTATAACCGTGTGTCCGTTGCGGAGGTCGAAAAGCTGGCAAAAGGCGACGGAAGCGGACGCGTACAGAGATAAGAAGAATTTTGATATTGAAATCTATAAAATTGGAAGGAACGTATCATGAGAAAGAATCAGTTGATTGGTAGCTATCCCGTGATCGGCATTCGTCCTGTGATCGACGGCAGACGCGGTGTATTGGGCGTTCGTGAGTCATTGGAGGACCAGACCATGAACATGGCAAAGAGCGCGGCTCGTCTGTTCGAGGAAAATCTGCGCTATTCCGACGGCACACCCGTGAAGGTCGTTATTGCCGACACCACCATCGGTCGTGTTGGTGAGACCGCTGCTTGCGCCGAGAAATTCCGTCGCGAGGGTGTTTCCATTACTCTCTCCGTGACGCCTTGCTGGTGCTATGGCTCGGAGACAATGGACATGGATCCGCACACCATCAAGGGTGTTTGGGGCTTTAACGGAACCGAGAGACCGGGTGCTGTATATCTCGCGGCAGTCCTTGCGGCACATGCGCAAAAGGGACTTCCCGCATTCGGAATTTACGGACATGACGTGCAGGATCTGGACGATACCACGATCCCCGAGGACGTCAAGGAAAAGCTTCTCCGCTTCGGCCGCGCGGCGATCGCGGCAGCTACGATGAGAGGAAAGTCCTATCTGCAGATTGGTTCTCTTTGCATGGGCATCGCAGGCTCGCAGATCAACACCGATTTCATCGAGGATTATCTGGGGATGCGCGTGGAGTCCGTGGACGAGGTTGAGATCATTCGCCGAATGACCGAGGGCATTTACGACCACGAGGAGTTTGAGCGCGCACTTGCATGGGCAAAGGAAAACTGCCACATCGGATTTGATAAGAACCCCGACTTCATCCGCAAGAGCGACGAGCAGAAGGAAAAGGACTTCGCATTCTGCGTGCAGATGGCGATGATCCTTCAGGATCTGATGAACGGAAACGACAAGCTTCCCGCAGGCTGCGAGGAGGAGAAGGTCGGTCACAACGCCATCGTTGCAGGCTTCCAGGGGCAGAGACAGTGGACGGACTTCTATCCCAACTGTGATTTTGGAGAAGCGATCCTCAATTCCTCGTTCGACTGGAACGGCACGCGTGAGCCGTACATTCTGGCGACCGAGAACGATACCCTCAACGGCATCGGAATGCTCTTTATGAAGCTGTTGACCAACCGTGCGCAGATCTTTGCGGATGTGCGTACGTATTGGTCCACCGACGCTGTTAAGCGTGTAACGGGCTATGACGTCGAGGGTAAGGCAAAGGAAGCGGACGGATTTATTCATCTGATCAACTCGGGTGCGGCTTGTCTTGACGCGAACTGCCGTGCGACCGATGAAAACGGTGCTCCCACGATGAAGGAGTGGTATCATGTCACGGAAGCTGATAAAAAGGCGATCATGGACAACGTGGAGTGGTGTCCTGCGGATAACGGCTATTTCCGAGGCGGCGGATTCTCGTCCCGTTTCGTTACCAAGGCGGAAATTCCTTGCACGATGATCCGTTTGAACATGGTCAAGGGCTTGGGACCCGTGCTTCAGATCGCAGAGGGCTGGACGGTCGATCTTCCCGATGAAGTGACCGACACGCTCTGGAAGCGTACCGACTATACTTGGCCATGCACGTGGTTCGCACCCCGTTGCGACGGCAAGTCCGGCTCCGCGTTTGAGAATGCTTACACGGTCATGAACAACTGGGGCGCAAATCACGGCGCAATCAGCTACGGTCACATCGGCGCAGATCTGATCACGCTTTGCTCCATGCTTCGCATTCCCGTATGTATGCACAACGTACCCGAAAAGGACATCTTCCGTCCCGCCGCTTGGAATGCCTTCGGTCAGGATAAGGAAGGACAGGATTACCGCGCTTGCGCAACCTACGGCCCACTGTTCAAAAAATAAATATTTGATCCAAGGGAGAACGTCTTATCGGCGTTCTCCTTTTTTTCGAAACCGCGTTTTTTATGTTACTTGAAAACCGCGTTTGTTTTTTTCTTTTTTTCGGTAAAAAGATCGATCTTGCGCAAAGTCCGACAAGTTTTACGCTTTGGATATGATAAAATAGGAAAAAAAGGAAGGAAGTGGAACAATGTTAAAAAACGGAGGTGCGGTGCGCCGTGAGATGCGCGGAGAAACGATGGTATTTTTCGTTGGCGGTGAGATCGATCACCATAGCGCGGTCAACGTGCGGACGAGCATGGATGCGGTGATCGCGGCAGAAAAACCGCCGAAGGTGATGCTGGAGCTTTCCTCGGTGGATTTTATGGACAGCTCGGGCTTGGGATTGATCATGGGCAGATACGCGCTTGTCAAGCAGTACGGCGGAACGTTTGCGGTTCTGGATCCCAGCCCCGCAGTATTGAAGATCATGAAGCTTGCGGGAATGGAAAGAATGATCTCGGTGCTTCGTACAAAAACAAAATCTTGATGGCTTTGAAAGGATGTGAAAGATATGAGAAACAGAGTGGATTTCAGTGCGGCGGTAGAAAATGAAATGCGATTGACGCTTCCGTCGCTTTCGGTCAATGAAGGTATGGCGCGTGCGGCGGTTTCTGCCTTTTGCGCCCAGCTCAATCCGACGGCAATGGAGCTGGCGGACATCAAATGCGCCGTTTCCGAGGCGGTGACAAACTGTATCGTCCATGCCTATCGGGAGGAGGTTGGTGAGATCGTCATCGGCGTCAAGCTTTGCGAGGGCAGATTGATCCAAATTGAGATCAAGGACAAGGGGTGCGGCATTGCCGACGTCAAAAAAGCGCGTGAACCGTTGTTCACCACGGATGCCGAGGGGGAAAGAAGCGGAATGGGCTTTACAGTCATGGAGAACTTCTGCGACGAATTGCGCGTGCAAAGCCGTATGGGGCGCGGAACGACGGTGATCCTGCTCAAACGCTTACATAAATGAGCCGATGACGGCTTTTGAAACGGAGAAATGCATGGAGCAAACAGAACTGTCCGTACATGAGCGAAATCAGGAGCTGCTGAAGCGTGTTCGCGATGGAGACGAGGAAGCGGAATCCCTTCTCGTGGAAGAAAATCTGGGGCTTGTCCGCAAGGTCGCACGTCGATTTGTTGACAGGGGCACGGAATACGAGGACCTTGTGCAGATCGGAACGATCGGTATGCTCAAGGCGATCCGTTCGTTTTCCTTGGAGCGTGGAACTGCCTTTTCCACGTACGCTGTTCCCCTGATCATTGGAGAGATCCGACGGCATCTGCGGGATGACGGTCCCTTGAAGGTCAGCCGCATTTATAAAAAACAGGGACTTCAATTGTTGCACGAAAAAAATGAGATCGTTGCCAAGGAGGGAAGAGAGCCGTGCATTGCGGAGCTTGCGGCGCGGTGCGGTGTCAGTGTGGAAGAAGCGGCGATCTCGCTGGATGCAATCTCTCCCGTAACGTCGCTTTCGGATTTTGTGTACGGTGAGGATAGCGTGACCTATGAGGGCGTGCTCTCCGACGAGGAAAGCGAAAACGAGAGCGAGCGGATCTGCGACCGTGTTGCGATCGCGCAATGCATCACGCGCATGCCGCCGCTTTGGAGAAGGATCGTGCTGTTGCGCTATTACCGAAACATGACACAGCAGCAGACCGCCGATGCCTTGGGGCTGACGCAGGTCAAGGTGTCACGAGAAGAGAAAAAAATACTTGGCTTTTTGCGTGAGGAATTATCATGAATTGACTTTCGCTTTTTCACTTTTTTTAAAAAAATTTGATAAACTCTTGACAATCTTTTTATCTTTTGTTATACTGTCATCAGAAGCATTTGCGGAACGGAGGAGACAAATTTGAAGGAGCATGACAAAACTCGCGGCGTGACAAAAGCGTTTTGCTTCAAGGACCTTTGGCGCGGCGTTTGCGTGATCCTCAAACGGTATGCGTTTCCCGTTTTTTGCGTGCTTTTGTCGGTTGCGATCATCGGGGGCGGAATGGTGCTTGCGGTGAGCGCGGCGGTTTGTAACAAGACAGACGATAAGGTCTATTCACCAAAGGAACTGATCGCGGAAGGAAAGACGTTTGATTGCATCATCGTCCTGGGGTGCCGTGTCTATGCGGACGGCACGCCGAGTCCGATGCTGTTTGACCGTGTTTCGGTCGGCACGTCGCTTTATCTGGAGGGGATTGCCGATCAAATTCTGATGAGCGGCGACAGTCACACCGCGTATTATGACGAGGTCGGCTGCATGAGAGATACCGCCATTGATCTGGGCGTTCCGAGCAATGCGATCTCGACCGATGCGTACGGGCTTTCGACCTACGATAGCATCGCGCGCGCCCTGGAGCATTACAGAGGAAAGCGTGTTGTGATCGTCACGCAGGAATACCACCTTTACCGCGCACTTTACATTGCCCAAAAGCTGGGACTTGACGCCGTTGGTGTCAGCGCGGATCTTCGACCGTACGCCAATCAGTACACACGGGATCTTCGTGAGGTTTTGGCAAGATGCAAGGACGTTTATTATTCCTTGAAGCAACCGCCTGCGGCAAGCGAAGTGGCAGAATGATTTTTCAGCTTTGAAAATAAATAACAAAAAGGAGATTGAAAGCATGGCAAGAATTGTATTGAATGAGACGTCGTATCACGGCGCGGGCTCCATTCGGGAGATCGTAGGCGAAGTTAAGGGCAGAGGCTTGAACAAGGCATTGGTCTGCTCCGACCCCGACCTTGTAAAATTCGGCGTTACAAAGAAGGTATTGGACGTTCTGGAGGGTGCGGGTCTGGCTTATGAGCTGTATTCCGATATCAAGGCGAACCCGACCATTGAGAACGTACAGGCAGGTGTTGCGGCTTATAAGGCAAGCGGCGCGGATTATCTGATCGCGGTTGGCGGCGGTTCTTCCATGGATACCTGCAAGGCGATCGGCATCATCATTGCAAACCCCGAGTTTGCGGACGTGAGAAGTCTCGAGGGCGTTGCTCCCACGAAGAAGCCTTCTGTTCCGATCATTGCGATCCCCACGACTGCGGGAACCGCGGCAGAGGTTACGATCAATTACGTCATCACCGACGTTGAAAAGAAGAGAAAGTTCGTATGCGTTGACGTACACGACATTCCCGTCGTTGCGATCATCGACTCCGAGATGATGAACACCATGCCTCCTTCCTTGACGGCTGCTACGGGTATGGATGCCCTGACGCACGCGATCGAGGGCTACATCACCAAGGGCGCATGGGAAATGACCGATATGTTCCACCTCAAGGCGATCGAGCTGATCGCGAAGAGCCTGCGCGGCGCGGTTGCGAACACGCCCGAGGGAAGAGAGGGCATGGCGCTCGGTCAGTACATCGCGGGAATGGGATTTTCCAACGTAGGTCTCGGCATCGTTCACTCCATGGCGCACTCTCTTGGCGCGGTTTATGATACTCCTCACGGTGTTGCGAACGCGATCCTGCTTCCCACCGTTATGGAATATAACGCAAGTGAGACGGGCGAGAAGTACCGCGACATCGCAAAGGCAATGGGCGTTGAAGGCACCGAGAAGATGACGCAGGCAGAATACCGCAAGGCGGCTGTGGATGCAGTGAAGCAGCTTTCCGCAGACGTTGGCATTCCGCAGGATCTCAAGGCGATCGTAAAGGAAGAGGACATTCTGTTCCTTTCCGAGTCCGCAATGGCAGACGCTTGCCGTCCCGGAAATCCGAAGGATCCCACGCTCGAGGACATCATCGCGCTTTACCGTTCGCTGATGTAATTTTTAAAAAATATTACGAGGCACTGTCATCGACAGTGCCTCGCTTTTAAAAAAATCAAAAAAGGGTTTACAAAAAGGGAAAAATATGGTATAATATGTGATAAACAATTCGATGAAACTGAACCTTTTCGGAAAAATCTGAAAACGAACCGGCTAATCTTCTGGAATGCTATTATGAGGATTGCCCTTTGAGGCTTATAGCGATAGGTCGCCCTATGGTCGGTTACATGCTTTTGTTGAATTGACTTCATCACAGGAGGCATTAGATTCTTTCCGCAATTATTATGGGAAAGAAAAAACAACAATTTATGGACTTGAATAGGGAAACCGCAATGCGGCTCTGGAACAAGTCCTTTGGCAAGGATACAAAGGCAGTTGATTTCGCCGGACGAACGATAGCCAAAGGTGCTTATAATGACCGTAATAGCGAATTTGGATGGAATGTAGATCATATCCTTCCGCAAAGTAAAGGTGGAGCAACAGCAGATTATAATTTGATCTGTTGCCACATCAAAACGAACGATGAAAAGGCAGGTAAGTTTCCATGCTTCAATGCAAACGGAACCGCTTTCGAAATCGTAAAGGTTCAAAATCACTATGAAATTAAGGCAAAAGGTGAAGTTGAATCTGATGAACCTCTGAATTGTTTTGATTCGGCTTCTGGCATTAGATATTTCAAGACCCTTAAAAACATTCAAGGTAAAGAACGATTTGTTGGAACGGTTTTTATCAAATTGAGTGGACTTACCAATACCGCTATTATTGATTTTATTGACGTCATGTTAGACAAAGAGTATATTTCGGTTGAGGGAGATTGCGTGCATTGGACGGATATAGTTATTATAGCTCGCAATAACTATATGCCCTTGAAATCAGAAATTGCAGAACTACTTGATAAGTGTGTTTTGCTCAATACATACCTTTCGTCATACTTTGAGCCATGCGGTTACATCAAATCCTTTGACATATATTTTGAAGTTGATGCTTTTGATAATAATTTTTCAATGTATCAAAACATAAAGAATGTTAAATGTCCTAATACCAAGTATCAGTCCTACCCTTACAAACACCAATTAAAAGCAGGCTACAAGCCGTATCATAATTCTTTGTTTGTGAATGGATTGGTTCTTGAAAATACCGAAGCAGGGCAGAAGGTAACACGTCAGGCTAACTCTGAATACACAGAGTACAATTTTGTATTCACAAAACTATCTGAAAATTTAAAGAAGGAGGCAAGCGGAAAGTAAGATTTCTTTTGCCTCGATGATGAAAAAATAAGGAGAATGATGGGCGACAATCATTCTCCTTGTCTTTTTATCTGTCATTCTGCCACAAAGTAGAGCAGCTCTGCGCTGTCAAGCGCGTCAACGAGCGGAAGCGTGATGCCCGCGCGAAGCTCCTTACCCGTATAGGTCTTTCCCGTGCGCTGTTCCGTATAGGTTGCGTGGGGAAGAGCTTCCTTGAGCTTGAGCAGCTTGGTCTTTCCTGCCTTGCAATCCTTTCTTTGCAGAACACTCAACAGCAGCTTGGTTCTGTCCTTGGACGCATAATAATATGCGGAATAGGTGCTTTGATAGGGAGAATACAGATTGAAATAGTCTCCCAGGCGTGTGACGTCCTCAAAGGTTTTGTATTCCTCGATCTGGCGTGTGATCTCGGTGTTGTAATCATCGGGGGTTTCCAGAATGTTCAATTCGTATCCGAGCATACCGCCAACCGAAACCTTGAAGCGGAAGTCGAGGGAGCGCATTCTGTCCTCGTGCGTTTTGATGTGATCTGCAAAATTACCCCAATGATACGGCTGCGCCACGTGGCAGGACATGGTTGCCGCAGGGTATGCGATCATTGCCGAGCTTTGGATGCGCGTGCGGTGATAGGGATCGGTGTTGTCGCTGGTCCAGATCTGGAAGCCGTACTGCATCATGCCAAGATCGTACCGTCCGCCGCCGCCCGAGCAGGATTCGATGATCGTGTTCGGGAAATGCTCACGGAAGTACGTCAGCAAGCGATAAACGCCCTTCATATAGCGGTATCCCGCTTCCTTTTGACGGCTTGCGGGGAGAGAAGGGCAGGCAAAATCGCAGATCGAGCGGTTCATGTCCCATTTGATGTAATCAATACCAACGCCGTCAAAAACCTTGGAGAAGCTTTCGATGAGGTAGTCCACCACGTCGGGATTTGCCATGTCCAGCACCATCTGATTGCGGGATACTGCCGCGGTTCTGCCTTCCACGTGGATCGCCCATTCGGGGTGCGCGCGGTAGAGATCGGAATCGGGATTGACCATTTCGGGCTCGATCCAAATGCCGAATTGGATTCCTTTTTCGTGGATGCGATCAACGAAGGGCTTCAAGCCGTTTTTAAACTTTTCGGGATTGGGATACCAGTCGCCAAGCCCTGCCTGATCGTTGTTTCGCTTTCCAAACCAGCCGTCGTCCATGACGAGCATATCGAACTTGTGCGCCGCCGCCTTCTCCGCAAAGCGAACGACCTTTTCCTCGTCGATGTCAAAGAAGCAAGCCTCCCACGTGTTCAGAACAACGGGGTGGGGCTGCAGAGCAACCGGCGAGAGAATGTGATTTCTGATAAAATCATGGAAATTGCGAGACATTTTTCCAATGCCGCTTGCGGAATAGGTCATGATCGCCTCGGGAGAATCGAAGCGTTCGCCGTGTTCCAGCGTGTAAGCAAAGCATTCGCTTCCAAGTCCCAGCTGTACGCGGGTGTGCTTGGCGTATTCTGCCTCCACCTCGTTCCAATAGGAACCCGAATAAACGAGGTTGAAGCCGTAGACGTCTCCCTTTTCCTCGGTCGCCTTGGGGTCGCAAAGTGCCATGAAGGGATTATAATGATGAGAGGATGCGCCTCTGCGCGATCCGTAGGACATATTGCCGTGCATGAGGGGCGTTCTTTGCAGATTGACCTCAAACATATGCGCGCCGTAAAGCGAGAGCATATGATAGTTGATCCCCTTGAGATCGATCGAAAGCGGCATGCATTTCTCGATCGTCACGGGTGCCTTGCCGTTGTTTTCCACGGACATATGACGCGTGATGACGTCCTCATCATAAAAAACGGTATAATAAAGATGGAGCTTACACCCGCTGAAGGCATCGGTCATGATGATCTCCAGCGTTTTCGTGTTTTTCGCCGCGCGCGCATGGGGGAGGCCCTCGATCGCGACGCGTCCTGTGCGGATCTTATAGGAGGAGTACACAAAGTCCGTCACACCGCTTCCGTCTGCTCCCTTGATCTTGAGCGCGGTCGTGCGAAAATCACCCGAGCCGAAGAAGGGACACTCAAGCGGCATGGTGTCGGGGGATATCTTCATTTCAAATTGCGGAAGATTGGGAGAGAAGGAGCGCACGTACGGATTATATTTTTCGATCTCGCTCTTTTTCTTTCCGTAATAATCGTGAACCAGATAGCGGTTCTCCAGAATTTCAAACGCGTAGGCGGTGCTTTTTGTCGTCAAAACAAATTGCCCACGGTCCTTCAAAAATTTGATCGGCATATCAAAATCCTTTCTGCAAAAGATATTTCGTTGGCTTTATGGTATCATATTTCACTCTTTTTTTCAATTGGCAATACATAAAAAAGCACTTTTTGACAAATACAGGATACTTTTTAACGGCAAAAAAATCATTTTTCGGAAGCGCATGAAAAAGTTACATTTTTAAACCTTCGATTGCTCGGAATTTCTTGACAAAAAAATGCGGATACTGTATAATAATAACGAACGAGTATGAGGAATCGAAAATGGTTTTTTCATCGTTGCTTTTTTTATTTGCGTATCTTCCGCTGGTTCTCGTGTGCTATTTTTTGTCCCCGAGAAGAGCGAGGAACGCGGTGCTTTTTCTTGTCAGCTTACTGTTTTACGCATGGGGCGAGCCGATCTATCTGATCCTGATGATGATCTCGATCACCGCGGTGTACGCGCTCGGGTTTGCCGTCGCGAAATACAGAGACACAGACCGCCCCCGTGCCAAGCGGCTGATGATCCTTTCCGTTGGGATCAATCTGGCGTTTTTGTTCTTTTTCAAATACTATAATTTCTTTGCGGTCAATCTTTCGCGTCTGCCGTTTTTGAATATTCCCGTGATCGAGGGGCTGCGGCTTCCCATCGGCATTTCCTTTTATACCTTTCAGATCCTCTCTTACACCGTGGATCTTTACCGAGGGGATTGTGAGCTGCAACGGAATTATATCTCTTTTGGCGCATACGTGACGCTGTTTCCGCAGTTGATCGCGGGACCGATCGTGCGATACCGAGACGTGGATGGAGAGCTGACGGCAAGGAAGGAAAGCATTGAAGCATTTTCCCACGGGGTACGCCGCTTTTGCTGCGGCCTTGCAAAGAAGGTGCTTTTGGGAGATATGCTGGCAGGCGGATATGAATATTACCGCTCCCTTTTGGATTTTGAACCGACAACGCTCGGCGCATGGCTCGTGATCATTCTTTATACCTTGCATTTATACTACGATTTTTCGGGATATACCGACATGGCGTTGGGGCTTGGACGGATGCTCGGCTTCCGTTTTCCCGAAAACTTCAATTATCCTTATATTGCTAAAAGCATTACCGAATTCTGGCGGCGGTGGCACATTTCGCTCTCATCCTGGTTTCGGGAATACGTCTATATTCCGCTTGGCGGAAATCGCGTGGGGAAGGCAAAGCTCTATCGCAATCTCGCCGTCGTTTGGCTGCTGACAGGTCTTTGGCACGGCGCGGCGTGGAATTTTGTTTTGTGGGGAATTTATTTCGGAATTCTCATCATTGCCGAACGCGCATTTTTGATGCGGATGCTGGAGCGCACACCGTCCGTTTTGCGGCACTTTTATACAATGACGCTGGTCTGCATTGGATTTTTGATATTTTCCTTTACAGATCTTGCGCAAGGATGGAGATGCGCAAAGGCATTCATTGGCATCGGTTGCGTCGGGGTGACAACCTCGGTCGTCAGCTATCAGCTTTTGCATTTGCTTCCGCTGATCCTGATCTCTGCCGTCGGTGCGACACCGATCCCCAAGGCAGTATGTCAGCGGTTGCGCAAGCGGTACCCACGGGCGGTTGGCGCGGTCCCCGTTTTGTGCGCGCTTTCGTTGCTTCTGTGTGTGGCATATCTGACCGATTCGACCTTCAGCCCGTTTGAATATTTGAATTTTTGAAAAAGGATCTCGACATGAAAAAAAGGCTTCACTTCATC
>JAZNXP010000217.1:0-14065 GCA_045593965.1 Eubacteriales bacterium | reverse complement strand
GAGGAATACGGTCATTCCTTTGCGCGTGAGATCGCGTTTTTGTGCGTACATTCCATGCTTCACCTGCTGGGATACGATCATGAAACGGGAGAAGAGGACGAGGCGGATATGAGACGCCGACAGAGCGAGATCATGGAGCTGATGGGACTTTCCGTTAAGATTGAAGACTGAAGCATAAGGAGACGTTATGGCAAAGCATTATCATCCCGATACTGCGGGAAAAACCGAGACCTTCTTTACGCGACACGTGCGTCTGATCACCTTTTTGATCTGTACGGGTATCTTTCTCATTCTGTTTTTACCGATGGCGATCTTCGGCATCGATATGGCGATCGATTGGGCAAAAGGGGAGGACCGTCCGCAGATGACGCTGGAGGACGTGATCCGACTCTCGGAGGCAGAGCGCGATCTATATCTTTCCGATCTGACGGCGTTTGAAGGCGAGATTTCGGAATTTGAATACGAAACGCATTACGCGATCAAGATCGAGCCGAAGTATTATCTTCGCGCGGTGGCAGAATTGAACACGAATAAGCTGATCTATTTTGAGATGCGAGATCTTGAAAGCGGTGAGCAGGTGAATATTCTGACAGAGGACGTCCGCGCGTTCCTGAATATGAAATGAGAGGATCAGAATCAATGAAACGTACAGGCTTTATCACCATTGCGGGACGCCCGAACGTGGGCAAGTCCACGCTTCTCAATTCCATTTTGGGAGAGAAGATCGCCATTGTGTCCAACAAACCGCAGACCACACGCTCGCGCATTGCGGGAATTGAGACGCGCGGTGAGGATCAATTCGTATTTTTGGATACCCCGGGTATCTTCAAGCCCAAGAATTCCTTGGGAGACTTTATGGTCAAGGTGGCAAACAGCACCATGCAGGACGGAGACGCGGTCATTCTGGTCGCGGATGCGGGATACGCACCGGGGGACGTTGAGGAAGGGATCGTCAAGTACCTCAAGCAATCGGGCACGCCGGGAATTCTTGCGTTGAATAAGGTGGATCTTTACCGCCGCGAGGACATTGCCAAGACCATTGCGGCGTACGCTTCCTTGCATGATTTCTTCGCGGTCGTTCCGATTTCCGCCAAGAAGGGCAAATACGTCAACGAGCTGCTTGACGAATGCGCAAAGCTTTTGCGCGAGGGAGAGTGGTTCTATGAAGAAGATATGATCACCGATCAGCCGCGCCGTCAGATGGCGGCGGAAACGATCCGTGAAAAGGTGCTTCGTACGGTGGATAAGGAGATCCCCCACGGCATCGCGGTGGTGATCGAGGAATACGTGGACGAGGGAACGCTTGTTCGCATCCGCGCGGAGATCTTTTGCGAAAAAGCATCGCACAAGGGCATCCTTGTGGGCAAGAACGGCGAGACGCTCAAGCGGATCGGCTCTTACGCGCGCGAGGATCTTGAAAAGATGCTGGACGCGAAGGTGTATCTGAACCTTTGGGTAAAGGTAAAGGAAAATTGGCGTGACAGTCAAAGAGACGTTCTGAACTTCGGTTATAGCGACGACTAAGTTTTTTGGAGGCTTTTCCATGGCACACGAGTCGATCGACGGTGTTGTCATCCGTGTCCGAGACACGGGCGACCGTGACCGTTATCTATCGGTGCTGACTGCCGAAAAGGGAAGAATTACCATGCTTTCCAAGGGAAGCCTTTCCTTGAAGGGAGAGCAGAGAGCGGTCAGTCAGCTTTATACCTACGGGAATTTTGAATATTACACCAAGGGAACGCTTCCCATTCTCAAGGGGGGCGCTCCCATTCAGCATTTTTACGCGTTGAGCATGGACATCGACCGTCTCAATCTTGCGACCTATCTTTGCGATATTGCGGGAGAGGTATCGGATGAGGGCGAGGATGCGAGCGAATTGCTTCAGCTTTTGCTCAACTCGCTTTACGCGATCAGCAGAGATCTGTATCCGCAAGAGCTGATCAAGGGCGCGTTTGAATTCCGCGTTGCCGCGATCTCGGGATATTTACCCGACCTTGGTGCGTGTCAGCATTGCGGATGCGAGGAAAGTGACGCGTTTTATCTGGACGTGATGAACGGCGCCTTGCTCTGCGGGGAATGCTTGCACAAAAAAGCACCCATCGGAATGCGTACGGGTAGCTACGACGAGATCCGTGAGGCGGAGGTGATCTGTCCCCTGACGCCTGCCGTTCGTGCCGCGCTCCGTTACTGTATCCACGCGCCGATCAAGCGGATCTTTTCCTTTGAGCTCAAGGACCGCGACGATCTGCTGCTCTTTGCCAAAACTGCGCAGACCTATCTTCTGTCGCATCTGGAGAGAGGATTTGATTCACTGCAATTTTACACAACCATGCGTGAGGGAAAGCCCCTTACGGATAAAGGAAATGAAGCATGAGTTTTTCTGAAAAAACATTAACGACGTTAGAATTTGATAAGATCCGTCTGATGCTCGCGGATTGCGCCCATACGGATGGAGCAAAGGACATGGCAATGTGTCTGATGCCGTCGTCGGACGTAACCGCCGTATTGCGCCGCTTACACCGCACCACCGATGCCAGACGTCTTTACGAGATCAAGGGACTGCCGTCCTTCGGCTCGGTCAAGGACGTATCGGGTGCGTGTGAGCGAGCGGTCAAGGGGGCGGTGCTTTCCACAAGAGAGCTTCTGGAGATCGCAAGGGTATTGCGTTCCGCGCGCGAGCTTGTCGATTATATCAAGGTCAATAAGCCCTTTGAGACCGTGCTGGATGAGCTGTTTGCCCGCCTTTTGCCGAACAGAACGCTGGAGGAAAGCATCACGCGCTCCATTCTCTCCGAGGATATGATCGCAGACGAGGCGAGCAGGGAATTGGCAGACATCCGCCGCAAGATACGGGAGGCGAACAGCCGCATCAAGGATACCTTGCAGCATTATATCAACGGCTCGTATTCTAAAATTTTGCAAGAAAATCTTGTGACGATGCGAAACGGAAGATACGTTCTTCCCATCAAGGCGGAATGCAAGAATGAAATGAAGGGCTTGATCCATGACACTTCCTCATCGGGCGCGACGATCTTCGTTGAGCCGATGGCGGTGGTCGAGGCGAACAATGAGCTTCGGATGCTGCAATCCAAGGAGGAGCATGAAATCGAGCGGATCCTATACACGCTTTCCTCGCTTGTCAGCGCGGCGTCGCAGTCCTTGCGCTTGAATTATCTGAACATTACCGAGCTTGCGTATTATTTCGCCTGCGCGGAATTTTCCATGCGGCTGCACGGATGCGAGGCGAAGATCGCGGGAGATCGCTCCATTGATCTGCGCCGCGCAAGACACCCCCTGATCGATCCCAAAACGGTCGTTCCGACCAATATCAAGCTGGGGGACGGTTATGATACTCTGATCATTACGGGTCCCAATACGGGCGGTAAGACGGTCACGCTCAAGACGCTTGGACTGTTTGCCCTGATGACGCAGTCGGGCTTGCATATCCCTGCGGATGACGGCTCATCCGTTTGCGTATTTGAAAAGATCCTGGTCGATCTCGGAGACGAGCAGAGCATTGAGCAGTCTCTTTCTACCTTCTCCTCGCACATGGTCAATATCGTCCGCGTTGTCAACGAGGTCAATGACCGTTCGCTCTGTCTCTTTGATGAGCTTGGAGCGGGAACAGATCCCGTTGAGGGAGCGGCTCTGGCGGTCGCGATCATTGAGACGGTGAGAAACGCAGGCGCGATGTGCGCGGCAACCACGCACTATACCGAGCTGAAAACCTATGCCTTGGATACGCCCGGGGTTCAGAACGCATCGTGCGAGTTTGACGTTTCCACCTTAAAGCCAACGTACAGACTGATGATCGGCACACCCGGAAAATCCAACGCGTTTGCCATTTCGTCAAGGCTTGGACTGCCAGAAGGCGTGATCGAGCTTGCAAAAAGTCACGTCAACCGTGAGCATCAACGCTTTGAAGAGGTGATTGAGCAGCTGGAAGCAACCAGGCTGGAAGCAGACCGCACGCGTGAGGAAGCGATGCGCATCAAGGCGGAGTGCGAGCGGATGCGTGAGGAAGCGGAGAAGGAGATCCGCACGCGCTTCTTCAAGGTCGAGCGCGAGATCGAGCAAAACAAAAAGAAAGCCCAGCAAATGCTGGACAGCGCAAGAGCGTCGAGCGAGTTTATTTTTGCCCAGCTGGAAAAGGCGAAGAAGGCTGAAGAAGCGGGCAGACTTGCAGAGGAGCTGGAGCAGACACGCCGCGCGGTGCGGATCGCCATCCGTGAGAACGATGAGAAGATCAATCCCGTTGAGGAGAAGAAGAATGACGAAAAATACGTCCTTCCGCGTGATCTGAAAAAGGGAGACAAGGTCTATATCGTCAACATCGATAAGGAAGGCATCCTTTTGGAAACACCCGATAAGAGCGGCTCTGTTCTGGTGCAGGCGGGCATCCTGAAAACGCGTACCAAGATCGCCAATTTGCAGCTGATCGAGGAAAAGCCGCAGTTTATCAGCAACAAACAAAAAAAGCCCGCGTCCGAGTATCACGCGCAAGTGGATCGAAGCTTCAAGGACGAGATCGATCTGCGCGGACTGTTGGGAGACGAGGCGTGGCTGGCGGTGGATAAATATTTGGACGAGGCAACGCTGGCAAACTTCAAGACCGTGCGCCTGATCCACGGCAAAGGCACGGGTGCGCTTCGCAACGCCCTTTGGCAGCATTTGAAGAAGGATAAGCGCATCGCCAATTTCCGTCTCGGCAAATACGGAGAGGGCGACGGCGGCGTAACCATCGTGGAAATGAAATAATAAAAAGAATGCAGATAGCGTGAATGCTCCGTTCAGAGCATCATACTATCTGCAGTTCTTTTTATGAAGATATGATACTTGTGACGTACGTGCTTTCCACGATCTCTCGCTCGCAAAACGCGATTTTTGTGTCATGGATGAGCTGATAGGTCTCGTGTCCCTTTCCCGCAAGCACCAAAATGTCGCCTTTCTGCGTCAGCTTTACCGCTTCGCGAATGGCTTTTGCACGGTCGCAGATGCGAAGATACGGCTTTCCCGTTTCTTCGTACGCGGCGGCGATGTCATCCAAGATCGCTTCGGGATCCTCGTTCGCGGGGTTGTCCGAGGTCAAAATGGAGAGATCACACCACTGCGCGGCGGCAAGCGCAAGCTCGCGGCGACGGATCTGCGCGCGACCGCCGATCGAACCGAACAGACAGAGCAAGCGCTTTTGAGCATACGACCGAAGGGTACGCAAGAGTTGGGAAAGACTCGTGCCGTTATGGGCGTAGTCGATCACGACGTATGCGCCGTTTGGCAGAGCGAGAATTTCGGATCTTCCTGTCACCGTGGCACTTTTAAGTGCGATCGATGCGCGTGCGGCGGAAATGCCGAAGCATTCCTTTGCGGCGGCGAGAGCGAGCAGGGCATTTGAGGCGTTGACGTCACCTGCAAGTGACAGCTCTGCGCTTCCGTTTTCGTTGTTGCTTGAAAAACGGAACGCAATGCCCATGTGCGTGTTCGCCAACAAGGGATGTATTTCATAGGCGTGCCAATCGGCAGGCTTGTCCGCAATCGAGCAGGTGATCAACCGTTTGGTCGCAGAGTTTGCTTTGATCCGATCGGTGAACGCGTCGTCCGCGTTGCAGATGACGGTGGAAGGGGAAAACTCGGAAAACAGTCTCAATTTGCATTGCTCGTAATGCGCAAGATCGGGATGCTCGTTCGTTCCGATATGATCGGGGGAAAGGTTGGTAAAGATCGCGCATTCGATGCGCATTCCGTCCGCGCGATATTGATAAAGTGCCTGCGAAGAAACCTCCAGCACAACTGCCTGCATTCCCGCGTCCAGCATCTCACATAGTGTTTTTTGCAGCGTGATCGCGTCGGGCGTGGTATTTTTACTGTCCTTTTGAACATCCCCATAAGAAATTCCGTTGGTTCCGATGTATCCGCAAGGAATTCCGTTTTGATTTAGAATATGGGAAAGCAGATGCGCGGTCGTTGTTTTTCCCTTGGTTCCCGTGATCGCCACCACGCGCAAACGGTGAGATGGATCGCCGTAAAACCGACAGGAAAGAAGTGCCAACGCCCGTCGGGTAGAGGAAACCGTAAAAACGATTGCGTCATCGGGGAGTGAGAGCGGTCTTTCCGCTACGAAATGGCGGCAACCGTTCTCGTATGCTTGCCATGCATGATCGTGTCCGTCAAAGCGCGCGCCGCGAATACAAACAAGAAGAGAATGCGCCGCGGCTTGTCCCGATTGCTCGGTCAGCAGGGTGATCTCTGTATCCTGATAGGTGATATCGGGTGATAAGATCCCACGGATCAGCTCCGAAAGCTTCATTTCGATCCCTCCCGTGCAAGGGACAGAAACTCCTCGGAAAAGCCGCAGGGGGTTCTCTGACACGCAAGGATTGTTCTGTACGCCAAAACCTCGAGCGAGTCAACGTAAACCGCGTCCGAAAGTCCGTTTTTCTTCAAAAGAGACAGCTCGGTGCATCCCAGCACAAGACGTTCGCATCCTCGCTCGCGCATAGCGTTTGCGACCGACAAAAAACGCGTCATATCCACGGGGCGATTTTGCTTGACGTCATCATAAATGATCGAGGTGATCACATTCTGCTCTTCTTTTGTTGGGAGCAGACAGCGCATGCCGCTATCCGTGCAAAAATGCGGATATGCGTTCGCTTTTACCGTCCCTTCGGTCGCAAGCAGTCCAAAGGTGCGAATGCCGCCGCGCTTGAGGTGAAGGACGGTCTCTTCAATGATGTTGAGGATCGGTATCTCGGACTGCGCCTGAAGCTTTTCATAAAACGTATGCGCGGTGTTGCAGGGAATGACGAGCAATTCGGCACCCGCTGCGATCAGACGGTTCATTTCCTCCAGCATTACGGGGAAGGGATCGCTTTGAGAGCGTCCGAGCAAAAACGCCGTTCGATCGGGGGTGGATGCGCGGCTGCTGATGAGAAGATCGATGTGATCGGCATCGGTGCTTGCCCTTGTATGCGACGTCAGAAGCTCATAAAAATAAACCGTTGACATCGGACCGAGTCCGCCCAAGATGCCAAGCAGGGGGGCTTTTTTCGCTGTATTCATGACGGACTCCTTTCAAAAAATCAAAATTGTTCTTTTTGTTTCGCTTCCGCGGCTTCCGAGCCGAACCAGACCTGCTCGATCTGCGCCCGATCCGCCAGAACGTAGCGCGCCTCCAGCTCCTTTTGGAAGCACCAGATCATGGAGGCGTATTCCTCGGTACACGGAATGAGGTAAAGAATGACGTCGGCTCCGCGATACTGATCGGCAAAATCGGTCAGCGCGTGAAGCATCAGATGCTCATCCTTCGTGTGCGGAACGGTATGAAATCTCATGCTGACGGAGAGGCGGAACGGAAGCGGAACCCTGTCGCAAAACACGTGGGAGCGGACTCCGTAGGTGCGGTTCATCCGTCGCGCGGTCTCCACGGTTTCAAGCGTAAAACCGAGAAGGACGGGGATCAGCTCGCCCGAAAGAATGTCGGAGGGAATGAAATCCATCGCATGAGTCTCCTTTCCGAAAAAATACAATATCATTATAACATACTTTTTGATGAAATGAAAGGCTTTTATAAAATCTTCGCAAGTTTTTTTGAAAAAGGATTGCATTTTGTGCGGATTTTGTTATAATATGATCAGGACATATTTCAAGAAGGACAGGAAACATGAAGAAAGAAAAAATATACCGTGTATTCTCTCATTTGCCCGAGCTGACAACGCCGCGTCTGACCCTGCGGAAGATGCTGGTCTCGGACACCGAGGATATGTACGCCTACGCGGGTCGCATTGAAGTGACGCGGTATCTGACGTGGTATCCGCATCCCGACAGAGAATATACGAAGGAATACCTGCAGTATCTCGGCAACCGATATGCCGCGGGGATGTTTTATGATTGGGCGATCGTTTACGAGCCCGATTGCAAAATGGTCGGCACCTGCGGCTTTACCTCGTTCAACTGCTCTGCCGACAGCGCGGAGGTCGGATATGTGCTCAATCCCGAATATTGGGGAAAGGGGATCGCGCGGGAAGCGTTGCAACGGGTGCTTCGCTTTGGTTTTGAGGAATTGGGACTCCATCGCATCGAAGCACGATACATTCAAGGAAACGAACGCTCGCGTAATCTGATGGAGCGCGTCGGAATGAAGTTTGAAGGGATCATGCGCGAGGGAATGCTGATCAAGGGGAATTACGTGAACGTTGGCACGTGTGCCATTCTCGCAAAGGAATGGAATGAGATCAAGGATGCGCAAGCGGAGGAATATTTTCCTGCAAATGAAGAATAAGTGCATAAAATCAAAACGATCGGGCAAAGACTCAAGACGGGTCTTACCCGATTTTTTTGAATTTGGAGGTTAAACGATGGAACCGAAGGCACAAAAGGGACTTTTTGGAGAAGAATTGGCAGGAACCAAGACGGAACAGAATCTGCATACCGCGCTCAGCGGCGAATCGCAGGCATATCTGCGCTATCAATGGTTTGAGAAGAAAGCGAAGGAGGAAGGATACGTTGAGATCTCTCAACTCTTCCGTGATACCGCCGCGAATGAAAAGGAGCACGCGGAGCTGTGGTTCAAGTATCTGGGCGGCAGAGGAACGACCGAGCGCAATCTGGAGGCGGCGGCATCGGGTGAGCATTTTGAGTGGGAGACGATGTATTCGGAGTTTGAGCAAACGGCAAGAGAGGAAGGCTTTTCCACCTTGGCAGACCTCTTTGCACGTGTTGCGTCGATCGAAAAGCAACATGAGCAAAACTATCAGCAGCAGCTCGAGAAGGTCAAGAACGGAACGGTGTTTACTTCCAACAGCGAGGAAACGAAATGGATCTGTCTCAATTGCGGATATATCGCCACGGGGAAAGAGCCGCCGAAGAACTGTCCCACCTGCTTCCACGCGCAAGGATATTTCAAGCAATATCAGGAAAATTGATTCTCCAAAAAAGAAGCCTCCCACTCGGAAGGCTTCTTTTTTATCATTGCGTATAATCCTGTACCAAGGTCATGATCTCCTGCCACGTGGCGCATGGGATCCCTGCGGCAAGCAGCTCACGGTCATGCTTAGGAAGCATTTGCACGTCAACGTCAAGGCATTGCACCAATTCACCGTCGGCGGTGTAGATACAAAGAATTCCGTCGCTCTGCCGCAGACAGTACGCATCCTGCGGAAGCGTTGCGTCCACGGAGGTGTCCTGCCGATCGGTCGCCAATTCCTTCAAGGGCTTTTCCAATTGATCCAGACAGCCGTTCATTTCAAGCATCAGATCCTGCGCCTCGATCTGAAGCGCCTTGCTTTCTTCGACCGCATTTCGCAAGGATACGAGTGCCGTTGTGCAAAAAACGATACAGATCAATAATAAAAATACGCAGATCGCGGTTAGTAATTTTGAGATATCCACAGACTCTCTCCTTTCACATTTTTTTGTAATAAGGGTAATGTTAGCATATCCCACGGCGCGTGTATTATTCATGAAAACGCGGAATACTATCTGCGAAGAGCCAAACGTCGAAAAAAAGGAGAGAGAGCAGTGAAAAAAGAACGAAAACAAACCTTTCTTGCAAAGCTTTGGCGTGCGTTTCTTGGCGGCTGCATCGTGCTTTTGACCGCCTTGACGCTTCTGATCGGTTTCGTCGGAGCGTACGTGAGGAAGAATTTTGATCTTTCCTTACCGAATGATTTCTTTACGCTTTCCTCAGTCGGGATCAGTCCGAAATTTTACGTTTACCGATTTTCGGACAGAGCAAACAGGATCGGGGAGCGAGAAGAAACAACGGTCGGAATGCTGAAGGGAAATGAACGCGTCAGGATCGACGCGACCGAAATCCCCAAGCTTCTTTCGGACGCCTTCGTGGCAATCGAGGACAAACGCTTTTACGAGCATCGCGGCGTGGATTGGTACCGTACGGTAGCCGCGGGATTGAATTCGATCTTTGGCTTTTCAAACAACTTCGGCGGATCGACCATCACACAGCAACTGGTCAAGAACGTCACGGGGGAAACGGACGTTACGTGGAAGCGAAAACTGCAGGAGATCCTTTACGCATTGGATCTGGAACGGCAAATGGACAAAAGTGAGATCATGGAATGGTATCTCAATATCATCCCATTCTCGGACGGATGCGAGGGCGTGAGTGAAGCGGCAGAGCATTATTTTTCCAAAACGCCGCAGGAGCTGACGCTCGCGGAATGCGCGACTCTTGCCGCCATCACCAACCGTCCTTCCTATTATAACCCGATCCGTTATCCGCAAAACAACCTGAAGCGGAGAAATCTCATTCTCACTCAAATGCGGGAGCTTGGAATGATCTCCGAGGAAGCCTGTGCCGCGGCGCTGGAAACGCCGATCGAAGTGTCCGTGCGGGAGCGTGACGCGGAGGACGGGATCAATTCATGGTATGCGGATATGGTGATCGAGGACGTGATCAACGATCTGATGGCGCAATATGACCTGAGCCGAACGGCGGCATCACAGCTTTTCTGGCTCGGAGGCTTACAGGTCGATATGGCAATGGACGAGACGGTTCAAAAAACGGTGGAAGAATACTACCGTACGGCAGTCCGTATGCCGAAGGATGAAAACGGTCTTTCGGCGCAATCGGCACTGATCGTGATCGATCCAAAGACGGGGGACGTGCTTGGCGTTGCGGGCGCGGTGGGCGAGAAAGACGGCAATCGCGTACAAAATTTTGCAACGCAAACACTTCGTCCCCCGGGCTCCACGATCAAGCCCTTGACGGTCTATGCACCTGCATTGGAGGAGGGCTTGATCAATTGGGGAAGCGTTTACGACGACGTTCCCGTCACCTTCAACGGCAATAGCGCGTGGCCCAAGAATGCCACGGGTGTTTATCGGGGATTGACGAATATCCCTTACGCCGTGGCGCATTCCACCAACACCGTTGCGGTGCGGATTCTGCAGGAAGTGGGAAACGATACCGCGTTTCACTGGGCAAAGGACCGCTTTGGATTGCGAAGCATGAGGCGAGACGCGCAGGTCAATGACAGTGACTCTGCCGCCCTTGCGTTGGGACAGCTCAATTACGGTGTCACCTTGCGTGAAATGACAGCGGCATACGCTGTTTTTGCGGACGGCGGACAGTACCATTCTTACCGTTCGTATTACCGTGTTCTGGATCGGGACGGTCGTATCGTTTTATCCAACGCGGATCGGAGCGAATACGTGATCTCCGAGGGCAATGCTGCCATTATGACAAAGCTCCTGCAGGGCGTGGTTCAGCATGGAACGTCCTCGGCGATCACGTTGGAGCGTCTGACCGAATGCGCGGGGAAGACGGGAACGACCAATGCCGATGGAGACAGATGGTTCATCGGATATACACCCGAACTGCTTTGCGGTGTTTGGTGCGGATATGAATATCCGAAACCGATTACCGAGCGGAATCTCTGCACGGGGATCTGGAATCGGGTGATGACGAGCCTTAGCAAACAGCGAGGCGGAGAAACTTCATTTTCTCTTCCGAGTGACGTGATCCGCGTTTCCTATTGCAAGGATTCGGGAAAGCTTTTGTCACAGGCTTGCACGTGCGACCCACGCGGAAGGCGTGAGGAGATCGGATATTTTTTGCGCGGAACAGAGCCAACACAGCTCTGTGACTGTCACGTCTTATGTGACTACGACACAGAATGCGGCGGAGTCTCCCATGGCGATTGCGATCCCGCTCACCTGCAACAGGTGGGATTGATCCGCGTGGAGAGACACTTTCCGATGCAGATCTTGGTCAGCGACGCGCAGTACGTTTTCCGACTGCCGCCGAAGGAGATAGGCGTCAATCAAAACCCAAAGCAGGCGTATTTTGCGCCGATGTTGAAGGACTATTGCGGTGTTTCTCATGCGGAGAAGCAATATAACCGTTCCTGTACGGCGCAATGCAAAAGGGTCGAGGAGGACGGTTGGGACTATCTTGTCCCACACTTTTCAGAGACAGCCGAGGAATAACAAAGCGCCCCGTCTCATATTCTTTAGAGACGGGGTGCATACGAAAAAAACGGCACCTGACGGGAGGTGCTGTTTTTGTATAAAAAGCAATATGGACGAATGACCGTTCGGGGGTGGCTCAATTCCGAGATGGACTGCGCAAGCGCACCGCTGACCGTTGGGGCGGGGGTCTTACTGCTGATCGCGGGCTTGATCGTCCGCTTCAAGGTCGGGGGGCCGTATCGGGTGATGATGGAGATGGGGATCGGGGAGCTCGTTCCGCCCGTTTGGCTGATGGGATTGCTCTGGAGCCTTTCTTTGTTTCTGATCGGATGCGCCGCAGGCTTTGTTCTGGGCTATAAAAAGAGCGGATACGCGATCGAAAAATACAAGGGCTGCATGGTTTTTGTCCTGCTTTCCGTGTTGGAGCTGGTGTGGTATTACGTATTTTTCGGGAAATCGCTGGTGTTTATCAGCGTTCTGATCTCCATCGGTGTTTTTGTCTTGTCGCTTTGGATCACCGCGCTGTTTTACCGCGTGACCAAATTTGCGGGAATGCTTTTTTTGTTACATGATATCTGGTTGCTCTATATGGTGATCTTGAATTGCGCGGTCTTTTTCCGCGTATAAAAACAGCCTTCCGTCTATTGGATGACGGAAGGCATTTTTGCGTATGTGGGAAAATCAGACGTTGAAGCGGAAGAATACGATGTCGCCGTCCTGCATGAGGTATTCCTTACCCTCATTGCGAAGGACACCTGCCTCGCGCGCGGCGTTCATGGAGCCGTATTTTTGCAGATCGTCAAAGGCGAGCACCTCTGCGCGGATGAAGCCGCGTTCGATGTCGGAATGGATCTTACCTGCCGCCTTGGGAGCTTTCGTGCCTTTGCGGATCGTCCATGCGCGGCATTCGTCGGGGCCTGCCGTCAGGAAGCTGATCAGACCCAAAAGGGCATAGCTTGCCTTGATCAGACGGTCAAGTCCGCTTTCCTCAATGCCGAGGTCGGAGAGGAACATCTCCTTTTCCTCGCCGCTCAGCTCCGCGATCTCTGCCTCGATCTGACAGCAGATCGGAATGACCTGGGAATGCTCGGTGTCGGCGTAAGCCTTCAGAGCGGTATAGGCGGGATTGTCGTTCGGCTCTCCCGACGCGCATTCCTCGTTGACGTTTGCAACGTAGATAACGGGCTTACGGGTGAGCAGGGGAGTGTCGTAGAGACAAGCCTCCTCGTCCTCGGTCAATTCGACCGTACGGGCGCAGGCACCGTCGGAGAGGGCGGCATAGAGCTTTTCGAACACGGCAAGCTCTGCGGCGTATTTTTTGTCTGCCTTCATCGCCTTGCGCGTGCGATCCATGCGGCGTTCAAGAACCTCCATGTCGGCAAAGATCAACTCAAGATTGATCGTTTCGAGGTCGCGCATGGGGTTGATATTACCGTCGACGTGGATGATGTTTTCGTTTTCGAAGCAACGGATGACGTGAAGAATCGCGTCGACCTCGCGGATGTTGGCAAGGAATTGGTTTCCAAGTCCTTCGCCCTTGGATGCGCCCTTGACAAGGCCTGCGATGTCAACGAATTCGATGACGGCGGGGGTGGTCTTGACGGGGTGGTGCATATCGGTCAGAAAATCCAGACGCTTATCGGGGACGGTCACAACGCCCACGTTTGGCTCGATCGTACAGAAGGGATAATTTGCGGATTCCGCCCCTGCATTCGTCAGGGCGTTGAAGAGTGTGCTTTTTCCAACGTTGGGTAAGCCTACGATACCAAGTTTCATTTGAAGATACTTCCTTTTTTGTGTTATCTCAAATATTATACTATAAGATTTGTTTTTTTGCAAGGGGGAAGGTGGAAAATGAAGTGTTTTTTGCAAAAAAAATGAGACGGAACGGGGTTTTGAGAAAAAATAAACGGTTTTACAAAAGGAAAAAGCCGCATTCCCGAAGGAATGCGGCTTTGTAGGAGGTGTTCGTTCAATTGAATCAATTCCGTCGGACCGCCGCGCCGAGGCGCGGCGATCCTTTTGTTTGATCCGAGACGGGGTCAAGCCCCGATCGGATCGGTGATTTGCGTGAAATCAGTCGGCTTGTGGAGAATTACTGCCAATCAAGACCTTCCCAACCGAGCTTCATGCCTTCGCC
>JAZNXP010000216.1:0-9328 GCA_045593965.1 Eubacteriales bacterium | reverse complement strand
AATTGAGTTTTATCCTTTTGCCGGTAATAGCCGCTACAACAACAGTAGAAGTATATCTGTTCATTTTATCATTTGAAATGACAACAACAGGGCGTATACCGCCTTCTTCTGCTCCCACTACCGGACTTAGGTCAGCATAATAAATATCACCGCGTTTGATCACCATAGTTTTCACCTCGTTTTTGAAAAATCAAGCTTCACTTATAATTATACACCCGAATGGCAAGAATGTCAAGATAAAGAAAAAAACAGCACCCACCGAAGTGAGTGCTGTGATTCTTGAAATAATTGCCGTTGGGCTGTAATTATCTCTTGGAGAACTGAGGAGCACGACGTGCTGCCTTGAGTCCGTACTTCTTTCTTTCCTTCATACGAGGATCGCGAGTCAGGAGACCTGCTGCCTTGAGGGCGGGTCTGTACTCTGCGTCTGCTGCAACGAGTGCACGCGCAAGACCGTGACGGATCGCGCCTGCCTGGCCCGAAATACCGCCGCCGTTTACGGTTGCGATGATGTCGAACTTGCCAACAGTGCCGGTTACGCCGAAGGGCTGGTTAACGATCAGCTTCAAGGTCTCAAGACCGAAGTAATCGTCGATATCGCGCTTGTTGATGGTGATCACGCCCGTTCCGGGAACGATGCGAACACGTGCTACGGACTTCTTTCTTCTTCCGGTGCCGTAGAAATAGGGCTTAGAACTTGTATACATATCTCTGTCCTTCCTTTCTCAATCAAAACTCGTAAGCTTCGGGCTTCTGAGCCTCATGGTTATGAGCCTCACCTGCGTAAACCTTCAGACGAGTGAAGGACTTTGCTCCGATGGAGTTCTTGGGAAGCATTCCCTTAATAGCCAGCTCCATTGCTCTCTCGGGCTTCTCTGCCATCATGGTCTTTGCCTGAACAGCCTTCATGCCGCCGATATAGCCGGAATGATGATAGTAGTACTTGTCTTCCATCTTGTTACCGGTCAGAACTGCCTTATCAGCGTTGATCACGATTACGAAGTTGCCGCAGTCAACGTGAGGGGTGAATTCGGGAGCGTTCTTGCCGCGAAGCAGATTTGCTGCAGCAACAGCAGTTCTGCCAAGGGGCTTGCCTGCTGCGTCCAGAATGTACCACTTGCGAACTACGGTCTCTTTTTTCTGCATAAATGTGGACATTGTAGTGTTTCCTCCATAAAAATCAATACTTTTTTTCATGCTTGCCTATTATAACACAAGCAAAGGGACTTGTCAACCCCTTTTTTAAAAAAAATTCAATTATTTTGATTTAGCAACCCCAAACCTCTCGTTTTCTCGCGTTTTTGGCGTTTTTTGCCCCTCTAACTTCATCGTGCAATCATTTTTTGTATTGCTTCCGTCGCAAAAGAAAAGGACATTTGCAAAAATGCCCTTCCCCTTGTTTCCATAATATTATATGTCGGACCGTTCCTTCAAGCCGTTGAGCTCTGTCAAGAAGGTGTCGATATCCTTGAACTCACGGTACACCGACGCAAATCGCACGTAAGCGACCTCGTCTCTTTCCTTCAGCTTTTGCATCACGCGCTCGCCCAGCTCCATCGACGAGACCTCCTGACGCAACGAGTTTTGCAGCTCGGACTCGATCTCGTTCACAAGAGCCATTGCGTCGACGGGACGCTTATGCGTTGCCTTGAAAACACCCGAGAGCAGCTTCTGCTTATCAAACAGCTCCTTCTCTCCACTCTTCTTCACGACCACGATCTGCACCGTCTCGATCACCTCAAAGGTAGTAAAGCGCTTTTGACAGTTCAAGCATTCCCGACGGCGTCGGATACTGTACCCTTCCGAGATCGGTCTGGAATCAATGACCTTGCTTTCCGCAAATCCGCATCCTGGACATTTCATGTTTTCTTACCGTTTGGCCCGCAGGCTTACCTTTTTATGTACTATCTTTTATATTTTAACACATTCTTCATCAAATGTAAAGAGATTTTCGGATATTTCCCCTTTATTTATATTCATTTCATAGCAAAAATCCTCAAAAAGCTCTCCGAGAACGCATGGAGTGACCACTCCGTTTGACATTCTCCGATAAAATTCAAACGCGTGCTCGGCACGGTCTCCCAGATTGACCTCGCTTCTCTCGTTCTCCAATTCAACCGTGAATCGGAATTCTCTTCTCCCCTGCGTTCGGCAAACGTACAAGCAATACGTCACCCTTCTCTTTCCAAGCAACCGCACCGCTTCACACAGCGGGATCATACAGGCTCGGGTTTTGCGCACAGATTTCATCATATCTCCCTCCCAAAGATGCACGTCATGCGGCAATTCCTGCGCTTTGCCGACATGCTTTGACATTATTATATCACGATCCGTGATTTCCAAAAATGAAGATCCGCAAGCCGTTTTTGAGGAAATTGCACAAAGAAACACACGCTTTGCAGCCTTCGCGTGCTTTCTTCCCATTCAGATGCGGATAAAAACTCTGTTTTGCTGTATAAACATCAAAAAATACGAGGTAAAAAGTTTCAAATCCTCAAAAAAATGAATACTGCAACTTCTTCATACAGCTCTGTCAAGCATTTCCACTGGACTTTTTTCGGGCTGCCATGCTATAATATCATAAAAAGCTTGCAAAAAAGCTCGAATTTTGCTGCCCGAAAAACTTTTTTATACATTTTTTGGAAAATCTTTATTTATTCAAGCTTGGAAGGAGAAACTATGCAAAAAAAGCATCTGCTTCATCAAAAAAGCTATGCGCGACGGTTCTTGAGGCTTTCAATGCTGCCGATCGTCCTTGTCAGCATCCGTTACGTTACATCCTACTATCACGCGCTCATACGTGATCCGATCCTTGCCAACTCGCAGTATCCGTATTTTTTTGAGGAGATCCTCTTCTCCTTTTTTCTTTCAATCGGCGGCGCGTGCTTCCTGCAAATGCTGGAAGAGAGCGCAACGGCATAACCGTTGATCCTTTTATGAAAATCAATCTGTAAAATCATTCGCCAGAAATTGATCTTGCAAAAAGCACAACATCTAAAAAAGAGCGGCTTCCACCGCTCTTTTGTTATGAACGTCATTCAGACGTATTTCTTAATTCTCATGCGCTTGATCGCCGCAACGATCGCGTCTGCCATCAGCGAAAAGCCTAAATCGTTGGGGTGAACGCTATCCGCGGTACAGTCGAACTCATGCTCCCCTCTGAATATCTCCGCACCGTCGATGAAATAGACGTTCTCATCCCCCTTTGCGCGTGCGTACCGATACGTATCGATCACCGCGTCACGGCGTTTTTCATTCAGCTCATAGTCGTCTCCGTCCATATCGGGGCGCGACATGATGAGGTACGGAATATCGGGATGCTTCTCGCGAATGATGTCGTAAAGCCGCTGATGCGTTGCGCGAAGCTCTCTATCGTGGGAAGAATTATGATCGTAATCCGAAATGAACATGGACATCGGAAGCGTTGCCATGTATCTTGCCAGACTCTCTTCTCCTTTTGCTCCACCCGCAAAGCCCAGATTGATATAATCGATCCGCAACCGACGGCTGACGATGTTCTCATAGCTCATTCCCGGGCGTCCCGCAGCCGCGCCCTGCGTGATCGAGCTGCCGTAATAAACCATGGGAAGGACGTCCAGATACTTCATTCCCTCGCCGATGACCGCATCCGCCTGCAAGCCCACCTCAAAGTGCGTCACCGAGCTATACGCAGGCATATGAATGGTAAAATAGCGTAGCTTGCGGGTCTTGAACTGATAGATCGCACTGTATTCCTTCGTTCGGATCACGTCAAAGCCCGGGGCCAGAGGACGGACGTATCTGCTGGCTCCCGTCTCGGGATCGTCAATATAAAGATCGCATCCCGCCGCGTTGAGCAGCGGCATCTGCGCCCATGCCTTGATCTCGGAGAACTTTACTCTGACCGCTACGTAGATCGAATCCGAGGAGAAGCGGATGCGTCCACCCGCGCTGTCACGGTAGCGCGCCTTCGCATTGGCGCAGATGTCCGCGCCGTTGGCAACTTCATCGGGCATTCTCTTATATTCGGGCTCCTCACGGTAACGGTAAAGACCGTAGACCGCGAACGGCTCCTTTCGGATATCATGGAACCGTATGTCACTTTCTCCCAGCGCGTTCTCAACCGCTCCGTTTTTTGTTTCATCCTCGTGCATCTGCATGGCACTTCCTCCGTTTTTTGAGCAACGATCGCTCTTTTTTCTTTATTGTATCATACTTTTTTCATCTTGTCAACAACGCAATCGTCCTTTTTACGGCAAACGGGCAGATGCCGCAGCATCTGCCCGTGATTTTTTATGAATGGATCAAAATCAGAACGCGATGGACATTCCGAAGATCGCAGCAACTGCCTGCATGGTCAGCAGATCGGTCTCGGGATGCTCTGCGTAGTATTCACGCATTGCCTCCTCAAAGAGAACCGCTTCTTCCTGTGCCAGCTTGCCGGAGAGTCCGAAGGGATCGGTATCGGTAACCTGCGTACCGTCGGTCAGAACCTCAACAACTGCGTAGGTAACCGCATGAGAATTCATCAGAATTTCAAGCGTTTCCTTTTCGCTCGGCAGACGTCCGTCGGTCTGTCCCTCTGTGCTGAACAGCTTGTTGTCCGTATCGTCCTTCGCGGCAAGTACAACGTTCAGGATCTGGTTGAGTGCCTTTGCTTCCGCATCATAATTCTGCAGGTCCTCTCTTCCCATGAAGGAGAACATGGATACCAGGATCAGAGACGATTTCTCGGCGTACTGCTCGGGCGTACCCAGATCGACCAGACGCTTGGGAGTTGCGTAAACCTCCAGCATTCCTGCCGTTTGAGGAGTGATGGTGCGGATCAGCTCTGCAAGCTCTTCCTCGGTCAGCTCCTTATCCGTGCTCAAAGTCTGAATGACCTCCACACTCTTGGAAACGGATACCAGCGTATCGGTATAGCTTCCGCCGCCCTCGGTCGCCTTCTGTGCCATCTTGGTTGCGGTGCTCATGTCAATGTCAACGCTGTCACGTACCGTATCGGACTGAATAACTGCGGTAAAGAGATCCGAAGTCTTATCCGATCCGAAGGTCTCGGTCGAGCTCAAGGAGTCAAGGATGCCTCCAACCTGCGTTGCGATCGAGGAAAGATCCATATTTTCCATATCGATATCCATCAGGTCGCCTGCGGAGGAAAGGATCGCGTTGATCGCGTCTGCCTCAACTCCAATGGTATCACTCGTGATCTTTTCAGCAGCCTCATCAACGTTGATCAGCAGCTTATCCATGGTGATCTTCTGCGTCTCCATCTCATCGGAGGACTGCAGACCCGAGGTATTCTTCATCGTATCTTCCGAGATCGGCTTGGTGGGAGTTGCGTTGACCAGATGGTTCATGACCTCCTCGTCTGCACCAACGATGTCCGCAAAGGTCGCAATGACGATCGCCTGTGCTTGCGCCGCAAAGTTCTCGTTCTCTTCCATCTTGGAGATGGTCACGCACATTGCCGCCAGCTTTGCAACAGCGGTATTTGCCATTTCTTCTTCGGTCTTGTTTTCGTAAACAGAACCCTTGAAGCGATCTTCCTTACCGTTGATCGCCTGGCTGCCCACGATCACACCGATCGTGTTGCCGCCCTGTACGGGAACGTCACTGCTTGTGGCATAATCCGCATACATTGCGAAGAACGCCTGTACATCCGCAGTGGTAACCTCCTGCTGGTTGTTCGCAATGAGGTCCTCTACCATACTTGCCGAATAGAAATCCAGAATTTCAGTATCAACATCAACACCCGCAGTGTCAAACGCGGTTTCCAGCTTATCGGTCAGCTTTTCAAGGCGAACCGTACCGCTCTCACCGCGAACCTCATTCAGTGCGAGAACAACATCGTCGATGAATTCATCGTAGATCTGGTTGACGTTCTCGGGAATACCGAGTGTCTGTCCGATCGCGCGAATACCCAGATTCGTGATCTGCGGGATCAGACGTTTCATGCTTGCGTTGTTACCCAGAGTCGTGACCAGAGAGGAAACAACTCCGTCGGTGCTCAATGCAGTCATCAACTGCTTGGTGTCACCGTTGCCAACGCTTGCAAACACACCGTTCTTCGCAAAGATCGAGATCATATCCGCAATGGTATGAACGTCCGCCTTCAGCGCAACGATATTCGCGGAATCCGTGTGGAGAATGAGAAGAAGCTCATCTATGAAGGGATCGAACAGCTCGTTCTCACCCAGCGCGGGGCTTTCCATGCCGAGGAAGGGCTCGTCGTTCATCCACTTATCGGTCGCGTTGAACATAAACTCGCCCATAACGGTGGGAAGCAGAACCGACTGATCAAACGTATTCGCGATTGCGTCAAAGGTCTCGGCTTCTTCTGCGGAATAGTTCGTCATTTCCACCTGTGAGAGCTTGGATACGTTGCCCAACAGAGAAGCAACAACACCCAATTCATCGGTCAGACGAACGTCGGTATCATTAAATTTAAAGGTCGTCATTGCGTTCGAAAGTCCATCCACGCCAAGAACGCGGAAAACCTTCGTACCAAAGCCGTCATGCAGCTGCTGGCAATCCTCCACCAAAAGCACGACCTCTTCGGGAGCATCCTCGCCCAACGCGCCCGACTCGATCAGCTTGGGGCCTGCGATCGCGCCGATGTTGAGGTATGTAACCAGCGGGATCATAATAACAAATACGGTTACAATGCCCTGCAAAAGACCGATTCCCGCAGCTCTGAGAAGCTGCAGACGGCACTTTTCGTTGTGCTCCTTCATGCCCTTGCGGAAAACGATTACCAAAACGAGGTAAACGATCCAGAAGAACGCGGAATAGCACAGGAAGAATGCAAAGCACAGTGCAGGTGCGATCAACGCGGTAATGCAACCGTGGATCATCGCAACCAAAGACGGAGACATCTGCAACAGCTCCGCGATCTCTCCGGCTTCCGCCGAGGAAAGCAAGCCCGTTACAAGCTCTTCCGCTCCGATGATGTTTTGCTTAGCAAGCAAGGTCGTAATGATAGCGGCAATTGCGCTTACGCCGATCGTTACCGCTCTGAGGCGTGCTACGGCAAGCCCTCTTATCAATCCGAACGCCACGTTGATCAAAAGGAAGATCATAATGGCGCCGAATACCAGCCAACCACTAATCATAGTCAAATTCTCCTTTTCGGATGAAATTTCGGCAGGAAACGGATTCCATACCAATGTCATCATACCATATAATGAAAGATTTGTCAAGTGAATTTCAAAAATTGTTTCGTTTCCGAGGCGTTTCAAAGTGACAAATTTCTTCCTACGCAAACAAAAAAAGGGGATATCCCCTCTTTTTGGAATTTTTCAATTGCGATCAATAGCGAATATCGTCCCTTCCCAGCGTGCTTTCCTCCATCAGCTCGGTCGAGATCACGCGCAGGATCTCCTCAAATTTGTCGATGTCCTCATTTGGGAACCGCTCGCGGATGCGCTTCATCACGGTCCCGACGTATTCCGACGTCGTGCCGTAGTCTTCAAGATATTTTTTTGTGACCTCCAGATGGTATTCTCGGCGGTCGGACTCGGAACGCACCTTGACAACGTATCCCTTTCGTACCAAATTGCTGATCTTATATGCTGCATTCGGAGCGGAGATGCGCGCAAAGGTCGCAAACTCGTTCACCGTCGGACGGTTGAGAATATAGATCGTTTCCGCGCAAAAATTCTCCATCGCCGAAAGGTTATCGGAGCGTGTTTCCGCACTCGAAAAGAGCTTCTTATACATTGCCAACTTAAATTTGGTATAAACCTCCGAAAAATATCGCTCCAGCATTCCGTCAAGCTCCTTTTTATTTTCCATCATTTTACATCCCGTCAAGTATATCATGATTGCGCGGCTTTGTCAAGACAGCTTTTCTCAAATCCGCAAAAAATAACGATTTTTTGTCATTTTTCGATCACTTCATCAACCGCAAGGATCGCAAGAACAGCTCCGCCGATCTCCTCTTTCTCTGCTTGATCCGTCGGAAGCGGCACCCCAAGAAGGTCCTTTGGGAGAAGGAACAAACAACGCTTTGCAGCACTGATCTCTTTGGAGCAAAGCAACCACGCATCCCTTGGCAGATGATAAGGATTTTCACCGACACGGCGCAAAAACAGCTCTGTTTCCTCTTCCCTTTGATGTCTGATCTTCGCAACGTGCGACACGTCCGCAGGATCCAAAATCGGGATGCCCTCCGCTTCCTCCAAAAACGCCGCATTGACACGTAAGGATCGGCTCTTTCCGTCCTCACGAAGCAATATTCCGTACGAAAGCAACCGATCCAGATACATCTGTACCGTTGAAGTGCTCTTATAATGCAGGGCTTCTCCGATGTCCCGCACCGAGGGCGCGTATCCCTTTTCTTTTGTCACACGGCAGATGTAATCAAACACCGCCTGTTCCTTCGCGTTCAGCTTCCTCATCGTTCCATCTCCTTTGAGATTTTTCTTCATTATAGCACAAATGTTCACTTTTTGAACGAAAATTTTGGATTTTTTTTCAAAAAAACCGACATTTTTTGCACGGTTCTGTTTACTGTGATTAAAATTTATGAATTTTCCGTAACCTTTTCAAAAAACTCTTGCAAAACGTAAAAAATCCGTGTAAAATAGATACTGGGGAACGATGGATCAATCCCCGCAAATCATGTTTTGAAAAATAACTTACATACAAAAGGAGCATGAACATGGCAAACGTAACCAACAACAAGCATGTCCTGTCCTGGATCGACTCCATGGCAGAGCTCGTCAATCCCGATCAGATCGTATGGATCGACGGAACCGATGAGCAGACCGAGGCTCTGCGCGCAGAGGCTTGCAAGACCGGCGAGCTTTATCCCCTGAACGCAGAGGAATATCCCAACTGCTATCTGCACAGAACCGCGATCAATGACGTCGCTCGTGTGGAGAACAGAACCTTCATCTGCACCCGCAAGAAGGAGGACGCAGGAAACATCAACAACTGGATGGATCCCACCGAGTGCTACGAGAAGCTCTCCAAGCTCTATAAGAACTCCTATAAGGGTAAGACGATGTACGTCATCCCCTACTCCATGGGTGTTGTCGGATCCGACTTCGCAAAGATCGGAATTGAGCTGACCGACTCTATCTACGTCGTTCTCAACATGCTCATCATGACCCGCGTAGGTACCAATGTTCTCGAAGCTCTCGGCGACAGCGCTGACTACATCAAGGGTCTCCATGCCAAGGCTGATCTCGACGAAGAAAACCGCTACATCGTTCACTTCCCCGAAGACAATACCATCTGGTCCGTTAACTCCGGTTACGGCGGAAACGTTCTTCTCGGCAAGAAGTGCTTCGCTCTCCGTATCGCTTCCTACCTCGGCCGCAAGGAAGGCTGGATGGCTGAACAC
>JAZNXP010000215.1:0-7956 GCA_045593965.1 Eubacteriales bacterium | reverse complement strand
GGGTCACGGGTGAACGCAACACCGGTACCGCAGTCGTCGCCCATGTTACCGAATGCCATTGCCTGTACGTTTACAGCGGTACCCCAGGAGTAGGGAATATCGTTGTCGCGGCGGTATACGTTTGCACGGGGGTTGTCCCAGGAGCGGAATACTGCCTTAACAGCACCGATGAGCTGTTCCTTGGGATCGGAGGGGAAGTCAGAACCGATCTTAGCCTTGTATTCAGCCTTGAACTGTTCAGCGAGTTCCTTGAGGTCTTCTGCAGTAAGTTCCACGTCGAGCTTAACGCCCTTTTCTTCCTTCATCTTGTCGATGAGTTCTTCGAAGTACTTCTTGCCGACTTCCATAACAACGTCGGAGTACATCTGGATGAATCTTCTGTAGCAGTCGTAAGCCCAACGTGCGTTGCCGGACTTCTCGGCCATAACCTCAACGACCTGCTCGTTCAGACCAAGGTTCAGGATGGTATCCATCATACCGGGCATGGATGCGCGTGCACCGGAACGAACAGAAACCAACAGGGGGTTCTCCAGGTCGCCGAACTTCTTGCCAGTAACTTCTTCCATCTTCACGATGTACTCGTTGATTTCAGCCTGGATTTCGGGATTGATCTGCTTGCCGTCCTCGTAGTATTGAGTACAAGCCTCGGTGCTGATGGTAAAGCCCTGGGGTACAGGGAGACCGATGTTGGTCATTTCAGCAAGGTTTGCGCCCTTACCGCCGAGCAGCTCACGCATGTTTGCGTTACCTTCGGTAAACAGATAGCAATACTTTTTTGCCATGTTTGGTAATCCTCCATTATATAAATGTATTTTTGAACAACTTTGACCGCACGAAAAAAGCCGTTTTAAAGGCTTTCTCCGAACAGCACAAGCTATTATATCATATTTTTTGCCTTTTTTCCATAGTTTTCTTCTTATATTCTACAATCGTAAATGTAAATATTTTATGAACAAATGTTCAAAGAGCCGAAAAATGTTTGACAGAAGTATTTTTTTATTGTATAATATGTTCATTCGGATAAAAATGACGTTTTGCGGTCGGCTCTTTGAAGTCGGGCGCCTTTTGCATTGTTTGAGCGGAAAGGAATTATCATGGCAAATATCTTTGATCTCTTTGATCAGATCTCAAAAAAAACGCCGACTTCCACCAAGCCGATCTCCTGGCTGATCGTGGGGCTTGGCAACTGCGGAGCGAAATATGCTCGCACGCGCCACAACGCGGGCTTTTTGGCGATCGACGCCTTTGCACAATCTCACAACGTCCGCATCGACCGCGCAAAATTCCATTCCCTCTGCGGTGAATTGATTCACGGAAATCACCGTCTCCTCTTGATGAAGCCGCAAACCTTGATGAACGCGTCAGGCCTTGCCGTACAGGAAGCGGCGGAGTTTTATAAGATCCCTGCCGATCATATTCTTGTTCTGTCGGATGATATTACCCAATCCCCGGGATGCCTCCGCGTGCGCCGCAAAGGAAGCGCGGGCGGTCACAACGGGCTGAAGGACATCATCGCATGCCTTGGCACCGAGGCCTTTCCCCGCATCCGTATCGGTGTCGGGGCAAAGCCGCATCCCGACTATGATCTTGCCGCTTGGGTGCTTTCCGAATTTCCGTCTGCGGAGCTGGAAGCACTGGCGTCCTCCTTCCCTTGCGTTTCGGAAGGGATCGAACGAATGCTGGACGGCGATTTTGACGGCGCGATGCAGCTCTGCAATTCCTACCGTCCGCAATAACCCTCCTCGAAGTCTCCAAAGGAGCAACCTTCCAAATTATGAGCATATTAAACGAAACGATCCGATTGGATCCCGAATATCATCAGCTGCTTCGCGCGCTGGAGCGTGACTTTCGCAATAAGCCCTTGCCCATTCTCGCAAGTGGTCTTTGCGAAGGCGCGTCTGATGCGTTTCTGATCTCCTTGCTTCAGGATACGGAGCAGATCCGCAAAGGCAACAGCGCACTTCTGATCTGCCCCGAGGAAAAGGACTGCTTACGCATCTGTGGGATCCTGGAGCAGCACGGACTGCGCGCCGCCTTCTATATGGCGCGCGACCTGACCTTCTATAACATTACCGCCTCCCATGAGTACGAGCATGAGAGGCTTCGCGTATTGTCCGGACTTTTATGCAACGATTACGATATTGTCATCACAACACCCGATGCCGCATTGGGTTATACCGTCCCCCCCGAAAGGCTGGAAGCCGCAACGATTCGCATTGCGGAAACCGATGCGGTCGAGCCGCGCACGCTTGCGGGAAAGCTGACCGATGCGGGCTTTGTTCGCGTTGATCTGGTCGATAGCCCCGGGCAATTCGCTCTTCGCGGCGGTATTTTGGATATCTTCCCTCCCTACGGAATTTTTTCCGACCGAGACGGCGACGTCAAGCACGGGGCCTTTCCACTTCGCATTGAACTGTTCGGAGACGAGATCGACCGCATGGGGCTGTTCGACCCCGATACGCAACGCATGATCCAATCCGTCGTTTCCGCGGAATTTGCTCCCGCGCGTGAGATCCTGACCGATGCCGATGCTCTGGAACGCCTGAAAAAAGCAGTTTCCGCACAATTCCGCGCAGCCAAGAGTGAGCACGCGCTTGAAGAGCTGACGCGCGAAAAGACCGCGCTCGATCTTGCCGCACAAAACGGAAACGAGCTGCATTTTCTTGACAAATACATTTCCCTGATCTATCCGGAACGCGCTTCTCTGTTAAGCTATTTTGACGGAAAGACATTGGTGCTTCAGCGCGGATCCAAGGCAATCAGCGACCGCCTTCAGGCATCCGCATGGCACTTGAGTCAAACAGTCGTCGAGCTTTTGGAAGGCGGAACGATCGCCTCCAAGTACGCCGAATATGCGTTTGACTCCTCTGTTTTTTCTCATTTTTGCGATAAAAATGTAACCGTTCACATCGATTCGATCGCTTATAATGTCACCGATCAGCGGCTTGCGGGACTCTTTGGCTTCCGCACACGGCATACCGTTTCCTATGCGGATAACGAAGAGCTGTTCCTTGAGGATCTGCAAAATTACGCCCTTAGCGGCTTCCGCTGTCTGGTCTTGACCGAGAATGAAGCCGCGGCGCATCAGCTTGAAGAAAGATTAAGATCAAAGGATTTCATTCTTTGCGATTCTACCCTTTCACTTTCCGAAATGCAACGGGGAACCGTTTCTGTTCTTTGGAAAAACGCGCTTGCGGGATTCGAATTGATGGTCCCGAAGGTCGTCGTTCTTTCCGCCAATCCCGACGCAAAAAGCGGAAGTCTCTCTCTTTCTTCAAAATCCCCCTTGCGCAAGAAAAAGAAAAAAGGCACAAAGAGCATTCTTTCCTATGCGGATCTGGAAGCAGGAGATTATGTCGTTCACGAGACCTACGGTATCGGACGTTATACGGGCATTGAGACGCTCACCTGTGACGGCGTCACACGGGATTATATCGGCATTCAGTACGCGGGAAGCGACAAGCTCTTTCTCCCCGTGGAAAAGCTCGATAAAGTCTCCAAATATATCGGCGCGCACTCGGATGACGGACTCGTCAAGCTCTCCAAAATGGGAAGCGACGGTTGGAAAAAGTCCAAAGCGCGCGCAAAAGCCGCCGTCAAGGACATGGCAAAGGAGCTGATCAAGCTCTACGCGGAACGCCTTCGCCGACCTGGACACGCCTTCCCCGCCGACGATAGCTATCAGAAGGCATTTGAGGATGCCTTTGAATACGAAGAGACCGAAAGCCAGCTTTCCGCCGCAGACGAGATCAAGGATGACATGATGAAAGCCATCCCCATGGATCGCCTGCTTTGCGGCGACGTCGGCTACGGAAAGACCGAGGTCGCTCTCCGCGCCGCGTATAAGGCGGTTCTCGGCGGAAAGCAGGTTGCAATATTGGTTCCCACGACGCTTCTGGCACTTCAGCATTATCAGACCATCGTCAGCCGTATGCGTTCCTTCGCGGTCAATGTGGATATGCTTTCTCGCTTCCGCACCGCAAAGCAGCAAACGCAAACGCTCCGCCGCCTTGCAAGAGGCGAGGTGGATATCATCGTCGGAACGCACCGCATTCTTTCCAAGGATATCAAATTCCACGACCTTGGGCTTGTGATCGTTGACGAGGAGCAACGCTTCGGCGTCGCGCAAAAGGAAAAGCTGAAGCAGATCTCGCAAGGAGTTGACGTGCTTTCACTTTCCGCAACGCCGATCCCACGCACCTTGAACATGGCAATGGGCGGCATCCGTGACATTTCCATTCTCGATGACGCGCCCAACGACCGCCTCCCCATTCAGACCTATGTGCTGGAGCATGACGATCTGATCATTGAGGAAGCCATACGGCGTGAGCTTCGGCGCGGCGGTCAGATCTTTTATCTGCACAACACCGTGGAAACCATCAACGAGCTTGCGGCAAAGCTTTCTCTCTCCATTCCCGAAGCGCGCATCACCACCGCGCACGGAAAAATGGATAAGGATGAATTGGAGCGCATCTGGGAGCAGATGCTCATGGGCGAGATCGACATTCTCGTTTGTACCACCATCATTGAAACGGGCGTGGATATTCCCAACGCCAATACGCTGATCGTCTCCAACTCCCACCGCCTCGGACTTTCTCAGCTCCATCAGATCCGAGGACGCATCGGACGCTCTTCCCGTCGTGCATATGCGTATTTCACCTATCCCGCTTACCGCTCCATTCCCGAGATCGCGCAAAAGCGATTGGAAGCCATTCGCGAATACGCGGAATTCGGCGCGGGCTTTAAGATCGCTCTGCGCGACATGGAGATCCGCGGCGCGGGTAATATCCTCGGTGCCGAGCAGCACGGACATCTTGACGCGATCGGTTACGATCTCTATATCAAGCTCCTCAATCGCGCGGTGCTTGAAGAGAAAGGACAAATTGAGGAGCAGGAGGTCGAATGCACCGTTTCGCTCAATTTCGACGCCTTCATTCCCGAAAAATACGTCCCCTATCCCACACAGCGAATGGCACTTTACAAAAAGATAGCCCTGATCGCAAGCAATGAGGATCTTGAGGACATCACCGACGAATTGGTCGATCGCTACGGAGAACCGCCAAGACAAACGCAAAATCTTCTCCGCATCGCGCTGATCCACAATGCCGCCATCAAATGTCGCGTCACATCGATCCGCCAGGAAGGAAACGAGGTGCATATCTATCTGCAGACCTTCGATTTTGACGTTTGGTCTGCGCTTGCCACCCATTTCCCCGGCAAGCTTCGGATGCTGATGTCGGGCGAGGGACATATCGTTTTGCGCTTGCAAAAAAGCGACGATGCCTTGGAGCTTATTCACAAAATATTTGAAAAATATCTTGAATTCAGCAACCAAAAAGCATAGACAAATCGAAAAAAATATTGTATAATAGGAAATAGCCTTCAAAAAGAAAGGAATTGCCACCAAAATGAAAAGAAAAAAGCTTCTTCGCATCGGTTCGTTTTTCTTTGCGCTGATCTTTCTTTGCATGAGTCTCGTCTCTTGCGCAAGCAATCTCGGAAAACCGCTGATGACGCTGGATAAAAACGGTATTAAGGTCACGCTCTCGGTCAACATTTATGAGCTGATGCTCACACGCATGAAGGGCGCGCTCGTCAACGGCGGTCTGACCATCGGCGGAATGACGGCAAAGAGCGAGGCGTTCTGGAATTACACATCCAAGTTTGATTCCGACACCGAAATGACGCTTGATGAGCATTACAGAAAATCCATTCAGGAGAACTGCCGCACGTATCTTGCCGCGCTTTATCTCTTTGAGGAGATGGGACTTGCTCTTTCGGCTGCCGACATCGCCGACGTCGATGACCGTCTCAACGAGCTGCTTCTGACCGACGGAAACGGTTCCAAGACCAAGCTCAACTCGGTGCTTTCCGAGTTTGGTGTCAACTACGATATTCTCCGCGAGGCGTATTTACTTGAAAAAAAGGTATCCGCCGTACAGATCGCGCTCTTCGGTGAAAACGCTTCCCTGATCGGCGATGACATCAAAACGGACTTCATGGAAGATAACTACGTTCATTTCCGTCAGATTTTTCTTCCCTCTTATCATTTCGTCTGCGAGACCGATGAGAACGGGGACGATATCTACTTTTATTCCGAAGGCGTGAACGAGGGACATATCTATTACGACGTTCACAACGGTGTTGTCGGGTATAATGAGGACGGATCGAAGATCACCGATCAGAACGGTGACGTCGTCTATTACGTCAACGATGAGCAGTATAAGACCATCGCCTATGACCAAATCAACGGAAAGCGCTCCTACCTGATGGATAAGGACGATCCCAACAAGTATCAGACCAAAGCCATGGAGGACGGTGAGCTTGACGAGCTGAAAGCACGTGCAAACAGCCTGTTCGAACGCGTTCAGGGTGCAGACTATTCGGATTTTGAAAAGATCATCACGCTGGAAGCCGACAAATCCAGCCCGACCAACGATATGGCGGATCATCCCGACGGATACTATCTGGACCGCAACGTGGATTATGCTGCCATGGGGGTTGAAAATCAGTATTTGAGTGACATCGTAACCAAGCTTGACACAATGCAAGACGGTCAGGTCGCGCTCATTTCCTCTTCGATCGGATATCATATCATTATGAAGTATCCTTACACAGCAGGTGCATATTCATCCGAGGTCAATACCGTTTGGTTTGAGAACTTCAACTCTCAGCTGATCCAACAAAAGCTTTTGGAGCGTTGCCAAAGTCTCTATCCCGATATCAAGCTGGATGAGGCTGTGCTCGCAAGCGCACCCAACATGAAGGAAGTTGCGATCAACTATTTCATGATCTGAAAAAAAATTTGCGCGGGGGCTTGACAAAGCCTCCGCGTTGTGCTATACTATCAAAAACCGCATAAAATCGGGGGTGCTGTCGATCAAGACGGCTGAGATGGCGAATGCTGAACCCTTATACCTGATACGGATAATACCGGCGTAGGAAGATTCCATATAGGGCGCAGCCTTTGCCCCTGAAATTTGAACCGCACGGAGATTTCGTGCGGTTTTCATATTTTTTTCAGGAGGTGTTTTCAATGAAAAACACAAGATTGCGCGCGCTTTGTGAAAGTGCGATCATGCTGGCTCTTGCCGTTGTGCTGAGCTACATCAAGTTCTGGGAACTGCCCTTTGACGGCTCCATCACCCTCTTCTCCATGCTTCCCGTATGCCTGATCGCCGTCAAATACGGCTTCAAGTGGGGCTTGGGAACCGCTTTTTGCTTCTCTTGGTTTCAAGTGTTGCAGGGCGGCGTTTTCTCATGGGGACTGACGCCCCTGATGCTCATCGGCTCTTTGCTTCTGGATTACATCCTCGCCTACACCGTTCTCGGCTTTGCGGGAATGTTTCGAAAGAAGGGCTATTGGGGAATTCTCGGCGGCATCACGGCAGTATGCGCGCTTCGCTTCCTCATTCATTTCCTGGCAGGCATCATCCTTTGGGCAAACCTCGAGGAATTCGTGGCATTCGGAGCGACGTGGGTAGGACGTCCCGTCCTCTATTCCATCTGCTATAACGGCGTTTACATGCTCCCCGAAACGGTGCTGACCGTCGGAGTTGCCGCGATCCTGCTCAAGATCCCGCAGATCAAGCGCATTCTGACCGTTCCCACTGTATCTGTTTCGACCTTCACGACCGCCGCAGACGTTGCCGAGGTGAAGGATACATTGCAGGACATCAAGGATACGCTGCAGGATATCAAGGAAGAGAAAAACGCGGATGATACTGATCGGTAAAGTAACAAAAGCGTCTTGACAAATCTTGTTTTTTAAGATATAATAACATATGGCTTCGCCGAACGGCCGCGCGGTATTGTGCCGTAAGGTATTACCGTGAGGAAAGTCCGGGCTTCGCAGAACAGAATAGCTGATAACGTCAGCCACGGGTAACCGTCGGGAAAGTGCAACAGAAATAAACCGCCGCGTATGCGGTAAGGATGGAAAGGCGAGGTAAGAGC
>JAZNXP010000214.1:0-2362 GCA_045593965.1 Eubacteriales bacterium | reverse complement strand
AAGGAAATATCAGCATCGACGGCGTGGATATCCGTGATATTCCGCAGGACGTGCTCAGATCCCGAATGGGCGTTGTATTGCAGGAAAATTTCCTCTTTGCAGGCTCGGTAATGCAGAATTTGAAGTACGCAAAGCCCGATGCCACGCGCGAAGAGGTGATACAGGCGGCAAAAGCTGCGGGTGCGCATGAGTTTATCATTCGTTTGCCGAACGGCTATAATACAACGGTCGGAGAAAAGGGCTATACGCTTTCGGGCGGTGAACGGCAGCGGTTGGCGATCGCTCGCGCGTTGCTGCACAACCCCAAGATTTTGATTTTGGATGAAGCAACGTCCTCGCTGGATACCGAGACCGAGAAGCTGATCCAGGACGCATTGCAGATGCTTTCAAAAGGACGCACGACCATTGCCATTGCGCATCGCTTATCCACCTTGCGCCATGCAACGCGCCTGGTCGTCTTGGACAAAGGTATGATCGCAGAAATGGGTACGCATGATGAACTGATGGAAAAGCAGGGAATCTACTACCGCTTGGTCATGGCACAGCGTGAGATGACCAAAATCGAGGCGCATTCCAATTCGTAAAGTCAAAAAAAGGTTACCGCCTAAACGGTAACCTTTTTGTTATTTATTTGCGATGCATTTTTTTCCGTGCAAGAGGATTTTTGTCCATGGCACTTTCGATTTCCTCATTGCTGACGTGTGTATAGATCTGCGTTGTGTTCAGCTGCTCGTGTCCCAGGATCTCCTTGAGAACGCGCACGTCAACATGTCCTTCCTGATACATTAGCGTAGCAGCAGTATGGCGAAGCTTATGTACCGAATACCGCTTGGCTTCAAAGCCTGCGAGCTTGAGATATTTATATACCATTGCCTGCACGGTCTTAACACTCATTCGTTGCTGGAGACGACTCAAAAACAGCGCTTTGTCTGTCACTTTTGCGTATTTGGGACTCAATCGCTCGATCATGTATTCACAAAGCGCGCTTTGGCATGCTTCGTTGAGATAGATCACACGCTCTTTGTTTCCTTTTCCTGTCACGCGCAAAGAAAGCATTTCGGAGTCAATGTCACCAAGGTTGATCCCAACAAGCTCGGAAACACGCATTCCGCAATTCAAGAAAAGCGTCAGAATGGTGTAATCACGAATGCGGAACGGGGAATCCTTGTCCCGATCGACCGTCTCCAAAAGATGAAGGGCTTCTTGAAGCGTTAGCACCTTGGGAAGGGATTTCTTTGCCTTCGGAGTATCGAGGTTTGAGGTCGGATCAAGCTCAAGATAATGCCGCTTATGCACAAGATAGCGGTAAAGAGAACGAACAGCTGCGATCTTTCGCGCGCGTGCCGACCATTGATTTTGGCGCGAACCGCTCAAATAAAGCAAAAAATCATACATATCCTCGGGATGAACTTCTTTGAGCTCTCGCAATCCGATCTGACGAACGTCGATTTTAAAGAAAGCTTCCGAATAAAGGTCAATATCATTTTTTCGTGCGATCAGGAAGCGAAAAAAGGTGCGCAGATCTAATAGATATTCTTCCACGGTCTTGGGAGAACAGTTCTGTATGGAAAGCTTATAGGCGGCATATTCCTGAATGAGAGTGGAGAATTCCTTTGCAAGCGCAAGCGTTGCCATTGTTTTCGCTCCTTTCCTGTATTGTTACAAAAAATGAAGATTTTTTGTCCGAATTGTATCGTTTTCTTTATTATAGCAGTATCCTGTGGTTTTTAAGTTGATAAATTGTAAACTTTTGTATGATGCGGTTGCAATTCAGAGGATTTTCCGTTATAATAATGGTAATCATACTATGAGGTTTTGCTATGAAATTTTTAAAAACATATTCATACGATATGCTGAAGATGTTTCTCAACCAATTCGGCACGTCGATCTTCGGCTTGGCGTTGGCTCTTGCCGCTGCCAAGGCACAGAACGCGATCCTCCGAAACGTCACAAGTGTATGCGCGATCCTGTTTTATCTGTTCTTGCTTTATACGATGACTTGGGACATCGGATTTCGCGAGCGCGTATCCGTCCTGCAGGAAAAGACGAAGCGCAATCCCTTCAGAGGCGCGATCATCTCTTTGGGCGCAAATGCTCTTAATTTTGTATTTGCGATCTGCATCACGCTTGGATGCTTCTTGCCAAGCATCGACTTTTTCAGCTCGCTCGGGGCGATCGCCACGTTTGGCGGCTTGCTTCTGGAGGGAATGTTCACAGGACTTCTGGCGAATGATTTTATGGGCAATGCGCTGAACTCCTATTGGTGGGTTTGGTTTATCATTCCCATTCCGTCCACTCTGATCTGCGGAATTGCTTACAATATGGGCTTACAGGATTTCAAGCTGACCGCACTTATTTTCGG
>JAZNXP010000213.1:0-4042 GCA_045593965.1 Eubacteriales bacterium | reverse complement strand
GAGAGGATTACGTTCGTACAGTATGCTGCTCCAAAATTCTGCGGTGGTTGAAACCCGTCCGTTTATTTCCCGTAGGGGCGACCTGCGGTCGCCCGTGTTTGTTTTTCGTAACATTTTATGGCGGGCGACCACAGGTCGCCCATACGGATTGGAGCATTTTGGGTGGTGTCCACCTGCGGTGGGGCTCCGTAGCTCCGCTGCGGCGGATCCTCTTCACCCTAGTAGTGTGCCGATTTGACCCCCTCAGTCGCTTCGCGACAGCTCCCCCTATAAATAGGTGGCGCCTTTCATGAAGTGCAGCGGACGGTTTCGAGCTGTTGCAAATTTTATTCGCGGACGACCGAATGGAAGGCGGCAAGCCGCCCCTACGGGTAATGCGATGATGACAACGCGGGATGGGAGACCCCTCCCCTACAAGAATGCCGCGAACAATTTTTACTTTGGCAAAACTTACTTTATGGAGTTTTCAGGGTGGTGGTACCTGAAAACTTGCGGGAGCTAATCTAAAAGACTGTGATAAAGACATTCCCATGCAGTCAACCAACTGACGATAGGGACTATTGCTATCAACTTTAGTAAAAACTTTCACTTGCTACCCACCGACGAAAGCAGTGTGTTCGCACTGCCGTCCCAAACGTAGCAAAAACTTGTGCGGTGAAAGTTTTGAAGATTCTTAAGAAACTTTTGAAAAAGTTTCTTAAGTGGGTGCAGGGCAAAGCCCTGCAAAACCGCATCCCCTGCAAAACCACGTCCGCAATCAAACAGAGAGCTTGCGCCCCATGACGAGCGCATCCTCGACGGGGTTGCGGTAGAAGCTTTTGCGCGTGCCGAGGTGAGCAAAGCCCGATTTTTCGTAAAGCGCGATCGCGCCCGTATTGGAGACGCGGACCTCCAAAACGACCTCCTCGAGAGAGCGTGCCTGCGCCTCTTGCACAAGTGCGGAGAGGATGGCTTCACCGAGACCCTGACGGCGCGCGTCGGGATGAACGGCGATGTTGAGAATCTGTCCCTCAAAGGGAGCGAGGAGCATTCCGCCGTAGGCAAGAACAGCTCCGTCGCGCTCGCAAACGAAGCCGACCGCTTCCCCGTCGCGCAGGAGCAGCTCCAATGCGGTCTCGCTCCATGGCTCGGAGAAGCAAAGCCGCTCCAAAAGCGCAGCACCCGAAAGATGCTCGCGTTGCATACGAATGACGTTTACGGTATTCTTCATACGGTATCCTCGTTTGGGATATTGAGAAGGTTACGCACCCCCGTGACGATGTCACAAAGCGCGCGTTCATAGCGTGCAAGATCGCCGCCGTACGGATCGGCGATGGGCGGATCCATTGCCGTGACGCGTGAAGCGAGCGACGGAAAGCGCAGGATCAGCTCCATGGCGTGACCGTCCGAAATGCCGACCAAAAGGTCATAGCGTTCCGCTTCCTCTTGCGTCAGCGTGTGCGCCCGATGCTTGCGGTAATCACGTGCGGCATCGGGTTGGATACCTGCGCGCTCCAATGCAAGAAGTGCGTTGGAAGAGATCGGGTCTCCCGCCACGGCATAAAGTCCCGCGCTGTACGCCTCGATCGGGCGTGGGGACGTGCGTTGAAATTCGGGGGTGTGAACGATCGCGTTTGCGACCGCCGCCGCCATGGGAGAGCGACAGGTGTTGCCCGTGCAAACAAAGCAGATGCGAAACGGCTGCTCGCGCACGGTGTCCGCACCGTCTAAAAGCGTTTCCGCTTCGGGCTTTTTTACGATTGCATTCATGGATAAATCAGCTCATGTAGGGCGCGACGATCGACTCCGCGGGATAGCAGACTCCTGCCGCACGGTCGTACAGAATGCCCGTTCCGAAGTGATATACGGCAAGGTGCTCCACGCACGTCTGACCGTTTTCCTCGTATTCATAGTCCTCATACGTCACCAAAACGCCGTTATACTTGGGCGTGAAGGTCGACATATCCTTGATCGCCTCGTAAATGACCACGTCCTCTTCAAATTCCAAGTATTCCAAACAGTAATACAGATGCGGATGCGTGGACGAAACGAATTTGAGATAGTAATGCCCCGTGGACTGCTCCATGGAGATCTTCTCCTTGGGACAGGTCGTTCCGTTGCGGTAAAGCTCGATCAGCGCGCTGACGTCCGCCGCCTGATTGATCGACGCGAGCTGCGCGGTGATCTCCTTCGTCTGGCAGATATAGACCTCGCTGACACCCATTTCCCAGACCTTGGGAAGCGTCATGCCCTCGGCGTAAAAGACCTCGTAAAGATCGTTCGCCAGCATCTGCTCGGTGCCAATGCCCTCGACGGGGTAAAGAATGATGTCATCCCCCACCTTTTGCTTCACGCGCGCTACGCCGTTCTCCTTGATCTTGACCGCCTCGTAATTCAGCGGTGCCTGGAGATAGGTGATGTTGTTTTTGTTATCGATATATTCCTCGTCCTTGAACTTGATCGTGTTCAGATTGGAGCAGGATGCCAGCAGCATCACGCAGCAGAGGAATACGGAAAGCATACGGATTTTTTGTTTCATGGTTCTGTTTCCTTTTTTATCAGTATCCGAAAACGCCGCTGAGCGAGTCGTCGTTTTCGATCCATTCGTTGACGTTGATCACGCGGTAGGAGTCCTTGCTGTCACGCACAACGACCTGCGCGATTCCCGCGTTGATGATCTGCCGCTTGCACATCATGCACGAGGACGTTCCCGCCTCCAGCTCCTTCGTCACGGCGTTGACGCAGGTCATGTAGATCGTCGCGCCCAGCATCTGCTCGCGCGGAGCGGCGATGATCGCGTTCGCCTCGGCGTGTACCGAGCGGCAAAGCTCATATCGCTCTCCCCTCGGAATGCCCAGCTTATCTCTCATACAAACGCCGAGATCCGAGCAGTTTTTCCTTCCTCTCGGCGCGCCGTTATAGCCCGTGGAAATGATCGAATCGTTCTTGACGATGATCGCGCCGTACATCTTTCTTCTGCACGTTGACCGCTCTGCCACGGTCTGCGCAATGTCCAGATAATAGTTGTATTTTGATACCCGTTCCATAGATACTTCCTTTCTTTTGCATCACGAGGGCATACCTCACCACTTTACTATTCTACATTATATATCATTCTTGCCCGAAAATCAATACCCATTTCCTCATTTTCGGTCAAAAGCCCGAAAATCTTCATCCATCCGTCAAAAACAGATCCGTATCATTTTTCTCAAAGCGGACATACTATCACCGTATCATTTTTTTGAAAGGTGGAAACTATGATGTCCGATACCAAAACCAAAACCACTGCCGACGTCCTGCAAGCGGTCTATAAAAACCTCAAAATGGCGCAGGATTCCCTTCTCACCCTCATGCCCAAGGTCAGCGACGCGGAGCTAAAAAAGGACATGACCGTACAGCTCAGCGCGCTGGAAGCCTTCGCATCCCGCACCTGCAAGCTGCTTGCCAAGGAAGGCGTCAAGCCCGAAGAAGAGGGCTTCATCACTCGTATGAGTGCCAAATGGGGCTCGATGATGAACACCATGAAGGATTCCTCCTCGACCCACATTGCCGAAATGCTCGTCGAGGGCTACACCATGGGGGTCAACGACATGCTTGAGCAGCTCCGCGCCATCAAATCCTGCGACTGCATCAGCGACGACGCCGCCAAGCTCTCGCGCGACGTTTGCGAATACCAAGAACGCCTCGTTGCCGAAATGAAAGCGTATTTGAAGTAAATCAAAAACAGGAAGAATCCCCCCCTCATCGCCATCCTTCCATTCACCTGCAGGAGCGACCTGCGGTTGCCCACCGTTTTGTTTGGTGTTGTATTAAAAAACGGGCGACCACAGGTCGCCCCTACGGGGTTGTGCGGTGGTTTGGAATTTTGCGAAAAGGCTAAAACTGTTTGCCGCACTTCACCAAGCCTTCCCCTTGAGGGGAAGGTGGATCGCGCAGCGAGACGGATGAGGTGTAGCCGCAAAGCGGCGTTATTTCTATGCACCGCGCTGAAAAAGACGGATGCTCCGCATCCTACACCTCATCACCCGACTCCGTCGGGAGCTTCTCCTCAAGGAGAAGCCTT
>JAZNXP010000212.1:0-1946 GCA_045593965.1 Eubacteriales bacterium | reverse complement strand
TCTTGCGTTGGCGGAAAGACCGATCTTCTCAAAATGGTTTTCAAAATCCGATTTTTCGTACGGGCTTTATTTGTACGGATTTCCGATCCAGCAATTGCTCTGGTCACTTCTTCGGGACACGGGGATCAGCATTCTTCCCATGACGCTTCTTTCCTTCTTTGCGACCCTGCTGGTGGCGATCGCTTCCTGGTATCTGGTAGAGAAGCCCATGCAAAAGCTCGCGCAAAAATGGATCGCTCGCATCGGCAAGAAAAAAACTGCCGCTTAAATCTTAAAACAATTCAGAACGCGAAAAGCGGAAAAGCTGACCTTCGCGACTTGGCGAACAGAAACAAGCATCTGTTCATCCGCATTTCCGAATGGAGGTAATCATGAAAAAAATATTGGTAACGGGCGCGGGCGGATACATCGGCTCGCACGTGGTAAATGCATTGTTGGACCTCGGATACACCGTGGTCGCCTCCGATATTGCCACCGACAGCATTGATGCGCGCGCGATTCGTGTTCCCTGTGATATTTTTTCCGAATCCGACCCCTATCACCGCTTTGGCGAGCCCGACGCTCTGATCCATCTGGCTTGGAGAGACGGCTTCGTTCATAATTCCAATCGCCACTTTGAGGATCTTCACCGCCATTACGCGTTCCTCAACTCCATGATCGACGCGGGCGTGACGCAGATCAGCGTGATGGGCTCGATGCATGAGATCGGCTATTATGAGGGCGCGATCGACGAGAACACCCCTCAAAATCCGAGCAGCCTTTACGGAATTGCGAAAAATTCGTTGCGCCAAGCTCTTGTGGCATTGCAAAAAGCAAAGCCGTTCCACTTGAATTGGCTCCGCGCATACTATATCTGCGGTGACGACGGAAGAAATCATTCCGTTTTCACAAAGCTCCTTGAAAAGGCACAGGCAGGAGAAAAGACCTTCCCCTTCACGATGGGAACCAATCAATATGACTTCATCGACGTGGACGATCTCGGACTTGAGATCGCGCTGGCATCCGTGCAGACCGCGGTCGGCGGTATCATCAACTGCTGCTCGGGACATCCCGTCGCGCTTCGCGATCAGGTGGAAGCATTCATCCGTCGCAAGGGGCTCGATATCAAATTGCAGTACGGTGTTTTCCCCGACAGACCGTATGACTCCAAATGCGTCTACGGAAACAACACCAAGATTAAGCAGATCCTGCAAAACTACCTTGCGGCCGCGTCGGGCGACGCACTCCCCCGCGCGCAAAGGCTGTTATCCGAATTATAATTCCACGATCTATCAAATAAAACATCCGCATCATGCGGCACAGGAGAATGTATGGCAGTAACTTTACAGGTACAATCGGTGATTTATCATAACGAAAAGGAGTCCTTGCTCCGCGCGTTGAACAGTCTGGCAAATGCCATCCGCATCAATCGCAACACGACCAAGGAGCTGGGCGAGGTCACCGTCTGCTACGGAGACGCCTCGAAAGCACCCGTATATACCGATCTTGAGGTGGACGCGCTTTCCAAGCAGTTCGCGGACTATTTTACATTCAAATACACCTTTTTCAACGAGAACACAGGCTCTGCCAAGGGACACAACCGCTTGGGAGAGAGCTGCACCTCCGATTATATGATGATCATGAACCCCGACGTGATCGTTTGTCCAAAGCTGTTCACGGGCATGATCGCTCCGTTGCTTGATGAGACGTTGAACGTGGGCATGACCGAGGCGCGTCAGACCCCCGTGGAGCATCCGAAGGAATATAACAGAAAAACACTTGAGACCGATTGGGCGGCAACCGCCTGCGCGATCTTCTCCACCGCACTATTTAGAGAGCTGAACGGATTTGATCATCAGACCTTCTTCCTGTATTGCGACGACGTGGACTTCTCGTGGCGTGTCCGTCTGACGGGTAAGAAGCTGATGTACCGTCCCGATTGCCCCGTATTCCACGCGAAGAGACTC
>JAZNXP010000211.1:0-7248 GCA_045593965.1 Eubacteriales bacterium | reverse complement strand
GTATTCCAAAACGGCGCGCTCGGCGTCATTGAGGGAACCACCTCCGTCCGCCCGGGATACCCCAGACGAATGGAGCTGCATTTTGAAAAAGGAAGCATGATCATCGAGGAGGATCATATCGTTTCTTGTGATCTGCCCGACTTTCTGCAAAAGGAAAGAGGCGAGAAATTCAACTCCTTCAACGATCCCATGAGCATCTCCTATGAGTTCCACAGACGGCAATATATTGACATCCTCTCGGCGATCGAGCATAACACGCCCCTGTTTTATACCGCCGAGGACGCCGCCCGTTCGGTCAGAACCATTCTCGGTATCTACCGTTCCTCCAATACCCAAGCACCTGTTCACTTTGGGCAGTAAGGAGCAATTATGATCAATTACAGAAACGAGCTGATCACCAACATCCTCCCCTTCTGGCTGGATCACGCGATGGATGCCGAGCACGGCGGGATCATGACCTGCCTTGATCGGGAAGGAAGGATTTACGGAGAAGAAAAAAGCGTCTGGTTTCAGGGACGCGCGCTTTGGACGTTTTCCAAGGCGTATAACGTCATCGAGAAGGATCCGCACTATCTTGCGGCGGCAAAAAGCCTTTATGAATTTTTGCCCAAGTGCGAGGACACGGACGGCAGACTGTATTTCACCGTCACCCGTGACGGAAAAGGCATTCAGAAAAGAAGATATTATTTCTCCGAGACCTTCGCGACGATCGGCTGTGCCGAATATTACCGCGCAAGCGGAGATGTAAGCGCGTTGATCGCGGCAAGGAAGTATTTTGACATTGCCTTCGATTGCTTCACAGGCGTGCGGAAGAACACGCCGAAATTCAATCCCGAGGTCTGCAACAACAAAGCCCTTTCCCCCGTGATGATCATGCTCTCCACCGCACAGACCATGCGCGCGATCGACAAGGAGCTGTCCGCTCGCTATCACAAGATCGCAAGCGATTGCCTTGACGAGATCTTAAACGGCGGCTTTTTGACCGAGACCGCTCTGCGTGAAACGGTTTCCGCCGACGGTTTGACCGTCAACACGCCCACGGGCAGAGTGGTCAACCCGGGACACTCCATGGAGGCGGCTTGGTTCGTCATGCTGGAGGGACTTCTGACGAACAATCCAAAAGCGATCGAGCGCGGAAAGCAGATCATCGACATCACCTACCCCTTGGGCTGGGATAAAGAACACGGCGGCATCATCGCATTCACCGACGCGGAAGGCTTCCCCCCGATGCAGCTGGAATGGGACATGAAGCTCTGGTGGCCGCAATGCGAGACCATGATCGCCGCGAGAATGGCTTATCTGCTCTTCGGGGACGAAACGTATAAGACCATGTACGAGCAGATCGAGCAATATTGCGAGAACCACTTCATCGATAACGCCTGCGGCGAATGGTACGGATATCTGCATTATGACAACACCCCGTCCACCACGCTCAAGGGCAACATCTTCAAGGGACCGTTCCATATTCCGAGACTTTATATGATCATGTCCGTTCTCGATCGGGACGGCTCCATCAAGGCATACGCCGAATAATACGAACAGGAGAAAAAAACACATGAAGCTCACTTATTTGGGAACTGCGGCAGCGGAGGGCTTCCCCGCCCTGTTTTGCCGCTGCAAATACTGCCTGGAAGCAAGAAGGCTGGGCGGCAAAAACATTCGCACCAGATCGCAAACGCTGATCAACGACGATCTGCTCATTGATTTTCCGGGAGATACGTATCACCATTTTCTGCAAAACGGCATTGAGGGAGACAAGATCAAATATCTTCTGATCACCCATCCGCACCACGATCATTTTTATCCCGACGATCTTTCCATGCGCTTCGGCGCGTACGCGCACGAGATGAGAGCGCCCGTTCTGCAGATCTTCTGCACGCGCGTGGCGTATGAAAAGCTTGGCAAGATCCCGCAGAACGTGGAAGCAACCGTGATCGAGCCGTATGTCCCCTTCACGCTGGAGAATTACCGCATCACCGCCCTCCCCGCAAGGCATATGCCCGGGGGTGAACCCGTGATCTACATCATCGAGGACGGTGACAAGACGCTTCTTTACGCGCACGATACGGGTTATTTCTTTGATGAAGTGTTCGATTACATTCAAAGCAATCATATTCACTTCGACATGGTCAGCATGGACTGTACCAACGTAGATATCCCCGTTCCGAACGAGGGCGGACACATGGGCATTCCCAACATCGACCAAGCCTTGAAGAGACTTTCCGAAATGGGCGCCGTGACAGAAAAAACGATCAAGTACGTCAACCATTTTTCGCACAACGCCAATCCCTTGCACCACGTTCTGACCGAGCGCGCGGCAAGCATCGATTGTCTGGTCTCCTACGACGGCTGTCAGGTCGAGATCCTCTGATCAAAATTGCATCAAAAAAACACAGAGAATGTTGTTCCGTTCTCTGTGTTTTTTTATTTAAGCTCTGCTTAAGCCCCGCTTTATTCTCGGTACTCGTACATTTTCGCGGCGTAAAGCAGCTGGATTTCCTTGCGTCGGGTTCGGTAGGTCACCAAATAATAGGCATCTCCGGAGGAAGCGAGCTGGTATGCGGTGTGTCCGACCGTATAGTCCTCAAAGCCCGAAAAGCAAAGCACTTCCTTATAGTGTCGATGCACGTATTTTTCGCATTTATAGGAAAGCTCCTGCAGCGAAACGTCATACGCCCCTTGCCCAAGCAATCTGACCTGCGAAAGCGTTCTGATCCAGAACAGCACGCCGGGGAGCATGGGGGAGCATCCCACAAGGATGGAGAAAATGCACAAAAAGATCTTAAATCCCAACATCACGTGGGAAGAAACGGCAAACCAAAGAAGCAGAGCCGTGATCGGAATGGAGATCAATGCCGTCGACGCGGTAAGGACCAAGCCTGCGCGAATGCTCGCTCGGTTCAAAAAACGCAGCTCATTTTCAATGAATTCTCTTGTGATGATCTCCTTCGTTGTTTTTTCCATAACATTCTCCTGCAATGTTTTTTCGGTAATGAGCCTTCAGCGGCGTATCAGATCATTCTTTTCCGAAGTTTGGAATCTCGTTTTCCAGATAGGACTGTCTGACAAATATACCTCCCGATTGCCTGGTAAGCACGTTCTCCGAAAACAATAGAATTCCTTGAGAGCTATGCGAAATCTCCTCGGTGTTATCGTCATGCGCCTCTGCGGAGTCGTAAAAATAAGCCAGCACGCCCCTTTCCATGATTTCATATTTGCAGGTGGCGGTATAGTGATACACGTTGGTTTCGTTGTAAAGTTCCTGTTTGCGATAATAATGGTAGATCAAATGATCTTTCTCAAAAATGTAATAATTCTGCTGTTCCTCCGGCAGTGATGTGTCAGCTGCTAGGATATACTTTTCCCCATAAACGAGCTTATTGGCGGAAGACACGTCCTGCGTCGCTCCGTTACACGAGCAAAACGCAAGCAAGCAAACAATGACCAACAGAAGAGACAAAACCTTTTTCATGACCTTACTCCTTTTGTAATTCAATATTCAAGCCGTGCGGAAGAGCTTCCACACACCCCGTTGCGTACAGTATATCATATCAATGAAAAAAAGTCAATAGAAATCAATTATTTTCATAAAAAAGCTCTTATAGGACGGTTGATCCCATAAGAGCTTCTTTTTTATCTTCGGCAGACACGCGATCGCTGCGTTTACGCCAGCATTTGTGTCAGTCCGATGATCAGGGGCATGGTGATGAGCGAAAGGATCGTCGAAAGCGAAACCAACCGCACCGAAAGCTCGGTGTCATGCCCGAATTTTGCCGAGAAAATGGTCGTGGTCGCTCCCACGGGAGCGCACGCGCCGATGACCGAGACGGTCAATACGTTTCCGCGCACACCGCACACGTAAAGCACGCCAAGAACCGCCAACGGGAACGCCAGCAGTCGCAACGCCATGCAGACGTAGGATAAGCCGTCGCGGAATGCCGCAAGCAGATCGGCTTTTCCAAGGTAGTAACCCACCATCAGCATGGGAAGGGGCAGATTGAGCGCGGACATCGCGCCAAGCGCATCCCCGACGAGGGACGGCAAACGAATGCCCGAGGTCTCTCCGACGTTGAAATAGAGGGGTGAGGTGAAAATGATCAGCCCAAGCACAACGCCGATGATGCCGGGATTGAGGAGCAGCTTGCGGACGCTGACGGTGCTTTTGTCACCGCTCATGTCCACGTATCCCCACGTCCAGAGCGCGATGTTGAACACAGCCAGATAGACCGCCGCGTACAAAGCTCCCTCGTGCGAGGTGGGCGTGTCGATCAAGGCCTGCGCCAAGGGCAACGCGATAAATCCCGCATTGGAAAAGACTGCCGCAAAGCGCATCACGCGCCGCCTTCCCTCGTCCTTGGAGCGAAAGGTCACCGTGACCGCAAGGATCATCACGATATGCGCAACGGCAGCGATCAGAGCGACGGTGCCGATGTTCACAAGGATGCCGAGAAGCTCTTCCTTGGCATACAGGGTCGCGCTGAACGCATTGACGATCACGCACGGCGTGACGATATACATCACGATATCCGCCATTTTCTTATTGGCTTCCTCGGTCAGAAGCTTCACGCGCTGACACAGAAAGCCCACGGCGATCAGAATGAACAGCAAGCCGACCTTTTCGGAAACTGCCCAAAGATTATCAAGAAAGATCTCCAAAGCAATGCCCCCTTACAGCGTCTGTCCGAATTCCTTCTGCATCAGCTCCAGAATTTCCTCTCTTTGCGGCATGGAGGGCGCAGATCCCAGACGTGTTACCGAAATTGCCGCGGTACAGGTCGCAAACTGCAATGCCTTCTCCACCGTCGCGCCTTCCGCGATCGCGGTCGCAAAGCCGCCGTTGAAGGCGTCTCCCGCACCCGTGGTCTCGATTGCCTTGACCTTGACGGAAGGAACGACGATCTCTCTCTTTCCGTCGGTATAGAACGAGCCTCTGACGCCGAGGGTAATGATCACGTTTTTCACGCCCATATCAAGGAGCTTCCCTGCCGCCACACGGCAATCCTCGACCGTATTGACGGCAATGCCCGTCAGCTGCTCTGCCTCGGTTTCGTTGGGTGTGACGTAGTCCATTCCGTCAAAGAGCGATGCGGGAACTTCCACGTAGGGCGCGGGGTTCAGGATCATGGGCTTGCCGTATTTCTGCGCAAGCTCCTTCGATGCCTCCACCGCCTCGACCGTGGTCTCAAACTGCGTCAGCACCGCGTCACAGTCGGCAAAATCCTTCTCTGCCGCCAGAATGTGCGCGCGCGTGACACGGGAGTTCGCCGCAAGGATCACGATGATACGGTTCTGCGCCGTTGCCTCATCCACCTCGATCAGCGCGCTTGCCGTTTCCTCGCCGTCGATGATCTCGATGTATTCCTCGCTCATTCCCTCGGTCTGATAATGATCCTCCACGATCCGACCGAGAAAATCCTTTCCGCGACGGCTGATGATCTTGACGTCAGCACCCGCGCGGTGCGCTGCGGTCATCTGATTGTTCCCCTTTCCTCCGGGGCCGAAGCGAACGGTGGTTCCCTTCACAGTCTCCCCTCCAACGGGAAGATGGGGAGCAAAACCCGTAATATCCACAAGAACAGAGCCGGGACCAATGATTTTAGCCATGTTTCAGTTCCTCCAAATCTTTTTTATGATGTACGGTCAATCCTCGTCGACCGTCTTAAAGGATTTTCCCCAGAGCTTCAGGCGCGTTTCGTACGCATCGTTAAATCTCCAGTCCTTCCAGAACGTCAGGATGCACAGATCCTCGTCCGAGCCGCGATTGTCCAGCGCGTGGAAGCAGCCTGCGGGAATGAAGATCACCTGTCCGCCGTAAACGTCAATGATCTGATCGTCAAGCTGAAGCTTTCCCTTGCCCGAGAGGATGTAATAGATCTCGTCCTCCTCGTGCGCCGCACCGCCGAGCGCACAGCCTGCTTTTACGGTTCCGTGATTGATCTGAATGACGTCGTCACGTCCCGTGATCGCATGGTCAAGGATCATGCGGGACTCATACTCTTCCCCGAAGATCAGGGGCTTTACGTTCGCAACGTCCACACAAAGAGGGGGTAATTTTTTCTTTTCCATGATATGCTCCTTACTCAAAATCGATCACGATCTTGATCTTTTCGTTATGATAGCTTTCTTCGTTCTCAAATACGTCCAACGCGTTTTCAAACGGGATGTGATGCGTGATGATGGGGGTCAGCTTGATCGGATTTTTGCGCATGATCTCGCAGACCTCGGGCGCGTTACCGTAGCAGCCCGCAGCGCCTACCAACGCCTTGCAGCCCAACACCAACGGATCAATGGGCATCGCGTCAAGCTCTCTTTCATAGAAGCTGACGATCGAAATGCGTCCGTATCTTGCGGTCGCGTGGATACTGTCACGCAAAGCCTGCGCCGCACCCGACGTTTCGATCACAAGGCTTGCGCCCGCGCCGCCCGTCATTTCCTTGATCGCTTCAACGGCGTCAACCTTCTTGTTGTTGATCACCGCATCCGCGCCGACCAGAAGCGCGCGCTTGAGCTTATCGTCATTGCGACCGACCACAATGACCTGTCCCGCGCCGTAATACTTCGCCAGCCATGCCGCGATCATGCCGATCGCCCCGGGACCGTAGACCACGACCGTATCCTTTTCCGTCAAGGTCACGCCCTTGAACGCATCGTATGCGATCGAGGCAGGCTCGATCAACGCGCCCTCATCCATGGAAAGCTCGTCGGGCAGGTGGTAAACGTGACGCTCGGGCATCTGCATATATTCCGCATAGCAGCCGTCCCAGCAGTTGACCGTTCCGACAGACCGGATCGTGGGGCAGCTCATGTAGTCTCCGCGCAGACAAGCCTCACATTTGCCGCAGGTCGCGAAGTTATCGCTGTAAACGCGATCCCCCGGCTTGAAATTTTTGACCTCGGGACCGACCGCTTCAACAACGCCCGCATATTCGTGTCCGAAGCGGCAGGGGAATTTGATCTCTCCGCTGCGGATGAAGCTGCTCTCTCCCGTGAAGATGGAAAGGTCGGTCGCGCAAACACCCGTGCGCTTGACCTTGATCAGCACCATATCCCCCGTTGCGGGCGGTGTCGGAACCGACTCCAGACGCGCGTCGCGAGGACCGTAAACTGTAATTGCTTTCATATATTCGACTCCTTTATCATGATTTTCAGCTCGAAGGAAAACCGACTGTGCGGTGCGATGACCGACGTGAGCCCACGCTTTGCGGCACGGTCGGGGGCATCAAACGGAACGCTGCAGGGCTCGGGAGT
>JAZNXP010000210.1:0-22393 GCA_045593965.1 Eubacteriales bacterium | reverse complement strand
CGGAGCCGTGAATATCGGATGCGATCATCAATTTCATAGGTTGAATTCCTTTCTTATCTGTAACTGCTCTTATTATACCTTTTTTTCGTCGAGGTGTCAATAGATGTGCTTATTTTGTCTTTATTTTTGTTGCTTTTTTTGAGTTACATTTTCAGATATGTATTGACAAATGCAAGATAATGGTGTATAATTGTATACAGAAATACTCCAAGGAGGAGAAGTTATGCTCGAAATATCAAATAAGACAAATTTATTGGAGCAAAAAAGCTACCGTTATGCGCTGCAGGACGTTGCGGAACCGAACCTTTACCGTGACGTTTATCCTTATACGGACGTGCCGCGTATTGCGTTCAACCACCGCCGCGTCCCGATCGGAATGCCCGAGGATATCTGGATCACCGATACGTCCTTCCGCGACGGTCAGCAGTCGGTTGAGCCTTATACCGTAAAGCAGATCGTTGATCTCTATCGCTTGATGTCCAAGTTGAGCGGACCTTACGGTATCATTCGTCAAACGGAATTTTTCGTATATAGCCAGAAGGACAGGGAAGCGGTCGAAAAATGCCGCGAGCTGGGCGTAAAATTCCCCGAGATCACCACGTGGATCCGCGCAAGCAAGGAGGATTTCAAGCTGGTGCGCGATCTCGGTATCCGCGAGACGGGTATTCTGGTTTCGTGCAGCGACTATCACATCTTCAAGAAAATGAAGATGACGAGAAAGCAGTGCATGGATTACTATCTGCAGACGGTCGCCGAAGCGTTTGAGGCAGGTGTTATGCCGCGCTGTCACCTTGAGGATATCACAAGAGCGGATTTTTACGGCTTTGTCGTTCCGTTCGTCAATGAATTGATGAAGATGTCGCAGGATGCGGGCATTCCCGTGCGCATCCGCGCGTGTGACACGATGGGCTACGGCATTCCGTATCCCGAGGTCGCGATCCCGAGAAGTATTCCCGGTATCATTTACGGCTTGCAGCACTATTCGGACGTTCCGAGCGAAATGCTGGAGTGGCACGGACACAACGACTTCTATAAGGCGGTCACCAACGCGACCACCGCGTGGCTGTACGGCGCATGCGGCGTAAACTGCTCGTTGCTCGGCATTGGTGAGAGAACGGGTAACATTCCCTTGGAAGCGATGGTCTTTGAGTATGCTTCCTTGCGCGGATCGTTCGACGGCATGGATCCAACGGTCATCACGGAGATCGCGGATTATTTCACTCATGAAATGGGATATCAGATCCCGCCGATGACTCCGTTCGTCGGACGCAATTTCAACGTCACGCGCGCGGGCATCCATGCGGACGGTTTGCTCAAGGATGAGGAGATTTACAATATTTTTGACACCAAAAAGATCTTGAACAGAAGTGCTTCGGTTATGATCGGAAAAGCATCCGGACTTGCGGGGATTGCTTATTGGATCAACGAGAATTACCACTTGTCTCCGAGCGAGACGGTTGATAAAAAGGATCCCCTTGTGGTTGCTCTCAAGCAGTGGATCGACAAGGAATACGAGGACGGCAGACAGACCGCGCTTTCCAACGGAGAGCTGGAGGAAAAAATCGAGGAGCTGTCGGGCAAGCGCTTTTGCAGGCTGTAAGGAGGAAATATAATGTTAGAGCATAAAACAGTATCGCTTGCGGAGCAGGTATTTGAACGGTTGGAGAATGAGATCTTATCGGGAAAATATCAGCAAGGCGAGATCTTAACGGAAATGAAGCTGGTCGCCGATCTCGGTGTCAGTCGCACTCCCATTCGGGAGGCACTGCGCCGCTTGGAGCAGGAGCATATTATTGAGGTGACGGGAAAAGGAATCGTCATTCTCGGCGTTACGCAAAAGGATCTGGAGGATATCTTTGATCTTCGCTTGCGCATTGAAGGAATGGCTTCGTATGCGGCGGCAAAGCGCATTACGGCGGAAGAGCTCAAGGAGCTGCGAGAAACACTGGAGCTGCAGGAGTTTTACGTTCCTCGCAAGGACGCGGATCGCATCAAGGGGATGGACAGTAAATTCCATCAGCTGATCTATCAGTTCAGCGGAAGCGCGGTATATTACGACGCGCTGATCCCGTTGCACAAGAAGGTGCAGAAATACCGCAAGGCATCGGTCGAAAATCAATCCCGTGCCGAGCTTTCCGCCAAGGAGCATCGCGCGATCTTCGAGGCAATCGAAAAGGGCGATGCGGAGCTGGCGGAGCAATATACGATCCAACACATTCAAAACGCAAAGGATTATATCTTGAACAGAGGTGACAAATAATATGGGACTCACGATCGCACAAAAAATTATCAAGGCACATCTGCTGGAAGGTGAAATGAAGGTCGGAAGCGAGATCGCGCTGCGCATTGATCAGACCTTGACGCAGGACGCAACGGGTACGATGGCATATCTTGAATTTGAAGCTATGGGCATTGACCGTGTCAGAACCGAAAGAAGCGTGGCGTACATCGACCATAACACACTTCAATCGGGCTTTGAAAACGCGGACGATCACCGCTTTATCCAATCAATTGCCAAGAAGCACGGCATTTATTTTTCCCGTCCCGGTAACGGAATTTGTCATCAGGTACATCTGGAACGATTTGGCATTCCCGGCAAAACGCTGATCGGCTCGGATAGCCACACTCCCACAGGAGGCGGTATCGGTATGCTTGCGTTCGGTGCGGGCGGACTTGACGTAGCCGTTGCAATGGGCGGCGGCGCGTACTACATTACCATGCCAAAAATGATCAAGGTCAACCTGACGGGTAAGCTTCGTCCGTTTGTGACGGCAAAGGACGTCAGCCTTGAAATTCTTCGGATCTTGTCGGTCAAAGGCGGCGTCGGCTCGATCATTGAGTGGGGAGGAGAGGGCGTTAAGACGCTGTCTGTTCCCGAAAGAGCCACCATTACCAACATGGGCACCGAGCTTGGCGCGACCACCTCGATTTTCCCGTCCGACGAGATCACGCGTGATTTCTTGCGTGCCGAAGGACGTGAAGCGGATTACGTTGCACTTTCCAGCGATGCGGATGCGGAATACGATCGCATCATCGATATTGATCTTTCCGCTTTGAAGCCCTTGATCGCATGTCCTCATATGCCCGATAACGTTGTGATGGTTGAAAGCTTAAAGGGAACCAAGGTCGATCAGGTTTGCATCGGCTCTTGCACGAATTCCTCGTTGCTGGATATGCTGAAGGTTGCGGCACTGCTGAAGGGAAAGACGATTTCTCCCAACGTCAGCCTTTCGATCTCTCCCGGCTCCAAGCAGGTTCTTTCCATGCTCGCGGAAAGCGGCGCTCTGACTGATATTCTGGCAAGCGGCGCGCGTGTGCTGGAGTGCGCATGCGGTCCTTGCATCGGAATGGGATTTTCACCGAATTCGGGCGGCGTGAGTCTGCGTACCTTCAACCGCAACTTTGAGGGAAGAAGCGGAACGGCAGACGCAAAGGTATATCTTGTATCCCCCGAAACCGCGGTAGCGGCTGCGATCACGGGTGAGATCACAGATCCCATTTTGCTCGGTACAATGCCCGAGATCGTCATGCCCGAGCAGTTCCGCATCGACGATAGCGCGATCATCACGCCTGCTTCTCCGGAGGAAGCAAAATCACTTGAGATCCTGCGCGGTCCCAACATCAAGAAATTCCCCGATACGCATCCTCAAGAGGATTCGATCAAGGCAGAGCTTGTGCTGAAGGTGGGAGACAATATTACGACCGACCACATCATGCCTGCAGGCGCGAAGATCCTTCCGTACCGTTCCAATATTCCGTTCCTTTCACAGTATTGCTTTGGCGTATGCGATAAGACCTTCCCCGAAAGGGCAAAAGCGGCAGGACAGAGCATTGTAGTCGGCGGTTCAAACTACGGTCAGGGCTCGTCCCGAGAGCATGCTGCGCTTGTTCCGCTGTATCTTGGCGTCCGCGTTGTTATCACCAAGAGCTTTGCGCGTATTCATATCGCAAATCTGATCAATGCAGGCATTATGCCCCTGACCTTTGAGAATCCCGAGGATTACGAGAAAGTTGCGCAGGGAGATATGCTTTCGATCTCTGACGTTTGGGCAGGAATGGATAGCGGCAAGATGCTGTTGAAGAATGAGACGACGGGAGTTGAGATCCCGCTCGCGTGCAGCTTCACGGAACGTCAAAAGGCAATCCTGAAGGCAGGCAGCCTGCTGGCATACACGGGTACATTGATCTGAAACGAGGTAAAAAGTCATGTTTGAAAAAGAAATAGAACAAGCGGTGGAACAATTTCGCACGTTGATGCAGGAGCAGCTGGCACGCACCAACCGCATGGAGGCGGGAGCGGCTTGCAAGGATTTTGCATCCATGCAAACAATCGTGATCGGTATCTGCGGCGGAGATGGCATTGGTCCGATCATTGTCCGCGAGGCAAGACGCGTATTGCAGTTTTTGCTTGCCGATGAGATTGCTTCCGGTAAGGTAGAGCTGCGAGAAATCGAGGGCTTGACCATTGAGAACCGCCTTGAAAGAGGAGAAGCGGTTCCTGCGGACACCTTGGCGGCGATCAAGGAATGTGACGTGCTTCTCAAGGGTCCCACGACCACTCCCAAGGGCGGCACGATGGAAAGCGCGAACGTTGCGCTTCGCCGCGAGTTGGATCTTTATGCCAACGTGCGTCCCGTATCGGTTCCCGAGAAGAATATTGACTGGATCTTCTACCGTGAGAATACCGAGGGAGAATACGTTCTCGGCAGCCGCGGCGTGGAGCTTCCGGGGAAGCTTGCAATGGATTTCAAGGTTACGACCGATCCGGGCACCAAGAGAATTGCGCGTGCCGCATTTGAATACGCGAAGAATAACGGTAAGACCAATGTAGCGATCGTTACAAAGGCGAATATCATGAAAAAGACCGACGGTAAATTCACCGCGCTTTGTCATGAGGTCGCGGCAGACTATCCCGAGATCACAGCAGAGGATTGGTACATCGATATCATGACCGCAAATCTCGTCAATGAAGCTATCAGAGACCGTTTCCAGGTGTTCGTTTTGCCCAATCTTTACGGTGATATCATCACCGACGAGGCGGCACAGATCCAGGGCGGCGTCGGTACGGCGGGAAGCGCAAACGTGGGTGACCGATACGCGATGTTTGAAGCCATTCACGGTTCTGCTCCCCGTATGATCGAGGAGGGCATCGGCGAATATGCAAACCCGTCCAGTATCTTCAAGGCTGTGGAAATGATGCTTCGTCACATTGCCATGGCGGATAAAGCCGACCGTCTTGCAAAGGCAATGCAGATCTGCAACGAGACCGAAAAGGCAGTTGTTGTGACAGGCAACCGTGACGGCGCGACTTGTGCGGCATTTACGGAATACGTGATGAATACGTTAAAAATCTGTTGATTATTTTTGTAGGAGGATAATATAGTGAAACAGCTACAAGGGGCATTGACAGAATCGCTCAGTTCTGTTTTGCCAATTGCCGCAATTGTTTTGCTTCTGAGTATCACACTGATCCCGCTTCTTCCGGGAGTGATGGTTTTATTCCTGTTCGGAACCTTTCTGCTGATCTTTGGAATCGGACTCTTCTCCATTGGTTCGGAAATGTCCATGAGACCTTTGGGCGAAGGTATCGGTGCGCAAATGGGAAAGGCAAAGCACGCGATTTTGCCTGTTCTGATCTGCTTTTTTTTGGGAGCGATCATTACCATTGCCGAGCCTGATCTGCAAGTGTTGGCAGAGCAGGTCCCCAATATTCCGAATATCGTATTGATCCTTTGCGTGGCGTGTGGAGTCGGTGTGTTTTTGTCGATCGCGATCATTCGTATGAAAATGGGGGTTCCGCTTTCAAGATTGTTGATTGTTTTTTACATCATCGTATTTGTTTTAGCTTGCTTTGCGCCGAATCTCTTTGTTCCGACCGCATTTGATTCGGGAGGAGTAACGACGGGACCTGTGACCGTACCGTTCATTATGGCGATCGGTGCAGGTATGGCAGCACTCACATCCAATAAAAATTCCAGGGAGAACAGCTTCGGTCTGGTCGCGCTTTGCAGCATCGGTCCGATCCTTTCCGTTCTGATTCTGAGCATTTGTTTTAAACCTGAGGCAACGCAGGAAACATTGTCCGAATTGCCGCAGATCGAAACGACAAGAGAAGCCTTTGCCGCGTTTTTGACGGCAATTCCGCATTATGCCAAGGAAATGCTGATGGCATTTTTGCCTATCGTTGGGATCTTTCTGATCTTCCAGCTGATCTCCAGACGTTTTCATCTGCATCAGGTCTTGAAGATCACCATCGGTTTTATTTATACGTACGTTGGATTGGTTCTGTTCTTGACGGGTGCAAACGTCGGATTTATGCCCGCGGGACAGCTGATCGGTCAGGAGATCGCGGTCAATGGAAAATACTGGCTCATTCCGATCGGTATGGTCATGGGATATTTCATCGTTACCGCCGAGCCTGCCGTGCATTCCTTGAAAAAGCAGGTTGAGGAAGTCACCAACGGTGCGATCGCGCAGAAATCCATCGGTCTTGCGCTTTCGATCGGTGTTGCGGTTTCAATTGGAATTTCGATGCTTAGAATTCTCTTCGGTGTTCCGCTGTTCCCGATCCTGGTGGTTGGCTATGCGCTCTCTCTCGGAATTTCATTCCTTGTTCCCCCAATCTATACGGGTATCGCGTTTGACTCGGGTGGAGTTGCCAGCGGTGCGCTTGCCACGACGTTTCTGCTTCCGTTCGCTCGCGGTGCGTGCGAAGCATTGGGAGGGGACATCATGGAGGATGCATTCGGTATTGTTGCTCTGATCGCGATGACGCCTCTGATCACCATTCAGGTTTTGGGGCTGATCGGACAAATGCGCCAGCGAAGCCAGCGCAAGAAGATGCACAGCGAGATGATCCAGATCAAGGATGATATTATTTATTATGACGGAGAGGAGGCGTGATCATGGAGCGTTTGAAAATTCTCTTGTCCATTCTGGAACGTGGAAAAGGAAAATCCTATCTGGAGTTTTTAAAGCGCAAGAATATTCTTATGCATTTTCAAACGGTCGGTGTTGGAACCGCCCCCTCGGAAATGATGGATATTTTCGGGCTTGGAACCAATGATAAGGATATTTTGATCAGTCTTGCAACAGAAGGTGCAATGAACGGCTTTTTGAATGAATTCGGTCAAAGCTTCGGCGGTGTATCGGGATACAGAGGGCTTACTATGGTCACCTCGCTGGGCGCGGTCAATCGTGTTACTGCGGAGATCGTGACGCGCATTACTCCCGAGAACATTGATAAAGGAGAAAATACAATGCAAAAAAGTGATAATAAATACAGCTTGATCTTGATCTGTGTCAACCAAGGATATGCCGATCGCGTGATGCAGACGGCAAAGGTGGCGGGAGCTACGGGCGGAACGGTGATCCGCGCGCGTCTTGCGGATGCCGCGCTTCTGGAGCAGTTTGTTGATAACCCCATTGAGGAGGAAAGAGATATTATCAGTATTCTCGTTCCGAACACGATCTGCGCTCCGATCATGGAGCAGGTCAACGAGCAATTCGGCATGAATACGGAAGCCAGAGGAACGCTATGCGCCGTTCCGATCGAAAAAGCGTTTAAAATTTGATTTCGCTGTGGGAAATTGGTTTTTTACGCGCTTTTGATTGACATTTAACAAGTTCTGTGATAGAATAGAGAGGAACGGACTGCGGCGAGTGCCGTTGTCCGTTCTTTTGCTTTGATTTTGATTTGAAAAGAGGTGTCTTTTCTTGAAAATATTGATTGCGGGATGCGGACAGGTTGGCGAAACCTTGGCGCAGGAGCTGTCCTCCGAAAAGCATGATATTACCTTGATCGATTCTGATCCCCGTGTTTTGCAAATGGGCATGGAACGCTATGACGTCATTGCCTTTGAGGGAAACTGCGCAACCATGAAGACCTTGGAGCAAGCAGGGGTTATGGATGCCGATCTTCTGATCGCGTGTACGGGAAGTGATGAATTGAATTTGCTTTCTTGTATGACGGCACATACGATGAATCCCAACCTACATACCATTGCGAGAATTCGAGACCCTGAATATACGGAACAGACGTACAAAATGAGAGATGCGTTTGCGCTTTCGATGGTATTCAATCCCGAGCATCAGGCGGCACGTGAGATCGCAAGACTTTTGAAATTCCCGGGCTTTTTGAAGCGTGATTCCTTTGCGAAGGGTCGCGTGGAGATCGTTGAGGTGCGTGTGGATAAGGACAGTCGATTGCAAAACGTTGCCCTCAATCAGCTTTCGGGCATTATCAAGTGTCGCGTTCTTGTGTGTGCGGTATTGCGAAACGGTGTTGCCAGTGCTCCTGCCGGCTCGTTTGTTTTGGAGGAGGGAGACCGTATTTTTGTAACTGCGTCCACCGATAATCTTGCAACGTTGCTCAAGAACCTTGGGATCGTTACGCATAAGGTGCGCAACGTCGTGCTCATCGGTGGAGGAAAGGTCGCTTATTATCTTGCCGAGATGCTCCAAGAGAGCGGTATGGATCTGACGATGATTGAATCGGATGAGGAAAGATGCCGTGAATTGGCGATCTCGTTCCCACATGCAGACATCATTCACGGGGATGCCAGGGATCAAAGCTTGCTCGAAAGCGAAGGCGTTTCCAAGGCGGACGCTGTTGTTTCCTTGACAGGCTTGGACGAATTGAATATGATGCTGGCACTTTACGCGAAACACTGTGAAGTTCCGCAGATCATTACGCGTGTGGAATATCTGGATGAGGCGGGAATTATGGGAAAGCTTTCCTTGGGAAGCACGGTTTGTCCGCGTAAGCTATGCTGCAATAACGTGGTGCGTTACGTTCGTGCGATGCAAAATCAAGTTGGCGCGGCGGTAACGCTTCATTCAATTGCGGATGGACAGGCAGAGGCGTTGGAATTCCACGTGGACGAGCACGCGTTACATTGCGGAGAACCGCTCAAGAAGCTCAAGCTTCGCGCGAATGTTCTGCTTGTGGCGATCTCCAGCGGAAGTAAGACCGAGATCCCGGGAGGCGATTCGTCATTCCGCGTGGGGGATAACGTGATCGTGGTTGCGAGCGGAGATACGGTCATTCATCAGTTCAACGATATCTTTGCGTAAAAGCGATTGCGGAGAAAGGACTTTGCAATTCTATGAACTATAAAATGATGGGGAGATTTTTCTCCTTAATTTTGGCGGGAGAAGCGATTTTCATGATTCCTGCCTTGGGGATCAGCTTATATGACGGCACCCACAACGTCACGCAAGCATATCTGATCACGATCGGAATTTTAGCAGCGATTGCGGGAATTCTGGCATTGCTTTGCAGAGGCGCAAAGCGGAACTTCTTCACCAAAGAGGGAATGGTCTGCGTCGGACTTTGCTGGGTATTCATGAGCTTTTTGGGATGCTTGCCGTTTTTTCTTTCGGGTGAGATTCCGAACTATATTGACGCATTGTTTGAAATGGTTTCGGGATTTACGACCACAGGAGCTTCGATCATTCCAAAGCTGGAGACGATTTCTCGCGCCAATATGTATTGGAGATCCTTCAGCCATTGGATCGGTGGAATGGGAGTGCTGGTATTTTTGCTTGCGCTTGTTCCGTCCGATGGAAAAAACGAAGGCTTTACCATGCATCTGCTTCGCGCAGAAAGCCCGGGACCGAACGTTGGAAAGCTTGTGCCGAAGATGCGCCAGACGGCAGGCGTTTTGTATTTGACGTATCTTGCCCTGAGCGTGATCACGTTCATTTTTCTGGTTTGCGGAGATATGAACGCGTTTGAAGCGCTTTGCACGACCTTTGGTACGGCAGGAACAGGCGGATTTGGAGTTGTGGACAGCAGTTTGGCGGAGTATAGCTCCTATACCCAGATCGTATGTACGGTCTTTATGTTCCTGTTCGGAATCAACTTCAGTTGCTATTATCTGATCCTTTTGCGTCGTTTTAAAGACGTTTTCAAGGATGAAGAATTACGGCTCTATATCGGCATCGTTGTTACGAGCATCGTGCTGATCACGTGTAATATAACGTCGCTTTACGGTTCGGTTTGGGAAGCCCTGAAGCACTCTTCTTTCCAAGTGTCGAGTATAATCACGACCACAGGCTTTGCGACGACTGATTTTGACCTTTGGCCCGCATTTTCAAAAGGAATTTTGTTGGTTCTGATGCTGATCGGCGCGTGTGCGGGAAGCACGGGTGGCGGATTTAAATGCGCAAGACTGTTGTTGCTGGTCAAATGTGCCAGACGCAACTTCGCACAAATGATTCGCCCGAATAAGGTAAAGGTTATCCGCGTCAATCAAAATCCCGTAGATGAGCGGATCATTGCCAATACCAATGCATATCTTGGTATTTACATACTAATCATATTTGTCAGTTTCTTGTTGATTTCCATTGACGGATTTAGTATCGTGACCAATCTATCGGCTGTTTTTGCAACTTTCAACAACATCGGTCCCGGTTTTGATGCAGTCGGTCCGACCTGCAATTTTTCTGCTTACAGTCCGCTTTCCAAGATCGTTCTGATCCTGAATATGCTTGCAGGACGCCTTGAGATCTTCCCGATGCTGGTTCTGTTTTCTCCCAAAACATGGAAAAGAGCGTAAGGTTTTGCGTGCTTTGAGCAGAAAAAGTGAAGAGTTTTCTGAATTCCTTTTTCCACTTGACAGGCAAAACAACAAAGTTTATAATGAAGCTATCAAACGGAAAGGATGAAAGCGATGAATTATTGGGCTCAAAGCAATCAAAATATATACGTTGCGGCGCACAGAGGTGCGTCGACGAAGTACCCCGAGAACACGATGCTTGCCTTTCGTAAGGCAGGTGAGATGGGCGTTGATCAGATCGAAACAGACGTCCGCATGACCAAGGACGGATACCTTGTGCTGATCCACGACGAGACCGTTGACCGTACGACCAACGGACATGGCAAGGTCTGCGACATGACCTTGGAGGAGCTTCGCGCGCTGGACGCAGGCTCATGGAAGGGAGAAGAATTCGCAGGCTTACGCATTCCTCTTTTGACGGAATTTTTGGAATACGCAAGAGAAGCCGATATCAAGACCATTGATATCGAGCTGAAGGAAACTCCCACAAGCATCGGTGCGGAGATCGCGTACGATGTTTGCGACAGAATCTTACGCTTGATTGAAGAATATGGCTTTGGCGAACGCTTTGTGTTCAACAGCTTCAATTTACAGCTGCATGAATACATCAGAGAAAAATACGGAAACCGCTATAAGCATCACGTGTATTTTCCCGCTAAACATAATTCCAACGGAACAGTAGATCCCTATTCTTACGCCTACTGCTGCTGTATGTTCGGAGAACCGCATATGGCAACATCGGATGAATTTGAAATGATGCGGCAGAAGGGAATCAGAACGTGGGCAGGTGCGGCTGTCAAGGACGAGGAGACCGTGCAGGAAGCGATCGATCGCGGCGCGGAGCTGATCACGTGCAACAATCCCGACGAGGTCCTTCGTATTCTGCGCGAGAAGGGATACCATGCATGAAGAGCAAAAACGTCGTTTTTGATTTCGGACAGGTGATGGTGCGGTTTGATCCGTCTTATATGGTTGCGCAATACGTCACCGATCAGGATGATGCAAAAATACTGGAAGAGGTCTTGTTTGACCGCTTGTATTGGGACCGCTCGGATGCGGGAACGATCACGGATGACGAAATCCTTCTTGCTTGTAAGGAACGCCTCCCACAGCGTTTGCACGAGGTTGGAGAAACTATATATCGCAACTGGATCTATCATCTTCCCGAGATCGAGGGAATGCGCGAGCTTGTAAAGGAATGCAAAGAAGAATACGGCGCACGTGTGTTTTTGCTTTCCAACATCAGCACCTATTTTGCGGAGCATGCAAGCGAAATTCCGTGCCTTGCGGAATTTGAGGATTGCATTTTTTCGGCAACCTGCGGACATATCAAGCCGAATGCCGATATGTTTGCGTATCTTTGCGAAAGATGTAACATTCTTCCTTTCGAAACGGTCTTTATTGACGATAACGAAAAAAATATCAAGGGTGCCGAAGCATACGGTATCAAAGGATACCTCTTTGACGGAGACGTCGATCGCTTGCGCCGCTTTTTGAAAGAAATCTGATCAAAAAAAGCGTCCATTCTCTAATGGGAGAATGGATGCTTTCGTTTTTTATGTATTATTTTTTTGCTCGGTTGAGGAGGCGTGCTATGAGAGGACGGCGTACCTTCATCGCCCCCACGGGACAGAATTCCTGACAGCAGAAGCAGGTGATGCATTTCTTTCGATCGATCACGGGCTTTCCGTTTTTCATCGTGATGATATGAGCAGGGCAGATCTGAACGCATTTTTGACACCCGATGCAGGATCTCTTTTCTACGCTCGGTCTTGCGCGCAGTGCGGTTCGAACAAACGTGGCGGCAAATCGACCTTTGCCTTCAAAAAGCATACTTTTGCGAACGTGGATATTCTGAAAATCGGATATTCGAAGTGCTTCCGCGTTTCCGCAAACGTTCAGCTTTTCGACGCTTTCGGGGATCAGCCCGGCTTCAAACGCCGCTTGCAGGGTGGGAACGTCCTTGATGCCAAGTCCGATCAAGGATGCGCAGAGAAGATCTACCTTGTGAGGACAGGTCGATGCAAGAAGCGCACCGATCTGTCGTGGGGTACCTTGCGTTGGTCCGTTTCCTTCCATCCCAACGACAGCATCTACCAGGCAAAGCCGCATCTTGGGTTGAAAATAGGTATTCAGATCCAAGATCATGTTAGCAAAATCCTCGTGCTTGGGAAAACGAAAATGATATTCGGGCTTGAAGGTTCCGGGGATCACACCGAACATGTTCTTCGCCGCCGCGCTCATTCCCATCATTCCATGCGTTTTCAGCTTGCAGAAATCAATGATTGCGTCCGCTTCATCCAAAAACGCGGTGTACACAAAATCGTGCAGAACAAGTCCGTTCTCAAAGGAGGTTTCTTTGGTTTCGAAGTTGTGATTGAGTGAGGCACCGTGTGCTTCCGCGTCGTGCATTCCCGTTGCATTGTAGATCAAATTCAGGGAAGCGGCGTTGTAAAGTCCCCCGGGGCTATCGCCGATCACCACGCTTGCGCCCTTTTCGATCAGCATGTCTGTCAGCGCGCACAAAAGGGAGGGATGCGTGGTTGCTGCCTTTTCGGGCTTCATCATCGAAACGAGATTGGCTTTGATCACAATCTTCATTCCTGCAGTTACCCATGAAAGTCCCCCAACAGGCTCTAATACGCGCTCCAATGCTTGGCGAACGGTTTGAGCTTCATACGAGGCACAGGGGATAATTGATACGTCGGTCATAGTATGATCCTTCTTTCTTTTCGTCTATATACATCATACCATGTTTTCTGCTCGACTGCAAGTATCATTTTGAAAAAAAGAAGCTTTTTTAAAGAAGGACAGGGATACTGAACAAAAGCTCTCTCAGTCTTGCGTAAATGGGAAACGCATCCCGAAGCGGAAGCGGATTTCGACCCTTACCGCATTCGATGGTAAAGGAGGGAAGATTCAATTTTTGAATGCACCAGTCAGTAAGACCGCCATAGGAAGCCAATCCTTCCGCGGTTGATAGCCGATAGCCCGATAGCATTGCCATTCTTCTGGCAAGCACGGTGCTTCCGCGGGGGACTGTTCCCGCACTGCGATAGAAAATTTCCTCTCCCTGCGTATGGAAGGTCAGAACGGCACGCAGCTCCCGAAAACGGATGAAATTGCAAAGATAAGCGACCTCCGGTTCGGATTCGGGTGCGGTTCCGCTATACCGTGTCGGTGCGCCGTTCGCAATGCCGTTTTCCGCCTCCAAAAGCTTATATTCGGCAAAGCCTGCGTCATAATTGTGATTGAGATCCACACCGCGCGCGTTTGCTTGCCAGGAGGAGAAGTCCGTGCTGCCACCGTTCATAGTCAGCAATCGATCGTATAAAGGATTGCTTTCCTCAATGCCGTGGATCTGATATTGCACGCCATCGGGATTGAGCATGGGAATGATGTAGACGGTGTGTGTTTGCAAGAGCTGGGTCGGTGAAATATGATATGCGGTACAGTTTTGCCGTACCTGCTCGCAGAATTCGTTCACAAAGCGTGTAAGGATCAAGGAAGTGATCCACTCCATTCCGTGATGCGCCCCTACGTAAAGCACCTCACGCTTGCCGCAACCGAGCGTCAACAGCGGAATGCTGCGCCCCAAAATCGAGCATCCGAGCGAACCGACGCCCAAAAAGGAATAACGCTCGCTCATTCCTTGCAAAGCGGTCATGAGCTGATCGTGATCAAAGGGAAGGGTTTCATCAACAAACCGTTTTTGAGATAAATGCATTCTTTTTTCCTCCGTTTTTTCATAAATTGATCTTGCAAAGGTTGTCTTTTTACAGATTATGCGAAAAGAATGAAAATATTTACAATTAACAGAGGAAATTTGAGCCGATCTATGTTATAATATATTGGATATACGAAAAAGACCTTGCAAAACGGTTTTGCTTTGTGATATAATATGATTGAATTCTATTTGCGAAAGGATTTGCTTTATGATATTGTTTGACAAATATCGAAAAAGAAAATCTTTGGGTTTTTACGCGATTTTGATGTTTTCACTGTGTGCATTTCAAGCGATCGTGTTAAATCCCTTGTATCTTTGGATCTCCTCGGATACGCTCTTGGCGAATGAGATCGTTCTGCTGGGGTTTGACATTTTGTTCTCCTTGCTGAATTTGAGCTTTTATTGGATCGCGCTTGCGTTTCTTTTGTTCTTCAGCGTTCGCTTTTCGTCAAAGGCAGTTCTGTCCTCGTTTGGGATTTACATAGCGGCGGTCGTATTCCGCTATGCGGCAGAGCTCCTCTCGGGATATATGATCCTTGGATTTCCGCTGTTGAGTGATTTTCTGACGGATGCCGTATACTTAGGCATCGACGTTTTGCTGGATCTGGTGATCTGGGCAGTAGCATTTGGCTTGTTGGCACTGCTTTTGAGGACTTGCATCCGACTTGAAAAAGGAGCAGGGCATTCACTTCTGATCAAGTACGCACCGTTTGAAAAGCTGGTTGATTTTAAAAATCCGATTTCAAGAGCAATGGCGGTACTTGCGCTCGTTCCCAGTGCCGTACAAATCCTTTACCGTATCCGCTACGATATTTATCTCGGCGCGCCTGCCGATGTGATCGATCTGCTTTGGATGATCCTTTATTACGTTTCCGATCTTCTTACCGTGCTGATCGGATATTTACTGATGTGGGTGTTGATCGACTATCTTTCCTTAAAGGAAATAAAATCAAAAATTCTCTATGATGAAAATCAGAGTGAGCAATCGTAAAAAGAGGAGACATTTGTCTCCTTTTTTTATGCGTTTTCACTTATTTTTGTATCTACAAATTGTGCATCTATACAAAATTCAATGTAACCACTTGACAAAGCAGTCGCGTGATGATATAATGGTATCACACAAGAAGAGTGATGAGGATAATCCTTCGAATTCCTGCATAGAATGGATTATGGAATAGACTCTTATCTGTGAAGAAAAACATTTTAAGGAGGATCTTTATTATGATCATCGGAATTATCATCGCCGCAGTTGTACTCGTATTGATTCTGTTTTTCGCGGTTGGTTACCTCAAAGCACCCCCGGACACGGCATACATTATTTCGGGTCTTGGCAAAAAGCGCATTTTGATTGGTAAGGCAGGATGGAGAGTGCCGTTTTTTGAAAGAGTGGACCGACTGTCCTTGAGCGTCATGCAGGTGGACGTAAAAACGACGGAAGCGGTACCGACGAATGAATTCATCAACGTCTCGGTTGACGGTGTTGCAAACATCAAGATCTCTTCCGATCCCGAATTGCTCAAGCGCGCCGCAGAAGCATTGCTCGGAAAAACAAGACAGGAATTGATCGCCCTTGTGACGCAGGTTCTGGAAGGTAATATGCGTGAGATCGTGGGATCCGTTGGATTGAAGGAAATGGTTCAGGATCGCCAGGGCGTTGCAAAGAAGATCACGGAAAACGTTGTTCCCGATATGGAAAAGCTGGGAATTGAGGTCGTGAACTTCAACATCCAGAACTTCAAGGACGGTGCGGGAACCATTGAGAATATGGGTATCGATAACGTCGAGCAGATCCGCAAGAATGCGCAGATCGCAAAGGCAAACGCGCAGCGCGATATTGCCATTGCAACGGCAAACGCACAACAGGAGGCAAACGCCGTTAAGGTTGAAGCGGAAAAGAAGATCGCTGAACAAAACGCGGAGCTTGCCGTTCAGCAGGCAGACATGAAGGTTCGCGCCGACACAAAGAAGGCAGAAGCAGACGCGGCATATTCCATTCAGGAAGAAACGCAGCGTAAGATCATCGAGATTGCAAAGACCAATGCGGACATCGCGCGCCGCGAAAAGGAAGCGGAGCTGAAGGAAAAGGAAATTGCCATCAAGGAAAGAGAGCTTGACGCGGAGATCAAAAAGCAGGCAGACGCGTTGAAGTACCGTTCCGAGAAGGAAGCAGAAGCAGATCTGATCCGCCGCCAGAAGGAAGCTGACGCACGTCAGTATGAGGCGGTCAAGGCGGCTGAAGCAAAGAAGGCAGAGGCAGAAGCACTTCGCTTTGCAATGGAACAGGAGGCGGAGGGTATCCGTGCCAAGGGTCTTGCAGAGGCAGAAGCGATCGAAAAGAAGGCAGAAGCTCAGAAGAAGATGGGCGAGGCTTCGGTATTGGAAATGTATCTGACGGCTCTTCCCGAGGTCGTGAAGAATGCGGCAAGCCCGCTTTCCCAGACCGAAAAGATCGTTATGTACGGCGATGGCAACTCTACCAAGCTTGTGCGTGACGTCATGGGCAGCACAGACCAGATCATGCAGGGACTCAAGGAATCGACGGGCATTGACATTAGCAGCATCCTTGCAGGCTTTGTTGGTGGAAAGGCAGCGCAGGTCGCACAGCCGATCGTTCCGCCCACTCCGATCGCACCTCCCGTATCTCCCGAAGAGGAATAACGGAAGCTTCATTTTAGGAGTATGAACGCATACCCCTCCAAGAGTTATCTTGGAGGGGTATTGTCATTGATTTTCAAGCGGCGCAAGGAGAACCATAAAAGCGGGATCGAAAGCAGAAAGGTGAAAAGATCTGCCAGCGGTTGCACGTAACGAAACGCTGGGATGCCGAATTGCCACGGGATCCAGACGATCAAGGGAAGAAAGAACAACCCTTGGCGTGCGCCTGCAATCAAGGAAGCACCCAATGCGCTTCCCGTGGCTTGCAGATACATTCCCGCACAGGTGATCATGCCGTGTAGCGCCAGAACAGCCATTTGCCACCGCAATGCGGGAGTGCCGAAGGCAACGATCTCTTCCTCGGGACGAAACAGGGAAATGATCTGCGGTGCGAGAAGTGATAGAGGAATGCTGATCACTGCCATTCCAACCGTTGAGACCAGCAAAGCAAAGCGAAGTGCTTTTTTTACTTGTTCATGATTGTTGGCGCCGTAGTGATATCCAACAACTGACATCATTCCTTGTCCGATCCCCGCGCAAAGACTGAACGTTAGCATAAACATACGGCTGACAACGGACATTGCGCTGATCGCGTATTCTCCAAGATTTGCGGCGGTACGGTTAAAAAGAAGGGTGGAAAGAAAGATCAGCCCCTGTCGCAAAAGAGAAGGTGCGCCCGCGACGAGGAGCGAGCCGCTTTTTTTGAAATTCGGATGCTTGATCTGTGAAAAAATTGAAATTTTCGTTTTCTTTTTCCAATAGATGATCAAAAAAATGAAAAAAGAGATCCATTGGCAGATCACGGTTGCAAGAGCAGCACCGACGATCCCCAAGTCAAAACGGAAGATCAAAATGGGATCAAGGAAAATATTGAGCAGATTTCCGATCAGAAGCCCCCACATTGCATACATCGCTCGTCCTTCCGAACGCAGGAGCTGACTCATTGTAAAATTGGCGCAAAGAGCGGGAGCAGACCACAAAAATACGTTCCAATACCGTTGCGCGTAGGGAATACTTTTCTCTGTAGCACCCAAAAGACGGAGAAGCGGCAATTCAAATGCTAGTCCTGCGGCTGTGATCAGAGCACCGATGGCAATGGAGAACAGGAAGGCAAGTGACGCGATCTGCTCGGCGTCATGATCCTTTCCGCGGCCAAGACTGCGTGAAAGCAGACTGCCGCCGCCTGTTCCGAAGGTGTAGCCAAGAGCTTGGAGTAATGTTTGCACCGCAAAGGTGATTCCAACCGCGGCGGAAGCATCTGTTCCGAGTTTAGAAACATAAAACGCGTCAAATAAGTGAAAAACAGAGGTGGAAAGCAAACCGATCACGGTCGGTACGGCAACAGATAAAATGGTTTTTGGGACGCTCCCACCCAATCCTTTTTCTGAATTTATTGTTTTTGAATGAGACATACGTGTTTTCCTTTGTGCATTTTTTGCAGTTATTATGTCTCGGGAAGTGAATTTTCATGTTTTTTTTGCAAAAATTGAAGGAAGTTCAAAAAAGGCTTGATTTTTGTTGGATTTTGGTATATAATGTTACTGTTAAGTCGAATGAAACTTCAGGAGGTTTATTATGTTGGTTTCGGCAAAAGAAATGCTTGAAAAGGCAAAGGCAGGTCATTACGCGGTAGGTCAGTTCAACATCAACAATCTGGAATGGACAAAGGCTGTTCTCCAGACTGCGCAGGAGCTGAATTCTCCCGTTATCCTCGGTGTTTCCGAGGGCGCAGGTAAGTATATGTGCGGATTTAAGACCGTTGCTGATATGGTAAAGGCAATGATCGAGGAGCTCAAGATCACGGTTCCCGTTGCATTGCATCTTGACCACGGTAGCTACGAGGGCTGCTACAAGTGCATTGAGGCAGGATTTTCCTCGATCATGTTTGACGGTTCCCACTATCCGATCGCTGAAAACGTTGCAAAAACGCAGGAGCTGGTAAAGGTTTGTGCTGAAAAGGGAATGTCTCTTGAGGCAGAGGTCGGCTCGATCGGAGGCGAAGAGGACGGCGTTGTCGGTATGGGCGAGTGCGCTGATCCCGACGAGTGCAAGATGATCGCTGATCTGAACGTTACCATGCTGGCAGCAGGTATCGGTAACATTCACGGCAAGTACCCCGAGAACTGGCCCGGTCTTTCCTTTGAGACCTTGGCGGCTGTTTCCGAGAAGGTTGGCAAGATGCCTCTAGTTCTCCACGGCGGCACGGGTATTCCCGCAGAGATGATCCAAAAGGCGATCTCCATGGGCGTTTCCAAGATCAACGTAAATACCGAGTGTCAGCTCGCGTTTGCGGCTGCTACCCGTGAATATATCGAGGCAGGCAAGGATCTTCAGGGCAAAGGATTTGACCCCAGAAAGCTCCTCGCTCCCGGTGTTGAGGGCATCAAGGCAACCGTTAAGGAAAAGATGGAGCTGTTCGGCTCTGTTGGCAAGGCGTAAGCTGAATCAAACAAAAAAGATTGCGGATCTTTTCGATCCGCAATCTTTTTTTAGTTTTCCAACCGTTTCAAAATAGATTCATACGTCAGTCCGTAGCTTTGCGCGATGTCGCGTGCGTAGCTCTTACCGTCAGGCTTTGCGCGGGTGATCATGAAGGAGCGTTTGCCTTCGCCTTCAATGCCTGCCACAAGCGTGTCGATGGGCGCGCCGCCATTCTCAAGCGAGCGTTTGTTGATGTTTTCGATCTCCGCCGCAAGCTCATGAAGGTGCGTGGAGAAAAGACAGCGGCAACCGATGTGCGCAAGTCCTTCCAAAACCTCGGCAGCGATGTAGGATGCCTCGTAGCTTCCCGTAGAGGAGAGAGACTCGTCCAAAAGCACAAGACTGTTCGGCGTTACACAATCGAAGATCTCTCCAAGACGCGCGCATTCCTCACCCAGACGTCCCTTGTCGATGGTATCTTCGGCGCCTGTGGGGAAATGCGTGTAAATTCCGTCCACAGGGGAAAGGATCGCGTGCTTGGCGGGAACGTACATGCCAAGCTGCATCATGACCAGCGAAAGTCCAAGCGCGCAGGTAATGACCGATTTGCCGCCTCGGTTGGGACCTGTGAGGACGTAGATCGCCGCGCTTTCATCAAAGATCAGATCATTGGAAACGATCTCATCCTCGATTTTCAGGGCAACACATGGATTGTAGAGTGCTTTTGCCGAGAATGCACGTTCCTGCATCGGACGGATCTCGGGAATGGAGAGCACACACCCTTTTTTCTGCAACGCAAGAAGCATTTGCGTGCCGTTTGCCAAAAATTCAAATTCGGGCATCAGATCAAGCAAAAATTCCGTGTTTTCCAGAACGTATGTCTGTACGATCTTCTTCCAAGAGCGCAAAGAGGATTTATAAACGTCGTTGATCGCGCTGTTGAAGGCAAGAGAAAGTGCCGTTTTTTGATTTTCGGATTGCTTTTTTCCAAACGGAACGAGGTTTGCAATGCAGGTGTATTGATCGTTTTTGAAATTCAGTCGCAGGATCTTTTCCAGAACGTCTCCCGACTTGAACTGTTCGGAATTGATGGAGAGCACGCCTGCGGAGCTGGGACGAAGCTGCGCGTCGAGGTTGACGCCGATCGTAACGCTACGGATCTCACGCACACGTTGCGTCAGCTCCTCCAGCTTTTCGTTAAGCTCACGGTAGTAGTCGCTTTCCGCAAGCTCGCTGATCAAGGTGGTAAGGGAAGTGAACGCAGGGCTCTTAACGCGATCCTTGACCTTGGAAAGTCCCTCGTGAAGCACCTTGATGCTCGAGACGTAAAGCTCGATCTCGGTGATGCTGGAAAGATAGTCCTCGGAGTCTCCGTTGTCCGCTTCCAGACGGCGCAGCTCCATAATGTCATTCAGCACGGGGACGAGCTTGTTGAACATCTCGATCAGCTCGGGGCAATTCAACATATCGTCAAACGTGGACATGCGGTACCGAATGACCTCTGCGTCAGTGGTTAAAAAGGTGGAAAGGTCATTGTTTTTTAAAGAAAACGCCTCAAGAAGTCCCAATTCCTGCAGGGTAAACAGATCGATGTCGGGCGTATTCTCGCCTGCGGAATGGGCGTTTTTCGTTTCGCTGCTTGGATAGATCAAGCTGAATTCGTTAAAATCCATAGTATCTCTCTTTTCTGTGAGAATTTTATCTTCACGTTATAGTATAACATAAAATTATGAATTCGTCTATAATATTCCGCAAAAAAATTACAATTTGATTGACGAATGCCGTCTTTTGTGATAAAATGATAGCATCAAAACATGAGGAGGCACGTATGAAAGAGAGCAACAGTTATAAAAGACACGTATGTGTCTTGACGGACGATACGGTCTGCAGCAACGTCGCGCAGATCCTGATCGATGAAGACGTGCTTGACGTGCTTCGACTGTGCGGTGCAAGCTATGCGGCAATTTCCTCGGATGCTGCCGATTACGAACGCTTCTGTGCGCTGGCGGAGTGCTTACCGCTTTTGATCGGACATCCGCTCAAAGCGCGCATCCGCATTCTTTTAAAAGAGCTGTTCCGTATTACAGAAGAGTTGACACCGCAAACGAAAGACCGCATCTGGCTGGAATGTGCCGATCAGCTTTTGCAAAGAGATGTTACACGGCAAGATGCGAAAGCGTACGCAACAAAAGAACCGCTGTTTTCCGATGCGTTCTACGAATTGGATACGTTATCGTATTTATGTCCCCCGATCTTGACCGAAGCGATACTCTCGAAAGCAGAGGGAAGAAATTGGAATGAGTGGTGTCTTTCTGCGATTGAATGTCTGGACCCATACGATCAAGCGGCAGAGAACGGAATTCTATTATCGGTACCGAAGGAGTATGCTTTCAAAAAGCCCGATCTCTATCATGTCGATCTTTATTTGTCAAAACAGAAACAGGCGACCTTGGAATACCTTTGGCTGACGCAACGGTTGCGCTTTTTGTGTGAGCAATGCAAAGCTCGGGGGTGGACGTTGATCCTGCAAATTGCCGCCAAAGAAGCGGAGGCGGTCGCGTTGCTTTCTTATTTGGAAGAGGCGGTAGGCTTACCAAGATTGATCTGGTTGGCGGATACGTGGGAAACGAGAGCTGCAATTTGGAATTTCCAAAAGAAACGATACCTTGAAGGGATGTATTTCGCAATACGCCAAATCGATCCGGTCTCTCCGCAATCGACCTTGCAAATACTTTCGGAGATCGCAAAGCAATATCCCATTGGACGATTGAAAATTTTAACTTAATAATAAAAAAGGACGAACACAAGGGCGTGCAAAATTAGCGGAGAATTATATACGGTTGTTTAATAATTGCTCCGCTGTAAACAAATAAATAACCCCGACATCTGAACAAGTCCGTTAAAAACGGACAATAGACAAAAGCCCCCTTGATGTGGTAGAATTAAAGTACCATATCAAGGGGGTAATTGTATGCCAAGGCAATATACAAAATTGAAGCAATATGAAGAAACAATATTGCAAATGAAA
>JAZNXP010000209.1:0-2045 GCA_045593965.1 Eubacteriales bacterium | reverse complement strand
CTAAACGAAAGTTTTGATCAAACTTTTTCAAAAGTTTGCGCAGGTGGAGGGCGCGAAGCCCTCCTCGCCCGTCGCAACGGGCGAAATCCCCCTATATGCGTTTCTCTTTTGATAGCTTTTCTCTTTGCGCCTACATCGCCAAAGAGAAAAGCGGCTAAGGAGTCTGCGCAAGCATCCCGTCTATTGGAAACCGCAAAACATTCCAATTCCCCCCTCAGTCGCTTCGCGACAGCTCCCCCTACAAGTAGGTGGCGCCTTTCATAAAGTGCGGCGGACGGTTTCGAGCTGTTGCAAATTTTATTCACGGACGACCCATGGTCGCCCCTACAAGCTATATAAGAGTTTATGCTTTTGCGAACAATCATTTGCATTAACGTACGATCCGCAAAACAACTCTTTGTAAAATGCCAAAACCGTTCGCGCCGTTTCTATCGTTCGGCAACGATTGCCCACTGACGCACATCATCACATCAGCCTCCCCTTTTTGGAAAAGGGGAGGCTGATTGTTATTTTATTGTTATTTTATAAACCTTTTGTATTGTTTTTTATGAACCTTTTGTGTCGGTTGTTACTGAGAATATACGCCGTTACGGATCATTTCGATATACTCCAGCGTTTTGCTCATTTCTCTCCAGCGTCCCTTGATCACGGCGGCAACGTTGGGGTCTCTGTTGAGGATCACGTTCTTCAGAAGCACGTTGGAGCCACCCTTTGCCCAAGTGTAGCCAAGGTCATAGATCTTGCTCTCGTGGAGCATCTTCAGCATCTCGTAGTCCTCTTCGACGTTGGAAAGACGACCGAGAAGAATGGTATGGAAGAATACGTCACGGAAGCCCGTATAGCTATCAATGCACAACGCTTCCAGAATAACACTGTTTCTCTCGGGGTTTTCGGTCTTTTTGGGGATCATGAAGAAGCCCGCGCCGCAGAGCGTGCGGTAATCCTGTCCGTTCTCGTAAAGCGGAAGCGGCGCGTATCCGAGGTCAAACTTGACCTGCGGAAGCAGATTGAACATCGCGCCAAGCTCATACTGCATAAAGAGAGATTGTCCTGTCTTGAAGGCAGTCCAGCCCTCGCTGTTCGGAAATTGCGCCCATGAGGTAGCATCCAGCTCAAACACCTTATGATCGCTGGAGAATACCAGATCGTAAAGCGCGGTTGCCATCGAGGACGTGCGGTCAATGTCAAGGGACAGATAATATTCCCCGTTGGAATCCTTGGAGATGACCTGTCCGCCCATCGACCAGAAATAGGGATTTCCGCCGCCAAAGAGCAATCCGTAGCGATCCTGAAGATCGTATTTATCGTTGTTATCCACGTCGGATCCATATTCCATCACGATCTGACGGAACAGGAAAATGTTCCATTCCTTGTTGTGGATCAGCGTATTCAGATCGTACTTCTGATCCAGCTGCAGCTCCCTCCACAGGTCGCGGTTATAGATGTAAGCAGGAAGTCCCTGTCCGCAGATCGAGTAATCCGAAGCGGCAAAAAAGATCTTGCCGTCGATCGTGAAGGTCTCCACGCTCTGATTCCACCAGGGCTCGTCAAGGTGAATGTTCTCAAAGGAATACAGATCAACGACCAGCGCAAGCTCGGTAATGGGCGTTGCGTTGTCGGGGTGGGGATAGATGATGTCGTATTCCCCGCCCTGCCCCATCAGGGATGCCTGCAATTCGTCGGTGACCTTATTGGTCTCGATCGGCTTCAAGGCAACGTTGAACTTCTCCTGGATCTTCTGGGTTCGGGAATATGCCTCGGAACGCAACGGATCCGCGCTGTCCTCTTGCTGGATCAGCATATAGTTGTTATTATACGTATTGAAGGTCAGCAGCGTAACCTCTCCCGCGCCGCCGTTCTCACCGTAATCCTTGACGGGAAGCCAATTTTCGATGGTGATCTCCTTGGTCTCCTCCGCAGGCGCGTGCGTGGTTGCCGCAGTGGTCTCTTCCGTGTCGCCATCACTGTTGCACGCCGTCAGGAGACACGCGCAAAGCATCAGAATGCCCAACACAAGACTGAAAAACCGCGTTTTTTTCGAAATA
>JAZNXP010000208.1:0-3831 GCA_045593965.1 Eubacteriales bacterium | reverse complement strand
TGGTACAGTTACTTCTTGGCAGAAAATTTATATTGGTTTTTCTAACGGCAATTTGAAAAACGCTACTGTCTACTACTACAGCGAAACCCACCCCACAATGCAGGGTAACTATTGGCACTACGTCAACGGCGTTCCTATGCCTTGGTAATTCTTACGAAATCATATCTTATTCCCCACAGGAGCGGCATCCGCCGCTCCTGGTTTATTTTTCTTCCCAATTTTCTGAAAAATGACGAAAAAAGCTGTTTTTTGCAAAAAAGTGTTTACAAATTTAAAAAAGTATGATAAAATGTAAAATTAGAGACCTCTTATTTATTATCATACAGTAGGAGAAGAAAAATGGCAGTTTTAAGATGTAAAATGTGCGATGGCGATCTTGATTATCAAGAAAACGCCACAGTGATGCAATGTAAGTATTGTCGCACGTGGCAGACCGTCCCCCAGGTGAACGAGGAGGAGATCCAGAACCTCTTCAACCGCGCCAACGTCCTGCGCCGCAAATGCGAGTTCGACAAGGCAGAGCAGGTCTATGAGCGTATCCTGGAGCAAAACGACAGAGAGCCCGAAGCGCATTGGGGTATGATCCTTTGCAAATACGGAATTGAGTACGTTAAGGATCCCGCGACCGACGAGCACAAGCCGACCTGTCACCGCACGTCCTATGACTCTATTGTTGCGGATGAGGACTATAAGCTCGCTCTGGAGCATGCGGACTACGCAAGCCGCGAGCTTTACGAGAAGGAAGCAAAGGAGATCGACGTCATTCAAAAGGAGATCCTTGCGCTTTCCGCAAAGGAGAAGCCCTTTGACGTCTTTATTTGCTACAAGGAGAATGACGGAAACGGTAACCGCACGCAGGACAGCGTGATCGCAAACGACATCTACCATCAGCTCACGCAGGAGGGCTTCAAGGTCTTCTATGCGGCGATCACCCTTGAGGATAAGCTCGGTAAGGACTACGAGCCGATCATCTTCGCCGCCCTCAACTCCGCAAAGGTCATGCTGGCGGTTGGAACCAAGCCCGAATACTTCAACGCCGTCTGGGTAAAGAACGAGTGGTCGAGATATCTGAAGCTGATCAAGAAGGATCGCACAAAGCTCCTCATTCCTTGCTACCGCAACATGCACGCCTACGATCTGCCCGAGGAGTTTGCGCATCTGCAGGCGCAGGATATGTCCAAGGTGGGCTTTATCACCGACCTGATCCGCGGTATCCGCAAGGTGATGGACGCAAGCAAGCCGAAGGAAACGACCGTGAAGATCGAAGCGGTCGCACCCACCTCGCAATCGGTCGCTCCGATGCTCAAACGAGTGTTCCTCTGCCTTGAGGATCAGGATTTCTCTAAGGCAAGCGAGCTTTTGGAGAACGTTCTCAACGTCGATCCCGAGTGCGCCGAGGCGTATATCGCAAAGCTGATGATCGAGAAAAAGCTCGGATCGAAGGAGCTGCTTTACAGTCTCGATTGCGATCTGAACGAAAACTCCACCTTCATCAAAGCAAAGCGTTTTGCGGACGCGGCTTACACGGCAGTCCTTGAGGAATATCGCAACGAGTCGATGTACCGCTGGGCAAAGGGACTCAAAAACACGGGCAAGCAAAGAGCTGACGTTGCGATCATCGATGAAGCGATCGAGATCCTCTCAACGATCGATTTCTATAAGGACTCCGCAGAGGTGATCAAGCAGTGCGAGTACGATAAGACCGATATCTTTTACAGTGCCGCGCTTGCCAAGAAGAGCGCAGCATCGTCGAACAAGAATCTGAAGCTGATCGACGAGGCGTATAGGGAATTCAAGCGGATCATTCCGCACAGAGATTCCGCAGAGCAGGCGGATGAGTGCATCACGATCAAAAACGAGATCCTTGACGGAAACAACGCCGCGCTCTATCAGGAATGCCTCACGCAGCTTCAAGAGTTGCAGAATGCGGATACGCAGCAGCTCATTGAGCATACCTATAAGCAGGTTACCGCCGCGCTCAAAAAGCTCGGAGACTCCTACAGAGACGTTCCCGAGCTGAAGCAAAAGGCGGAGGAATACCGTTGCGACAATCTTTACAGACTCGCATCCGCCACCGTCAAAAAATTTGAGGATGAGACGAATCTGCAGGTGGCGAAGAAGATCTTCCAGAGCATCTCCGATTGGAAGGATTCCGCAAAACGGATCGATAAGATCGATAAGCTCTTAAAGCTTTTGCGCGAGAGAAACAGCGCGCGCAATCTGTTGAAAAGCGTAAAGACGAAGATCCAAACCAACGAAACCGCCATTTCGCGTGCATCTGACGCAAAGCGCCAAAGCATCGTTTTCCGTTCCGTTTGGGTGATCCTGATGATCTGTCTTGCCATTACCGCGGTCCTTTTGGTGACGGGTAAAACGCAGGAGGAAATGGATTTCTACGCGATCTTCTTTGTGATCGCCTTCATGGCGATCGGTGTGCTTGGTGCAGTCCGTATCGGAAAAAGCGACTATACGAATTCGTTGTTCACGCTTTTGGTGCCCGGATTGAACGCACTGATGATGGTGGTTTGTGTCGCCATTGGCTTTGCTTGCTTCTTCATCCCGCTGGATAAGGATGACAAGGTGACACTCCGCACCGCAAAGCAGGCACAGCAGGAAATGAAAACGCTTAACAATGAGGAAATGCAGCTTGGAACGCTGGTGAACTCCTTGAACGAAGAGTACGAAAAGGCAAAAAGAGCATTTTAATATCAATTCCTAAAAGCAGGTCGGCATATTTCTGCCGACCTGCTTAAAAAATATGAAAAAAAGCTATTGACAAATCGAAAAAATGGTGCTATACTGTTAAAAACCGTTGATGCGGAGATAAAGGTGACCATGCTTCCACAGAGAGCCCGCGGTGCTGAAAGTCGGGTGAAAAACAAGTCATCAAATGGACCGCGGAGGGCGCAGTCAAAGGAGAAATCCGAGTATTCTGCGACGGATGTCCTGCGTTATGGGGCAAGGATATGTCAGTATCCCAAAGAGCACGCAAAAGGCGTGAATGCAAGGTGGCACCGCGGATCATCATTCGTCCTTGGCAGAAAACGAACTTCTGTCGGGGGCTTTTTCTTTTCTTCCGCGCGGAAGGGTCCAAAATACGGGGGAAACGGTATGAAAACAAACACAAAACGATGGCGACTCTTGCGCGTTTGATGGATCATTGTTTTACTATTTATCAAAATGAATTTACGGAGGAACGCAAGATGAAACTGAACGGCGTTGATTTTGAAACTTATTTTAAGCACTATCCCGATGAAAAGGGTTATTTCGGCAAGTACGGCGGAGCGTACGTATCGGACGATCTGAAGAAGGCGATGGAGGAGATCACCGAGGCATATTTTACCATTTGCAAGTCCCGTCGCTTCATCAGCGAGCTGCGCCGCATCCGTCATGAATTCCAGGGACGTCCCACACCGATCTCGTATCTGGAGAGGTTGTCGGGAAAATACGGAAACGTCCAGCTTTACGTCAAGCGCGAGGACCTGAACCACACGGGCGCGCATAAGCTCAATCACTGTATGGGAGAAGCTCTGCTTGCAAAGTACATGGGCAAGAAGAAGGTCATTGCCGAAACGGGCGCGGGACAGCACGGTGTTGCCATGGCGACCGCGGCGGCGTATTTCGGTATGGAATGCGACATCTACATGGGTGCTGTGGACATCAAAAAGCAGGCTCCCAACGTCGCTCGCATGAAGATCCTCGGGGCAAACGTCATCGAAGTGACCGAGGGCTTGGCAACCTTGAAGGAAGCGGCAGACGCGGCATTCGAGGCATATACGAAGGATTATAAAAACTGCATTTATTGCATCGGCTCGGTCGTCGGCCCTCATC
>JAZNXP010000207.1:0-8207 GCA_045593965.1 Eubacteriales bacterium | reverse complement strand
TTTGATTGGAAAGGACTTCTCATATTCTGTGGCGGATGTTTAATGATTATGATTGTAAAACTTCTCAGCAATCCAAAGTGTTTAGATGTAACGCCCGATAGTATTAAATTTCAATACCGAGGAGTATTGTTAAACCTGCTTGCCACAGGACGGATATGGGGAGGCGATGAAACCAAGTCTTATACTTTATACAACATAAAAAGCATTGAATATTTACAATCATCTTTTGAGAAAAGATTTTCTTGTGGGCATATACGTATATGCGCCGATGTTAATAAGGGTGAAAAAGGAAAAGAGGAACGTACATTTTTTATATATGGTGTGAAGGATTTTGAAAATACATCTGCTTGGATGAAAGGGTTCGTTCAACTTTCCAAAGATATATAGCTTCATCCCAATCACGGCGTCGTACTCTCCGCAAAATCGTCGTGCATCCAAATCGCACATACCAAAGCCCCAAAAGGACGCCATCGGCGTCCTTTTGCGTTATTTTGGATAGCGTTTTTGCCCGAATTTGGGCGATTGCGTGAAGGCTTTTTCTTTGATCGCGCCTTCACGATTATACAAGCGGATTTTTGCCTCAATTTGCCAAACAAGGTTGAAATATGGATGGATTTGTGCTATACTAAAGGCACTGTAGGGCTTTTACAGCAAGGAGGACTTCTATGTTTTCATTGGCACATATCATTTGGCTTTTGGTCATTGCCGCGGTGATCGCCGCAGTCTTGATCATCAGTCAAAAGCTCGGCATTTCGCATCTTACGGTCCAGAGAGTCGTTTTTGTTCTGCTGGTCATCCTGAAGATCTTCCATATGTCGCTTTCGATGAAGGAATTGCCCGACGGCGGAATGGTCATCAATCAAACGCAGCTCTCATTTCATTTATGCTCGATCATGATCTATGCAAATATTCTGATCAACGTCATCAAAAACGAAACCTTTGTCAAGGTCACAAAGAGCTTTATGGTGCCTTGCATGCTGATCGGTGCGGCTTTGGCGTTGCTGATCCCGACCGAGGGTGTGGACGTTACGGCACCGAGAGTTTGGCAATATATGCTCATTCACGGAACGCTGGTGTTTTATGGACTTTATCTTGGCGTTGTTGAGCGCGTGGATATGTCATTTAAGGCGTATCTGACCAATCTGAAGCTCTTGCTGGCGGTTGTGATGGTGGCGTTCCTGATGAACAGCGTTCTGGAGCAATACGATACGAATTTTCTGTTTCTCCGAAAGCCGCCGATGGAAGGCTTGCCGATCCTGAACCTGGATCACGGCTGGTTCGTCTATTTCATTTGCTTGGCGTGCGTTGCGTGCCTGCTACTCCTCTTGGTACATCTCCCGTTCATTCTTTGCGCTGCGAAGAAGAGAAGGGAAGAGGGGAACGGTATAGATAAATAATCAAGCGATACCGTTGCGAATTTTACATGATAAGAGAAGGGCACCGACAGGGGTGCCCTTTATTTTGGTTGGGGATGGTATTGGTTTTAAATATGCTTCGTGGATCTGATGCTTTAAATTGCTGATTGATCCTCTTTATCGATAGCTTGAGGAGGAATTCTGAATTTCGATCGTCCTATCATCTATGTTGTTTAGCAATCCCTTGGAAATCAGAAAATATCGCATTTCTTCTACCGAAACTTTGCATTTGGGACCAAGAATGATTTTGTTGATCGCTTTTTTTAAATCGGCAAATATAAGCTCAAAATGAGAAATTAGCTTTTTGTTGGAATGGATATAATCAAAATTGGATAAGGCTGCCAGATCGCTTACTCCGTGGAGCTTCGTATAATCGCAGCATTCACCGATCACAGTGGTCAAGGCAATTCTCCACTCCTTTTCTTCTTTGAAGGATTCGCTCTTATAGTATGGAGCGGATCCTTCAATTTTTGCAATTGGGAATGTCAATTTCTCTTGAAGCACTTGTAACGTCTCGCATTTTCCGCATTCGGTCGGCGAAATTAATTTTTGGACCTCTTCCTTCATTTCTTTTTCGGAATAGTTGATCTTTGACAGAAAAAAGATCAGACCTTGCATCGGATCGGTGGATGCGATTGAATCGATTACATGAAAGAGGTGCTTTGTATCAAAGCCAATGGAGACTCCGTACCCATCGTCGGCATATCCGCGCCATTGACTGAGCAGATCCCCTTTTTCGGACAAACAAAACACCCAAGTTTTGGTGATGGGGATCGCCAACGTGGATACGTTTGTAAGAATTTGCAAAAGCGCGTTCAATCTTCTTTCGTCGTACGAGATCGCGTTTTTCTTATGGTATTCGGCAAAGCTAAGACAGGCAGCTTTTATACAGTTCGCATATTCGTTTTTCATATATGTCAGTTCCAATGAATCGTTTGATTTTTCAATGTCTGAAAGCCAAACGGAATTGGATTTGATCACATTAAAAAATGTTTCTATGCTGCAATAATGATATAATGTTTTGGGATGTCTTTCTGCCATGATGTACTCCTTTGCACGTTTTTTTACATTATACCATTTTTTTGGCTAAAAATCAACCAAGATGCGATGAAACCTTCCAATCGCGTTGTTGATTTTGCGTTTTGGGGATGGTATAATATTCGCAGAAAGTCTTGCTACGCAAGCCTTTGGGCGTTGCCCTATGCGCACTGACGTGCGCCTGCGCCATTGACGCATGGCGTAAAAATGCTCTTGCAAGCAAGCATTTTTACTTATGATATAATAACATTACAAAGGCACCTGAAAAAACAAAAGGAGAAAACATATGGAAATTGGAGCTAAAATTAAACAACTCAGATTTAAAGCAGGCATGACTCAGGAGCAACTGGCGAATAGACTCGGTATTAGCGCGCAATCTGTTTCCAAGTGGGAAACCGCCGTCACAATGCCCGATATATCGCTTTTGCCGCTTTTGTCAAGCGAGCTTGGCGTTACAATTGATGAAATTTTTGATCTCACAACAGATCAAAAAATCCAGCGTATCGAGAGAAAATTGGACATTGAAGAGGAGCTTTCGGATGGAGTTTTTCACGAGTACGAGAGTTTTTTAAAAAGTCAAATGGATGAATGCCGTGACAAAAGAAAAATTTTGAGCCTGCTTGCCCATCTTTATCATCACCGTATGGAAGCTGATTCCAGAAAGGTGAGCAAATACGCTCGTGAAGCCATTCTTCTTGCGCATGAAAAGAAGGAGTGTCAATGGCTTTTGCAGAAGGCAGAGGGGGCGAGCTGTTGGGATTGGAATATTGCCAATCATACGGATATCATTAATTTTTACAAAACCGTCATTGAGCATGATAATGTCACCCCGAAAACACCGATGCCCTACTATGAGGTAATGGACAATCTGATCGCAGACCATCGCACAAACGAGGCACGGACATATCTTGCTGAATATCGGAAGCTGCCCGCGCACAAGCCGTTTTTAGTTCCTGTTTACGAGGCATACATTGCTCTGGCAGAATACGACGTCGGAAGGGCAGATGAAATTATGGAAACTGCCTTGAAAGACTTTTCCAAGCATAGCGGTTTCTTGTTTGAAAGCGGACAATACCATGCAAGAAAATGCGAATATGAAAAGGCAATTGAATTTTACGAAGCATCGTGGACAGCAGATGAAGACCGAAAGCCGAGATACACGGATGCTTTGCATGGAATTGCTACGATCTATGAAATTCTCGGCAAAAACGAAAAAGCAGTTGAAACGTACGATAGAATGATCGCTTGCATTAAGGAGGAATGGGGGTACAGAGACGAGGATGCTGCCGTAATTGAGGTTGAACGGCAAAAGAAAAAAATTCAGAGATGATTTGCGCTCGGGGTTCTAAATCGTCTGTGAAGACTCGAAAGAGGAGATTCCTTTTGAAATCTCCTCTTTTATAAATAATACGGTTGCAATATGATTTTTGTTGTGGTATAATGGGCATGAGGGGCGGTATAGATTGGTTGGATTTTTAGTTGGAAAAGAGATACCTATCATGGTGTAATTTAAATATTGAAACATAAATCCACTTGAAATATTGGAAAGGAAGCACGTATGAAGCATTCAAAATTTCCCAAAAAGCCTTTGATCCGCAAGCTTGGAACGATCGGGTGCAATAATATTGTTGAGACCACGCCGCTGGTTTACCGCGGAGAGCTTTATCGCTTTGAGGCGGTGAGAAGAAAGAGCTTCACGTCCGAAACGGCGCGAGAGGATTGGAGCAAGCTCGACGATCTTCCTTGCCTGCGGTTTGTGCACGTCAGAACCAATACGCCAACGCCTTGCTTTGCCGAGGGGCATAGCTTTGGCTTTGCTTATGCCGAGGGCGACGTGATGTACGCCGTGACGGGTTCGCGCGCGGAATGGGGAAGCGACGGACTTGTGTTTTACCGTTCCACCGATCTTGTCCATTGGGAGGAGTACGCCACGGTCGATCTCCCGGGATGGAAGATCTATAACATGAACTTTGCCAAAATGGGCGACGTCTATACGCTCCTGATCGAGATCAGCGCACCTGCGGAGGAATGCGGAAAGCCCTTCACCTTCCGTTTTATGCAATCCAAGGATCTGACGAATTGGACGATGCTGCCGAGCGATTGCGTGTTCCAAAAGGACCGTTATGCGGGCGGTCCGTCGATCTATGCGTTTGATGGCGATCCTTATTATTACGTGGGCTATCTGGAGGCTTACCCCAATCAGTGCTACGCCAACTGCGTGGCACGCTCAAAGGATCTCAAAAGCTGGGAATATAGCCCGATCAATCCCGTTTTGATGTACGATGAGGCAGAGGACAAGAAAATCGGCTCTCCGTTTCTGACACCTGCCGATCGCGAGCGGATCCATGCGGCACTTGACATCAACAATAGCGATATGGAGCTTTGTGAGTACCTTGGCAGAACGATCATCTATTATAGCTGGGGGAACCAGAGGGGAACCGAGTTCTTGGCAGAGGCTTGCTATGAGGGCGGGATGCACGAATTTTTAAGAGCGTTTTTTGAGGCGTGACAAAATCCACCCCAAACCGAAATACGAACATCTTCTGAAATCGATCCATGCTTTCATCCATAATAAAAGGATAGACTTCCTTGGAAGTCTATCCTTTTGTTATTCTTGAATTCCCGTCAATCGCAGCTCTTTTTCCAGATATACGGTTGCGGTTCCGCTGATCGGACTTGCCTTGAAGGCACTTGGTGACATTCCCGTGTGCTTGCGGAAGGTGCGGGAAAAATATTCGGGACTTTCGAAGCCCAGCTGCGCGGCGATCTCGCTGATCGGGAGATTGCGTTCAAAAAGCATTCGCTTGGCTTCCTCAATCTTCAGCTTGATGTGGTATCCGATGATCGTGTCGTTTTGAGACCGCTTGAAGATGTCGGAGAGACGGCTTTTTCCGAAGTGGAAGTGACGGGAAAGATCCTCCAAGGTGATTCGCTCGCAAACGTGCGCCTTCAGGTAGCTGCAAATTTGATGCGCCAGCGTGTCCTGTACCGAGTCCTTTCCGTCAAGAGGGACAGTAGACGCGGCGGTGCTTTGCTTCGTACGCAAAAGGCAAATGAGAAGCTCCTCCAGATAGTGACGTACCATTTGCGTGCCGCCGAGCGGGGCAGAGGGGAGCATTCGGAGCGGGTATTCGGAAACGGCAAAGGTCAGATTGCATTCGGTGATCAGTCGCTTCATCAAGCGGGTCTGAGCGGGATCGATGCGGAAGCTTTTTTGGCAGAAGCACTTCATGCAAGGGGAATGCGAGGAAAAGGTGATGATGAAGAGCGAGGCACTGTGCGTGCCGTCGCACTCAACGCTGTGAAATTCATTGGGCGCGTGAAACAAAAGCTCGCCTTGCTTCAGCAGCAGAACGTTCTCGTTTGCGCGGCATCGGATCACGCCGCGAGCCACGTAAATCATTTCCCAGAAGTTGTGCTTCTCTCCCGTGTTGCGATAGTTGGGGGAAAGCTCGTACGAAAGAACCGTCGCGAGCTTTGTGATATGCAAAACGCTTTTCAAGGGCAGCATTTCAAAGGATGTATCTGTCATAAATTCTCCTATCAAGAATAGATATTGGAAAATAGTTCAAGTATATAGGAATATGTGACATTCCAAAAGAAGAGGGATTCGTGTATGATAAAAGCAGGGACCGTATGTTTATTTTAACACAGTACGTCAAAAAAATCAATATGCTTTTTGATCAGGAAGGGAAAATAGACAAGATCAGGATTGCTCCGATCGACACGGTTGATATGATAAAAAACAGGAGGAAACCGTATGTATACTGTTCTGGTTATTTCCGCGCATCCGGATGACATGGAGATCGCTTGCGCGGGTACGCTGCTCAAATGTCGCGCGCGTGGTGACCGCGTGGTCGTTTGCCATCTTTCCGACGGAGATTGCGGTCATGAGATCATTCCGCCCGAGGAGCTGGGGCTAATGCGCAGAGGAGAGGCTTTGCGCTCGGGAGAGCTTGGCGATTTTGAGGTAATGTGGGGAGGCTTCCACGATCTTGATATCTATACGGATAACAAGGAATCGCGTGACAAGGTGGTTGACATCATCCGTTCGGTCAATCCCGATTTCATCATCACGCACGATCCCGACGATTATATGCCCGATCACACGGCAACGAGCAAGCTGGTGTTTGACGCTTGCTTTGCGGCAACCGTTCCGAGCTATCTTACCGAGCGGAGCGAACGCGCGCGCCTCGTTCCCGTTTACTATATGGACACTCTGGCAGGGGTGAACTTCAATCCCACCGAGTACGTAGACGTGTCCGAGCACATTGATAAAAAGCTTGAAATGCTCAACTGTCACGAGTCGCAGATCGTTTGGATGCGCGACCATGACCACATTGATTTTCCCGACATGGTCAAGACCTGTTGCCGTTATCGCGGCTTCCAATGCGGCGTGGATTATGCCGAGGGCTTCCGTCAATGTCAGGTCTATCTCAAGGGTACAACGAAACGGTTGTTGCCGTAAAAAAGAAAGGAGTAATGATTATGAATTTCAATTCTACCGTAAAAGGCTCGGCACTGGAGGGCTTCTATCCCGCAGGCTGGGATTTTGATAAGATCGACGCTTGCATCGACGCTCCCGAAAAGATCACCGAACGGCAGGACTTCTGGAATCCTGCGTTCACGCCCGTTCCTTGCTCCACGCTGGGCGCGTTTGAAACCTATATGGGACACGAGATCGCCATGCAGATCCGCCTTTCGCGCGAGCGGGGAGAGAAGATCGCGTTTATCCTGCCCGTAGGACCGATGGGAATGTATCAATGGGTGGTCTATTTCCTCAAGGAATGGCAGATCCCGTGCGATCACGTTTACACCTTTAACATGGACGAATGGGCGGATGCCGAAGGCAATACCTTGGCACCCGATAATACGGGCGCGTTCCAGTATGCCATGGAGCAGGCTCTGTTCAATCCGCGGGGAGAGCTGACCGTTCCGCCCTCGCAGCGCAATTTCGCAACGCGTGAGAACCTTCCCACCTATCCCGAAAAGATCGCCGCGCTCAAGGCAGAGGGCGCAAAGCTCGTGCTGGTGTACGGCATTGGAAGAATGTGCCACATCGCCTTCTGGGAACCGACCTTCGCGGCAGACTACGCAAGCGCGGCAGAATGGGAAAAAGCCCCCTACCGCATCGGCGCAAAGATCCATCCCTTGACGGTGGAGCAGAACGCATTGACCAGCTTCAAGTCGCGCACCACGTTGGTTCCTTGCAGAGCCAATACCATCGGCCCGGGACTCTTCCTGCAGGCAGACTATGCCATTGGAGGTGCTGACGGCGTGCTCGGACGCGGTATGCAGTGGCAGGGCATGTCCCTTTGGATGACACTGCGCTACGGAAAGACGCCGTGGATCACGTCCTCTTACATCCCCACGCTCCCGGGCAAGCTCTTCTTCCTGACCGAGCTGGCAGGTCCCCTCGTCGCAGACTGCAACTAAAAGTTAATAAACATCGGACACATCACCAGAGCAAGTGCTCAAAATGATGTGTCCAACTTTTTATTGTTCGATTTTGTAGGGGCGAACTGTGTTCGCCCGCGAGCGTTCGCAGAAAGCCCCTATGGGAGCTTCGAAAAGCCTTATGCAGTAAGGATTACTTCAACGCAACCTCGATAGCTACAGCTACAGCTACCGTCATTCCGACCATAGGGTTGTTACCGGCGCCGATCAAGCCCATCATTTCGTTGTACCAACCGCCGTCGAAGCAAAAAAGCATTGATATTATTAGAATGAGACACGTCACTGTGTCTTCTTGGT
>JAZNXP010000206.1:0-8823 GCA_045593965.1 Eubacteriales bacterium | reverse complement strand
GGATGGGTTGATCCAGATCGGACCATTCTTCTCCTGCGACCGCGAAACCGAACGCGAACGACATATCCTCCATGTCTCCACGGGATACCGCCGAGCACAATGCCCGTGCGGTTGCGTTGTTTTCGATGTCGGTTTTGGTATAAATGCGCATTCCCTTCCAATCGACCGAAACATCCATTGTGGAACGCTTTCCGCGTCTGTGACGAGCAAGCGGGATCATGCGATCCTCATGATTGACCAGGAACTTGATATCCGAAAGATCCGCATCATCCAATGCATTGGAATCAATCTCCTCATAGAAAAGTCCCGCGATCAGCGTCCGCTTTTCAAATACGATCGGATATCCTTCGATGATCCCCTCAAGGGGTTCTATCTTGATGTTTTCCGCTCCGCTCGGTACACTTCTCCGAACGATCGATGGCGCGGTCTCAGCTCGGATCTTGATGTTTTCAAGCTTCCCCATCTTCCTTTTCCTCCTGCTTGGGTAATTTTTTGCCCTGCGAGAGGGCTGTCAACTGATATTGATTTGCAATGGACGTGTCAATATAGTTCAAGGATACACGTGTGGGCTCTCCGTCCGGCTCGTATCCAAGCAATTCACGCCGCTCGCACCTTGAGAGAAGCGCATCTTCCTTTGTCATTTCCGCAATCTGCTGTCTCCGTTCAAAGGAGAGGGATTGCACCAATCGGTCATATGCCTTGATCGCGTGTCCGTGCATGATCTGCTGCGGTGTGAACAGCACGATCTTCATCGCTTCGACGATCGTCAGAAGGATTCCCTCGACCTCGGTCTGATAGAATGCGGTGTAATCATCGTCTGTCCACTTTCCGAGATAGATTGGGAGCGAGACTCCCAAGGGTGCCAAAATTTCATCGCGCATAAATGTCAGAATATTACTCGGAATATCGGTCGCGTTGATGTTGATCGGTGTAAACTCGCTTTCATAGTCAGTCGCCACGATTCCGTATTTGCTATCAAACAAATGATCCTCAAACTCCTCGCGTGTGACCTTCTTTTTGTCCACGTCCGCAACGGTTTTCATGGATAGCACACCTTTGAGAGACAAGCTTGCTTCAAGCGATTTCGGCACGGCCTCCTTGATGACATGGATCGTTTGCAGATTGGAAAGCAGCTCCCGATCATCCGCACCTCCGCTTGCATCACCGCCAAGATACGGATTTGCACCGTATCCGCGTCGGATGTGAATGACATCACCGTACGGAAGATCCAGGACGATCTCACCGCCTATCGAGGAAAGCTCCACGCGCATTTCACCGTCCAGATAATAAAGCTTGACGTTCGCATATTCGATTGGATAAAGCCCCTTAGTAATGCGGCGCACCTGCTTCGTTCCGGGGATCGGCTTTTCATCGTATTGCCAATAAATAAAGCAATTACGATTTACCTTTGTCAGATAAACAACTTTATAAAGAAAGTCCTTCAGTCCGCAAAGCGGGTTGATACGATATGCAAAAAGCTTATTCAGATCATCATTGCAGATCTCGATGTGACGTGGATTTTGATGTACGATCACGGATTGAAGCTTGCACTTTGACGCTTCCTCACAGACTCGGTGGATCGCTGTTTTGACGATATCGGAAACATGAATGTCTTTGCCATAGGATGAAAAGACTACTTTGTTTGCGTTGATCAAACGGCTATTGTAGCGATGGTGCCACCCGAGCAATTTATGTATTGCGTTAATAACCTTTCCCAAATTTACCTCCTTGGCAAAATAAAAAGTGAGTCGATATCACCCAATACGCACACAGCATTGGATAAAATATCGACTCACTTGTTTTTTGATGCTCTCAAAAAATGGAGTACACGCCGAAATATCGGCGGATAAAAATTCTATTTGATTGCTTTTATTATAGCATCACCCGCATAGATTGTCAATAGGTTTACGGAAAATTCTGTTGAAAATTCAACAAACTGAAGAATCAAGACTCTTTTTTGATGGTAAAAGTATATTCCATACGGCACTGCGGACAATAATAGGTCGTATTGATGATGCCGATACGGGCATCATATTTTCCGATCAGCTTATTATGGATCGGGCACCGTACCTCCCTCACATTTCGCTTTGCGATAGATTTCTTTTCTTCGTTCATTTTCACGCTCCTATCTTTGCGACAAAGGCACTCTTGCATTCACGCAAAGTCGCGTATGCAATCACCTTTGACATCGTTCCGTCTATCTTATTTCCCGTATATCCCGCGATCTTCTCGGGCATTACAAATCCTCTGCTATCGTGCTTGACCGCTGTATTGCGAAAGCACCAAGCGCAAATTTCGTTTTTATTGTAGTTGATCAAGTGCGCACGCAGATCCTCCTCGACCGTACGTGTTGGAACGTTCAATGCCTCATGAGACATCTTGATTTTGAGAGGCACATGATCGCCGAAATCATGAGATACGACCTTGACAAATTCCTTTGCGTGCCACTGATCGTATCCGACTCTGTACGGACGGATACCGTATTGATCGTAAACCTCACGGATATATTTTGCAACAACGTCATCATCAATGATATTGCCTTTTACGATGCGACAAAGTCCCATCCTCTCCCACTGCTTATAATCTCGTTTCTCTGCGTTCGTCGGTCCGTCTGTTGCACTGCTATCCCCTGCCTTTGCCTCGGTCACAAAATACATTGTGAACAGATACTTGACGGAGCCGTTCTGCTTCATGAACAAGAATGTGCAGGCGCACAGGTCATTGGTTTCCGCCAAGTCCACCCCGACGATACACCAACAATTTTTGAAATCATCCAACTTGAATTCTCCATCGCATCCGACGATATATTCTTCACGCAACCATGCACGTGAGGAGAGCTGCTTGATGTTGAATTCCTTCGCGAGTGTAAATGCTCGTTGCGCGCCATTATGCCGTGCTTCTTCCACCAGATCACGAAGATCCGAGATCTTTTTGACGACTCCAAGCATCGGATTTGACTTATACCAGGAGCGTTCATCGTTCCAGATTTCCGCCTCCGAGTCTTGTGTATAAAGGATGATAAGCCACCTCGGACGCTCGATCTCTCCGCGCAATGCTCGACGCGCTTCATGCAACCGCTCGTCAAGATAACCGTCCCGTACCATTCCCTCAGTGGTGATCTCGATGTAAAGAGGTTCATCCTGCGTAGTAAGTGAAGAACGCAACGGCATGACGGTCGTTCGATCCTTCATCTCATGGACCTCATCCACGATGACGATCTTGAGATTTCGTCCCTCTTTGGCACCCGATCTGGCAGACATCTTTTTGATACTTCCCTTGTTCTGCGCGGAGAATTTTCCTGTCTTTTTCCGTTGCTTTGGATTCCCGAAGAAGATCCCACGGACGTTTTTGCGCGTTACCTTGCGAAGCGTAGGAGACTCCTCGCGGAAATTATTGATACAGTCAAAGATCAATCCGGCTTGTTCATAGTCGTTGGATGCGCACATGATCTTTTGTCCCGCTTCTCCGCAAAACCACTCCGCAAGAGAGAGTGCTGCCGCAAATGGTGTTTTACCGTTCTTACGTGCGATCAGAAGAAGAAACTCTTTGAAACGTCGCACCCACCGTCCGCCGCCGAGCAGTTCTTCATCGAAAAATTGAAATGCGAACAGTGCTTCCGCAATTGCCTTTTGGTTGAGTGTTAATATAAAGGGCTTCCCTGCAAACGGGCTTTCGAAATGCTTCAATTCTCGCTCGATAAAATTGATTCTCTTATGTGCCGGAGTAAGCTCAAAACGGTATGTATCTCCATGTAAAAAGATATCCTGTACCAACATTTCAAGCTCGGTTTTCAGCTCGCGCCCGATGATGATCTCACCGCTCCGACACCGCTTGTAGTATTCTATCAGCCAACTGTGCCGCTCCCCGATCTCATCGGCAAGAAGCTCCCATCCCTCAATCGGTTCCAGATCGGGATTGACCAAATCCCATTCGGCGAATCGGGAGACGGTATCATTCGTATTCGTCAAGGTCGCTGTCATCGTCATTGATTGCACCGAGCATTTCTTTGTTCAGCTTCTGCATGGCAGACGTGTACTGCGCCATGTACTTCACACGCGCCTTCCCCGCCGCCGTTTCCTTCTGCACCGCTCTGTTTTTCGGATCATAGTAGATCGAGGGCAGCTCCTTCATGGACTCCAAGATCCCGAACACCTCCGCAACCTTTCGAATCAATGAATCGTTGATCTTTAGCTTGATATCGTCCACGCCCGCTTCTCGATAGAGACCTACAAGCCGCTCATATTCTTCCTCGGCATACTCTTGCCGCGTTTTTTGGTTCTTCTTTGGCATTTTTATCCTCCTTTTCGGTTTTCAGACTTTTTCAAAGAAAAGTCAAATTTTCGGTGTGCATCGCAAACCACTTTGCTGTGGAGTCTCGGAGGGGTTCGAAGTTTCGGAACAATAGGGGGGAGTCATGCGCTGTACCTTTGCCAGTACTTTTCAATCCATCCAAGTGCCGCATCACGAACGCTTGCGCGCCGTATATCCTGGCAAGCACGTTTGATACATTCTTCCTTCGGCGTATCGATATGAACCAACTCCGCCATATATTCTCGCACGATCTCCTCACGATCAAGCGCGCTCGGATAGGTCCCGATGATATAAGCATTTTGCCAACTGCGCCGCGTGGTAGCTGTCCGCGCCTCGCGGAGCAGATAATCACGCACACCGAATGCGACACGTTTGGTGGCATCCGGTTTGTCGTAAAGTCCGCACACGCAAAGCGAACGGTGGATCTTATCAAGATCTATGATCAGATCGTTCCGCGTGGCAACTGCATCCACATACATTTGCTTCCCTGCGAAGGGCGAACCGTATACAAGATAAATGTGCTTTGATCCCACAGTATAACCAAATCGTCGGTGTGTTTGATTATGACAATTCTCACATAGGACTTCAATGTTTTTGGGGTTGAGCGTAATATTGATATCGTCAATATTGTCAAGCGTCAGCTCTATGATATGGTGCGGACGCAAGTCACAGATCTCAAAGACCTCACCGCACCGAGCGCACACACCGTCGCTCGACACCTTGCAAGATTGAGCCAAGGACAGATATTCCTTGCGGCAATAAAACGCATGGATTGGATCGAGTGCCATATCAGATGCTCTCCATATCGGGCGCAACCTTGCCTTGCTCCGCAAGCTCCAACGCCTTTTTGCGAAGCGCAATCGTCTGCGGATCTCTTGCAAATTCCTCCGAGAAACGATTGATGAGCAGAAACTGCAGCATTCCCGCATCCGCCTTTGCGTGACGCTTATGTACGGTCGTTTTTGTTCCCGTGATCTTTCCCTGCTTGTCCTTGAGGGTGACAGTCGTTTCCTCGGTATAGTCATATCCCATTGCAAGCTCATATGACTTATTGCATAGAGCGGTTTTGAATTCTTGATTGGCTTTATATAGTGTTTCTTTAAATTCGGGGTTTTCCTTCTTGTATTTTGCCCATGAGGTTTTCCCAACACCGTAGTATTCCGCAAGCTGTCCCTCGGTCACGCCGCAACGGTGATATTTGGCGATGTCGCTTAAATAAGGTTGTATCTTGATCGGATACTCACTCGGAACCCCACGCTTTTTGGTTTCCGCTTCGCCTTTTTCTGCTACATTCTTCTGTACCTTTTTAAGCTTCTTTTGGGAAATTTTTTTGACTGCTTTGGCGGTCGTTTTTTCGTCCACCTCGCTTTGGTACTGTTTCGCTATTTCTTTTTCGCTATTCATTTAGCACTTGCTTCCTCCCTTTTCGTGTTTTTCTGTTTTGAAATGTCGCGCCCACGCGATACATTTTAATGTGCAAATAGTATCCACCGTTCATATCGTTGTAAAACGGGCGACAATCCGCAAAACGGTATCCTTCGTAAAGCCGCTCAAACGGTTCTCTGCTTGCTGCTTCGAAGGTAGCAAGCTCCTTTGCGCGCTTTTGTGAGATCCTACCGTCTCGATCATGCGCCTCCGGGATGATCAGATTTCTGGAAGCCGTCCATCTCTTTCGGAACGGCATTTCTCCTTTGTGCGCACTGAATTGGCGTGAAACATACCGCGCAAGTCCTTCCACTCCGTTCTCGTTAAACTGTAATTTTCGTGAATTGGCGTAGCCGTATCCCCATAATTCTTCCAATCGGGAACGGTCAATGCCGCCACTCATGGTGATATGAAAATGGAAACGTGTTCCATCTATTCCCCCTGCGGGTACATTTACGTACTTGAGATCGGGCAAACCCTCCCGCTTACGCAACCGTTTAACGCGGCGGAGAAAATTCTGCGCATCCCGCTCGGCTTCTTCTGGGGTGTTTGGAAGATTGATGTCTGAATATGTGAGATGTATCTCAATATCTTCCCCTGTGAAATTGGCATTGAGAATGCGGATCAGCTTTTGCTCGGCATTGTGTTCGTTAAGACGTGCTTGCACTTCACTTGTGGGCTTGGCTTTCTTCCCGCGTCCGTTCTGCTTGCGGAACACCGGGAAGATATCGACCTCCAGATAGTCCCCACAATAATAGCGGCGTTCTCGATACAGACATCTCATTTCTCACCTTGCTCTTTCATATGATGGTTCACAAGGTTGGTATAATGCGCGTTGAACTCAAAAACCGAATTATAAAGTGCGGCGCGAAGATATGCTTTCTTGTTCATCACAAGATAGGTGACATTATGGAAATTATCAAGAACCAAGCGGACGTGTTCACACGTAAGCTCTCGGAATACTTGCTGCACGAGATACCCATCGAGCAGTTCACCCGAAATCTTGATCTGCGCATTTGGATTCATGAGGTAAACCTCTGCAATGATGAAACAGATCTCTTTCGCAGATTCATGATATCGGTCAATGGCGTGAAGCTCGATCTGCTTCTCCGCTTCTGCGATCGCTTCTCGGAAAGAAGGACGGGACGAGACAGGACAGGACGGATTCGGTATGTATTGTGATTTTGTATTGTTCATGTATCACACTCTCTTTCTGCGTGGTCGTTAAGATATGATTGAATACGAGCCTGCAAAGAGCCGAGGCTCTTTCGTCGCTTTATTTACTTTTCGACATTTAAATATACGTCAGATTTGGTATGAGGCGACGCCGCTTTCACGGTGCCGCCTTTTGATGTTTTTTATTCGTCTATATCTTCAATCACCATCTGCTCTGTTTCTTCCTCTGAAATTGAGCAAAGAACCTTGCGGTTCTCCTCTGCAAGCACGGTGAGACGATGAAGGGACTCCAATTCTTTGATAAAATCTTGGGTAACAATATCGTATGGAAGAATGATTCCCGTTAGCAAAAAGCCCTCTTTTACTGCGATGTAAACCGCTCCGCTCGGTGTGTTCCGCTCATAAAGCTGCACGCCGTTTTCGATGTCCTTAAATGGAACAAGATACTTTGCGTTGATATAAACCGCTCCGAGCGATGTATGTAATGAGATCATCGTTCGACCGTTTACACAAAGTGAAAGTTTGCCTTGATCGAGAAGATTCTCTCCCATGTCACGATCCGCAAAATTTAATATTTCCGGGAGATTGGTATGTTGCTCAAGACGAATTTTATCACGTTTCTTTTCGGGGATATCGAAAAGAGTGAATATGTTTTCATCCCCCATGCGTGGGAGGTTATAAAGCGGATAAAACGCACCACCGTCGCTTATCCATTGCGCTGTTTTCTCGGGTGAGGTATAAAGCACAATGCGCTTTGCCCCCTTGCAGATCTGTTGAATTGCGTTGAGTTTCATGATGTACTTTCCTTTCTTTTCTGCCGCGATTGTGCCGTTTTGTATTCTTTGAATTTGTCTGCGAATAATTGAAGCAACGCGTCGGGGAAAATGTCTGTGCTTTGAGGTTCTTGAATAGACTCGATCTCTCGATAGATCGGGAGCGCGGGCAAAAATGAGCCGTCCGCTGCTCGGCGTGCAATGATTCCAACCTGTACGCGTGCCATGTATTCGCTTCCTCCTTCCTAAAAAATAGTTCCTTTGGCTCTCGACTCTGCAAGCATCCGCTCGATCAATTCCATCGGTGCGTTCCACTGAACGATCTCGGTCTTATCAAGTGCCGCTTGATTAGTACTGTTCACATAACGATCCTTTAAAATGATCGACCACATTGGAATCCCACGTGGATTTTTGGTGTATATAATACCGTGAGCATAATACAAGATCCCTCGGTTTTTACATATCGCGCTAAAATTCACCGCGACCTGTGCTTCGTGGATGTCCATAGGCAAACCTCACAGACTCGCTCCGAATGCTTTCATGGCGGCGTAGAGCTTGTCTGCGATCTCCGCATCCTCTTGACGAATCTTCGCGATCATTTCTTTTAACTTGGAAGCTGTGGATTGCATCGAATCGAATAATACCTTAAACGCGGTTACTTCGGGGCTGGCGGTTTTGAGTTTTCTTTGCGCATCCTCCAACCGCTCAAGCGCTTGTTTCTCGGCAAGCTTGGCAGAAGCTTCTCCCGCCTCAGCAAGTTTGAGTTTTTTCATGGTTTCTTCGATTTCCTTACTTGAAGCTGCCGATGCTTCCTTTCTGGCTGCATCCTCGGCATCCTTGCGGATTTGGTCAAGAGTCTCTTTCGGAATCTTTGGATTTTCCTCTGCCTTTTTCAGTTTCTCACGAAGTTTCGTAGCATTTTCGCGCGCTTTTTCGAGATCCTTTGTTACAGTCTCCATTCTCTGTCGCAACCGATCTGCTTCTCTTTTGGCATCCTCAGAGACAGCACCTGCCGCCTCTGCCTCCGCGAGCTTTTCGGCGAGCTCTGCCTCTCTCGCTCGAGCTTCCTCCGCCTCTTTTCTCGCACGGTCTCTTTCTGCGATTGCTTCTTTGATTTCCTAAGTCGGATCGTAGCCAT
>JAZNXP010000205.1:0-11485 GCA_045593965.1 Eubacteriales bacterium | reverse complement strand
ATGTTGACCGATTTTTATTTAAAATTCGGCGATAATTCCTTGATTTTGATGGATTCTTACCGTTCTCAAAAGGATCAGGAAAGCTATTCCAACACTCCCGTCGGCTTCTCCGAGCATCACACGGGCTTGGTATTCACCATTAAAACCTACGATGCCAATAACAAGGTCGCCTCTCTCTCTCAAAACGCGATGAGCGACTGGATCTATGAGAACTGCCACAAGTACGGCATCATCTGCCGCTATCCGACCGAGAAAGAAGCCATCACGGGTGTTAACGGCTACAATTATTGCTTCCGCTACGTCGGCGTTGCACACGCGACCTACATGAAGCAACACAATCTGTGCCTGGAAGAATACATCGAGCTTTTGAAGAGCACGTATTCGAACGGAAGCATGCTGGACGTTGTTGACGGCGAGACCGCATACAAGATCTACTACGTTTCCGCAGCCTCCGATGAATTGACAACCGTGACCGTGCCTCAAAATTACAAATATACGATCTCGGGCGACAACAGCACCGGATTTATCGTAACCATATATTGTAACTCCCCGATCACGGAATAAATCGCTTCCCCACCGCGCAAACTAAAAGCGGAACGGAGGAACGGTTTATGAAACCTGAATTATTACACGAGCAACCTCCCGCGGACCACCCGGAGGTTGCTTTTTTTGAACCTGAAAATGAAGACATCAGCTATTGCAATTGTGAAAACGCCGAGCAATTAACGCCTTATGAGGGCGAGACGGTTGTTGACGCCATCTTGGAAAACGCGACGGAACCAAACGATGAGCCGCCGCGAAGCCAAACCGTCTTTGCGGAAAATACAGCATTTCGAACCGATGAGGAAAAGGCGGAGGAAATTATGCAAACCGTAAGGCGTAAAATAGCCGCACAAAAGAAAAAACGCCCCTGCAATCCCTATCTGCAACGCACGCGCACCTGTCAGATCGCCCTATTCCGCAATCCGCAGGATGACGAGCCGATCGACAGCATGAAAACTGAATCGGTCCGCGGCATCACCTGGAGAAGCATTTTGGCGGTTATGGGACTTGCGATCGGTGGCGGCATCGCGGCTTATCAGATCATCAAGGCAATCGCAAAAAAGGATCTTGAAAGCAAGGATTGAGAAAACAAAAAGAGAGTCTGTTCGACTCTCTTTTTATTATAGGTAGAAAACCTTCAAATCACTCTTTTTTCGGTGTGTAACCGTATTTTTTCTTATAAAGACGGATAAAGAACGAAAGATTGGAAAATCCCGATGCTTCCGCCGCCTCGGAGACGTTGTATTCTCCGCTTTGCAGCTTAATCTTTGCGTTTTTCAGACGGATCTCGTTTCTGTATTCAATGGGAGACGTTTTGGTATATTCACGGAAAAGTCTGCGGAAATTGACCTCGCTCATTCCGCAAAGCTCCGCGTAATACGAAATCGGAACGTTCCGCTCACAATGCTCGGAGATCTCACGGATCGCCGTTTGCAGCTTTTTATACTTGGTCGGGATCTTGGAATATGATTCATCGATCTGCCAAAGCAACTCATAAAAGCAAGAAAGCATATAAAACGGATGATCGCTCGATCCGTCCTTGACCGAGCGGAAGAATGCGTCGATCAGCTCTCCCGCATTCGGCAAGCGAAGCTTGACGGGCTTGGAAAGATAGCTCGGCAATTCTCCTTGAGCAAGATCGAATTGTATAATTCTGATCTGTGTTCCCTCTCCCAGATACGTTCCGACGTAGGCGCAGCCCTTCGGGATAAAGATCAATTCCCCTTCGCCAACGCGAAGCTCTTCTGTTGGATCGCTTACAAAGGCATCCAACATTTCTCCCTTGACGGTATAGATAAATCCATGCTTCAATCTGCCGTTTCGGTAAGAATGTTTGTAATTTTTCTCCCGTGCGATGGTGAGAATGTCAATATTCTCCACCGTGAAGGACGGTGGCTGCAAATGATATTCGTGCCGCATTTGATCACCTCGCGCATATTCTATCATATTTTCCTGTTGCTGTCAAGAAGAAAATGATCGAATAGTGTTAAAAAATATCGTATTTGACCTTGCCGCAGAGATCGGTTTGTGTTATACTCATTTTAAAAGATACACAAAAAGGAGGATGACGATGAATCAAGATTGGCTTCTGATAAACGAAACGGCAAAATATCTTTATCATCAGGTTGCTCGAAGACTTCCCATCGTGGATTATCACAACCACCTTTCCCTGAAGGATCTTGCGCAAAATCGACACTTTGAAAACGTTACGCAGCTTTGGATCACCCCCGATCCCTATAAGCACAGAGCCATGCGCATTCTGGGCGTAGAGGAGCAATTGATCACGGGGGATGCCTCGGATCTTGAAAAATTCAAAGCTTGGTACCGATCGATCCCAAAGCTGATCGGAAATCCGCTTTATGATTGGTCGATCATGGAGTTTGAGCAGGTCTTGGGTCTCTCTCTTCTCCCCTTTGAGCAAAACGTCATCACCCTCTGGGAGCGCGCAAATGAACGGCTTTCGGAATTGTCTGCAATGGATATTTTAAGTCGCTTTCACATTCAATACTGCGCGCCGTGCGTCTCGCTTTGCGATGATCTTTCGATCTTTGACGCATTGGATCAACGCTTTGCGCCTTCGTTGCGCGGAGACGATCTCCTCTTACCTGACCCCGAGTTGATCAAGCGACTTGAGCCGCTCACGGGTATTTCGGTCAAAACACTTGACGATTGGGACACGGCAATTGAACGTCGCATTGTCGCCTTAACGAAAGCAGGCTGTCGCTACGCCGATCATGCCTTGGATAACGGCTTTGTTTATATCCGTGACGACGGCAACAATCCTTTGCGCTTCCGAGCAGCATTGGACGGACAAACGCTTACGCCTGCCGATGCAACCGCTCTTTCCTCGTTTCTGCTCTGCCGCCTGGCATCGCTTTATGCCAAGCACGGCTTGAACCTTCAGCTTCACATCGGTGCGCAACGAACGACCAGCACGAGGCTTCGTGAAATTGCGGGAGCGGCAGGCGGTTACGCGGCGATCGGTAGCACGACGGACGTCAGATCCCTGACGTCTTTGCTGGATGCGATCGAGCAGCAGCCGTACGGACTTCCCAAAACTCTCCTGTTCTGTCTCAACCCCTCGGATAACGCCGTCATGTCCGCTTTGTCGGGCTCTTACAGTAAGAACGGCGTTCCCGCGATCGTCAGCCAAGGACCTGCTTGGTGGTGGTGCGACCACAAGCAAGGCATGCGGGAGATGCTGGAGCATTTATCGGTCTATGGCGTGCTTTCCAGCTTCATCGGCATGACGACCGATTCAAGAAGTCTTTTATCCTTTGTGCGCCACGACTACTTCCGCCGTATTCTTTGCAATTGGATCGGTGAGCAAGCCGAAACCGTATGGCTCGGAGCGGATCGTGAAACGCTTTCTTCCCTTGTTCGCAAGCTGTGCTATGAAAACGCCGCAGAATCATTCAAAACGATTTGAAAGGATATGATCAATATGAAATTTCAAGAAAAAATCGCAGTTGTAACGGGAGCGGGCGGAACGCTCTGCTCCGAGATCGCCATTCGTCTCGCGCAGGAGGGCGCAACCGTCTTTTTGGTTGGAAGAACCGAAGAAAAGCTGATCAAAACGGCAAAGAGGATCGAAGAGCTCGGCGGAACTCCCGCAATCATTTATCCCTGTGACGTTACGGATCAGGCATCCGTCATTGCTCTGGCAAATGAAGTAGAAGCGCGCGGCGGTTGTGATTTTCTGATCAACGGTGCGGGCGGAAATAACGTCAAAGCAATGCCCACCATCACCAAGTATGATCCCCGTGAGCTTTCGGGAGAGCTTCCCGAGGGAGATCGCGGACTTTACGATATCGATATGGACGCCTTCCGCAGTATTCTTGACATCAACATCATGGGAACGGTATTCCCGACCATGGAGCTTGCCAAGCAAATGATCAAAAAAGGCGGCGGCAGCGTGATCAATTTTGCTTCCATGAATTCGTATTGTCCCCTGACCCGTTGCTTTGCGTATGCGATGAGCAAGGCAGCGATCACAAATCTGACCCAATCCTTTGCGGCGTACTACGCCCCTGCCAACGTCCGCATCAATGCCATTGCTCCCGGTTTTATGGTGAATGAGAGAAGCAAGGCGTATCTCGGAACGGTCGAGGAAGGACTTACCAAGCGCGGAGAAAGCGTGATTTCGCATACACCGATGGGACGCTTCGGTCAAGCATCGGATCTGATCGGATGCGTCAATTGGCTCTTGGATGAGACGAGCTCCGGCTTTGTTACGGGTACTACCATTCCCGTGGACGGTGGATTTTTGACCCTCGGAGGCGTTTGATATGATCCTGACCGATTATTTACGCAGTCAGCCCGATCCCACGTGGAACATCGCGCTGCAATGCGGCGTGAAGCACGGTGTGATCCGACTCCCCGAGGACGATGCCTTTGATCTGACCGATGCGGCACATTGGAAAACCGTTCACGATCGCTTTACATCCTTTGGCATCAAGCCCATCATCATTGAGCCCATGCCAAACGCCGTTCACGATCACATCAAAGCAGGAGACGCACTTCGGGATGCGTGCATCGAAACGGTTTTGCGAATGCTTCCGATCATGCGCTCGCTTGATATTGAAACGATCTGCTTTAACTGGATGGCGCACGTCGGTTGGACACGCACACGCTCGGATATCACCGAACGCGGCGGTGCCAAGGTGACCGAGTTTTCCATGAAGGATTATTCCCCCACAACCGCGCGGATCACTGCCGACGAGCTTTGGGAAAATTACAAGTATTTCCTTGACGCCGTTCTCCCCGAAGCGGAAAAGCACGGCATCAAGCTTGCCCTTCATCCGGACGATCCGCCGCTTCCCCGTCTTGGCGACGTCGAGCGGATCATGATCTCCAAGGAAAACATCAAAAAGGCGATCTATGACGTTCATCCGAGCAACAGCCTCGGGCTTACCTTCTGCCAAGCCAATTTTTATCTGATGGACAAGGATCTTGACAAAACCATCGAGGAGCTTCGTGATAAGATCCTGTTCGTGCATTTCCGAAACGTCACGGGCATTCCCACGCACTTCCGTGAGACCTTCCATGACAACGGTGAATTGAATATGGCACATCTGATGAAAACCTACGTCAAGAACGGCATCCACGTCCCCATTCGCGTCGATCACGTCCCAACGCTTGCGGGAGAAGCTTCCACGCTTGCGGGCTACGATGCGCTCGGTCGCTTATTCGCGATCGGGTACCTAAAGGGACTGCTTGAAAGCTGCCAAGAACAATAAGGAGAAACGATTATGGTCCATATACAAAACCGCGTTTTTAAAAACCAACCGAATTTCTGGAACAACTGCCTCTTCCACCCCACCGACGCGATCGAGGATTCCTGGGGCAGACGCATCCTTGACCGCATGGCAAAGGACGGATCGATCAAGACCATCCGTGTTTATACCATGATGGAGGACATCGTCTATCTTGATGAGGACGGCGATCTGCAGTATGATTTCCGCGTGAGTGATCTGCGCTTGGATTACATGATCGAAATGGGCTTTGATCCCTTCCTGACCTATGCGGGAATGCCCGATTGCATCGCGCAAACGACCACGAATAAGTCCAGCGTGTCCAAAGGAAAAACACGCTATAAGGGCAAGCTGTTCAACACCTCTCCCCCCAAGACCTACGCGCTTTGGGAGGAGGTCTGCTACCAATATACCAAGCACATCATTGAACGATACGGCTTGGAGCGCGTGCGTACTTGGAGACTGCAATGCTATAACGAGCCCGACAATCCGCAATTCTGGATGGGAGAAATTCCGCAACCCATCGTTGCTCCACGCGTTGCGGAATACTGTAAGCTTTACGAAGCCTTCACAAAAGGTGTTTGCCGTGCTTCGAAGGAGCTGACGATCGGAGGTCCGACGCTTGCGGGCATCAACGAATTTCTGGAACGCTTCCTGGATTACGTCAAGGAAAAATCACTTCGGTTGGACTTCATTTCGGTACATAACTACGGCACCTTCCCCGATTTCATCAATGACGGAAGCCGACCGATCAGCGTTTCCAATCAGCTCAAGATCCACAGAGAATACGTTGATATCATCGAACGGAAGGGCTTTTCTCACCTTCCCTTGGTGGTCGATGAATGGGGAATGTCCACGCACGGCTTCTTCAATCGTGAGGAATGTCCCGACCTGATCTGCCGCGAAACCGAAGTTTTCTCTTCTTATTTTGCAAAGCTGATCCATCAGCTCCTCTATGCGGATTTCAAGATCGACAAGCTGATGATCTGCCTCTCGGGACAGCATGAAATGGTGGAGGATTTTACGGGCTTTCGCAATTTCTTCACCCTCAACTTCATCGCAAACCCGATCTACAATGCCTATATTTTGGCATCCAAGCTCAAAGAGACCATTCTTTATCCGCAAACAGAGAATGAAAACATTTTCGCGATCCCGACGAAGGATGAAAACGGAAATTATTCGATTTTGCTTTCCTATTCGTCCGAATATTTTGACGACTCCCTTCCCCCGATCGATGAGACGCTTGCGTTTGAAGAGGATCTCATCGGCAAACAGGTGAAGATCTATTGCATCGATAAAACCCATACCAATCCTTATCGCTTGAGTCAGCAGGAAGGAAAAAGCGAGCCCAACGAGGAGAATATCCGCCTTTGGAGAGAGGAAGGAAGGCTCAAGCCAATCTCGGAATCGGTCTATGATCCGTCCGCACCGATCACGTTACACCTGACACCGAATTCCACATTTTTGATCACCCTTGGTGAAGAAAAGGAGAACTGATATGAAATTGAATGACAGAGAAGCCATTATTGAGCTGACCCCTCTTTGGAAGGGCGAACGCTTCCCCGACGGCAGACCGAAGGTTCCGCAAAAGTATCTTGATCAGATGCAAAAAATGACTCTGGAGGAGCTTTGGAAGCCGATCTTTATCAAGGGCTATGAATCTCAATTCGAGGGCGATCTGAAAACGCTTCACGATGACGGCAGGAAACTGATCGGTCGCGCGGTGACCGCGACGTACGTTCCCACCCGTCCCGATCTTCAGGACGTGATGTTTGACGTTGGACGCGCGGAAAACCGCAAGGGCAACTTCAATCAATGGGTCATTGACTCCCTTGTTGAAGGGGACGTTGTGGTCGTGGATATGTATGATAAGATCTATAAAGGCACCTTCCTTGGCGGAAACCTGACGACCGCCATCAAAACCAGAACCAAAACGGGCGGCGGCGTCATTTGGGGCGGCGTTCGCGACGTGGAGCAAATGAAGCAGGTTCCCGACGTGCAGGTCTATTACCGCGGCATCGATCCCACGCCCATCCGCGAATTCGTGATGAAGGATTTCAACAGCATTACCCGTATCGGTAAGGCAACCGTGCTTCCCGGAGACATCGTATTCGGAGCGGGCGGCGGCGTTCTCTTCATCCCCAGCCACTTGGTACAGGAGGTCGTTGAGGGTGCGGCAAAAACGCACGTCAAGGACGATTTCGGATTTGAAATGATCACACAGAACAAATTCACCACCGCGCAGATTGACCGCGCGACCTGGACCGAGGAAATGCTGGATATGCTCATGGAATGGATCAAGACCGACCCCAGAGGAGAAAAATATCGCGATCTTGATTGGTCGCTTGAATACGATCTTGCTTGTAACGGAGATCCGTCCGACACGCAAACCATGCTTTAAGGTGATTTTTATGGAATATAAAGAATACGGACATTGGTCCGAGGACGGCTCGGAGTACATCATCACCGAGCGCAAAACGCCGCGCCATTGGTATAATTACTATTTCAATGATCACTATAATGCGTTCTCTTCTCAAGTCGGTTACGGCGAAGGCTTTTGCCAGGATGATATGGGCAGACGTGTCCCTCTTGTAAATGACCGCTGCGTGTATATCTCCAACAAAGAAAGCGGAAACTGGCATACCGCATGCGGACTTCCCATGTCGCAAAGCTATGACGGTTACGAATGTCATCACGGACTCGGTTATTCCACCATCGTGTGCGAGAAAGATCAGGTTCGGAGCGAATTTACCGTATTCGTCCCCGCCAAGGAAGCAGTCGAGGTCTGGATCGTACGTCTGACGAACCTCGGCACTCACCCTGCCCGTCTCTCCGCCATCGCATACGCGGCAACCGAAGCCGATGGAAAATACATTCCCCAAGGATACAATTCCTGGGAAGCGGATCAGGACATCGTCAGCGGTGCCGTTTGCGCACGCATCGCGCGTCCGTTTGGAAGCAAGCAGAAGAAAAACGCCTATGACTTCATGCTTTGCAGCGAGACTCCGATCGCGTATGATACGAGAAAAAACGCCTTTATCGGCGTTTACGGAGCAAAGGAAGCACCCGAGGCATTGATCGAGCATGGCGGATGCACCAATTCCGCGACCTCTTGTGAGAAGATCTGCTTTGCTTTGGAAGCGGATGCTACGCTGAAAGCGGGAGAAAGCAAGACTGTTTGCTTTGTTCTTGGACACGCGGAAAGCAAAGCGCAGATCAAGGAGCTGAAGGACCGCTTCACTTCCAAGCTCGCAAGTGATTGGCTGGAAGAAGTCAAAGCACTCCGCCAAGCGGAAATCAACGGGGTGACGATCCAAACGCCCGATGAGCGTCTCAATCTGGCGTTCAACAGCTTTTATAAGTACGCTACGAACATGGGCTCCCGTTGGGCGCGCGTCAGACACAACGGATACCGCGATATCGTCAGCGACACCGAATGCTTCGGCGCATTCAATCCCACCTATGCATGGGAACGCTTTTGCCGCATTCTGACGTATCAGTATTCCAACGGATACTGTCCGCGAACCTTCATCGACGGTGCGATCCGTCCCAATAGCTTCTCCGACTGCGCCGTCTGGATCACCTTCTGCGCGTATTCACTCGTGATGGAGCTGGGAGATCTTGATCTGCTGTCGCAAGTCGTTCCCTTCAATGACGGCACGGAAGCAACCGTATTCGAGCATTTGCGTCGCGCGGTCGATTACCTGTATCATTTCCAAGGAATGCACGGTCTGATCAAGATCTGGGGCGGCGACTGGAATGACGGCATGAACGGCGCGGGCTTGGAGGAAAAAGGCGTCAGCATTTGGCTCTCCCTGGCTTGGTATCGCGCCAACAAGCAGTTTATCGAGCTTTGCGAGCTGGTCGGAAGGAATGACTTGATCGAGCAGCACCGCACCATGGGCGAGGATATGCGCCAAAAGATCGAAGCCTACGGCTGGGATGGGGATTATTACATTACCGCCATCAATGACAAAGGCGAAAAGATCGGCTCAAAGGAAAGCCGTGGCGGAAATATGCATCTGAATCCTCAACTTTGGGCAGTCTTTTCGGGCATCGCCCCCGAAGAAAAGCTGCAAAGGCTGATGCAGACCGTGGATGAAAAGCTGGAAACGCCTCTCGGCACTCTTGTCAACAATCCCGGATATGACGATTTTGATGCTTTTGTTGGCAGCATGACCGCGCAGCCCAAGGGAACTTTGATCAATCAAGCGGTCTATATGCACCCCATGGCTTGGAAGCTCGCCGTGGAATGCATTTTAAAGCGTCCCGAAAAGCTGCAGATGACCCTCAAAAAGATCTTACCGTGGGATCAGGACTATGCCCCCACCTGCGGGGAGCCGTACATTCTTTATAATTTCTATCACAGTGACGAAAACGGCTATCGCTACGGCACTCCGGGACAAAGCTGGAGAACCGCAAGCACACAGTGGGTCGTCAAGTCTCTGATCAATTTTGTGTTCGGACTCAAGCCCACCCTTGAAGGGCTTCTCATTGATCCCTGTTTGCCTCCCGACTGGAAGGAATGCGCGATCAAAAAGAATTTCCGCAATTGTACCTATGAGATCAGATACCGCCAAATCAAAGGAAACGGAAGCATATCCGTCGCGGTCAACGGAACACCGATTGAGGGAACGTTGCTTCCCTATGCGAGCGGTGAACACTATCTCGTAGAGGTTACATGCTAAATGCGTTATCACAAATAAAACCAAAAGGAACCGCCGAGCAAGCTGCTCGGCGGTTCCTTTCGGTATATTCGATTTTATCAAAACCGCATGGTTAACTGATCGGTCTCGCTGACATTATCCAAAGCACCGTTGCTGCGGAGCATATCGATCACAGATTTGCTCAGCTTCGCGCGGATCTGCAGATCCTCGATCGAGAAAAACGGTTCTTCATCGCGCGCGCGGATGATGTTTTCCGCCGCGTTTTCTCCAAGCCCGGGAAGTGCCGAGAACGGCATGCGGATCGCTCCGTTTTCGGGCTGAAAAACGTATGAATGCGATTTTTGGAGATCGACGGGCAGGAACTTGATGCCTCGCGCCATCGCCTCATTGATCAGCTGTAGCACCGTCACGCTTGCTTGCTCCTTGGGAGAGGCTTCCTTTCCGCGCTTCTGGATATCGCGCATCGTCGCGACCACGTTGCCCTTTCCCTTCATAACGATCAACGCGTCAAAGCCGTTGGGAGCAACGGTAAACATGGTGCAATAGAACGCAACGGGCTTATGCACCTTGTACCACGCCAGACGGATCGCGGACATGACGTATGCCGCCGCGTGCGCCTTCGGGAACAGGTATTTGATCTTTTTGCAGGAAAGAATGTACCACTCGGGAACGTTATGCGCGCGCATCTGCTCCTCCCATTCGGGGGTCAATCCCTTTCCCTTACGTACCGCCTCCATGATCTTGAAGGACGTGGAGTTATCCAGACCGTAACGGATCAGGTCAAGCATGATACCGTCACGCGTACCGATAACGCGGGAAATATCACACGTTCCGTCTTTGATCAGATCCTGCGCGTTGCCAAGCCACACGTTCGTTCCGTGCGTCAAGCCCGAGATCTGCAACAGATCGGCAAAGTTACGCGGCTTCGCATCCAGTAGCACCTGCTGAATGAACGGTGTTCCCAGCTCGGGAAGTCCGTACGTGCCGATGGTACAGCCCTCGATGTCCTCGGGAGAGATGCCGAGCGGTCGCGTGGACTCAAACAGCTCGTAAACCGAGCGGTCATTCATTGCCACGTCCATAACGGAAGTGTCCGTAAAGGTCTCCAGCCACTTATACTTGGTCGGAATATCGTGTCCCAGCTCGTCAAGCTTCAGGATCGTATCGTGCAGATACGAAAACGCGAAGTGCGTGGTAATGATATCGGAATTCGGATCGTCCGCGGGATGCTGAACGGGGGTAAAATCATAAACGTCGTAGTTCTGCGGCACAACGATGATACCTCCCGGGTGCTGTCCAGTCGTCTTTTTGACCCCCAGACAGTTCATCACCAAGCGGTTCATCTCCGCGCGGCAAAGGCTGATCCCCTTTTGCTCCACGAATTTTGCCACGTAACCGTATGCGCTCTTGTCCGCAAGCGTACCAAGCGTTCCCGCACGGAACACGTGTCCCTCACCGAACAGCTCCTCGGTGTATTTATGTACTCTTCCCTGCACGTCGCCCGAGAAGTTCAGATCGATA
>JAZNXP010000204.1:0-2242 GCA_045593965.1 Eubacteriales bacterium | reverse complement strand
GCTCCTCGTCCCGATAATAGGCTTCACCGCCGAGAATATAGTAAAATCTTGAAAAATATGGGAAAATATCATCATAGACCCAGTTCTGGGGCGTGTAGCTTTCTTTTGTTAGCAGTAAATTTTGAATAATCATAGTGGTTTTATTATATAATATTTCTTCATATTTGTCAAGAAAATCCGAAAAAAAGATATTTTTGGATAAATACGTGTTTGTTTTTGATATTTACATTTTATCGGATAAGTTATATAATTAGAATATGTCTTACATAGTAAAGCGAGGGATCCGACATGAACAAGGCTTTTTCTAACGCAAAATATATCATGGCACAAACGGGAACACCGAATGCTCTTTGCATCGATACGCCCGCATCTCTTTTTCGGCGTCGGTTTTCGCTTGGGAGCTATAAGAATGCGACTGTATCCGTTGTCGGACTCGGATATGCGCGTTTTTATCTGAACGGCAAGGAGATCACGGAGGATAAATTTCTTTCTCCCGTCAGCGATTATACCAGAAACGTATGGTACAATACGTATGACGTTACCGATCTGCTTTGCGAAGGTGAAAACGTCGCCGCTGTCATCTGCGGAAACGGCTTCTACAATGAGGGCTTGGAGACTCCGTGGCATCATAATCTCGCAGAGTGGAGAGATTATCCCAAATTTTTGCTCTGCCTGAAGGTGGACGGCGTTCCCACGCTTGTTTCGGATGGAAGCTGGATCTGCACGCTTAAGTCGTTTATTCCGTTCAATCAGCTTCGCAGCGGTGAAACGTTTGACGCGCGACTGTACGATCCTGCTTGGACAACCTTGAGTTATGACGATTCTGCTTGGACTGCGGCATATGAGGACGACAATCCGCCAAAAGGTGAGCTGATGGAATGCCCCTGCGAGCCGATCCGTGAGTTGGAGATCCGAGAACCCGAACGCATCATTCAAATCGGTGATGCTTACGTTGCTGATTTCGGCAAGAACATGGCAGGATACGCGCAGATCACCGTAAAGCAAAACGCGGGAGACCGCATTGTGCTCCGATATGCCGAGGAATATCTGGAGGAGGAATGCCGCATTGATAACGGACGGATGGAAACGATGTATCGCGGTCAGCCGTTCCAGATCGATACCCTGATCTGCTCAGGTGGCGTAGATACGTACAAACCCTATTTTACGTATCACGGCTTCCGCTACGTACAGATTGAAGGATTGAGAGAAGCACCGAAGAAGGAATCGCTCCGTGCATATTTTGTACATCAGGATCTATCGCGCAAATCCTCGTTTGCATCCTCGAATGAAATTTTGAACTTCATTTATGAAGCGGGCATCCGCTCCACGTATTCGAATCTGCATTACGCGCTGACCGATTGTCCCACACGAGAAAAGCTCGGTTGGACCAATGACGCGCAGGCAACGGCAGAGCAAACCCTGATCAATTTTGATATTCTCGCGTTTTATCGCAAATGGTACACCGACATTCTGCTTTCGGTTGAGCCCGATGGATCCATGCCCGGTATCGTTCCGTCTCCTCGGTGGGGATTGAATTGCGGTCCTGTTTGTGATTGCTTGCTTTATGAGCTGCCGTATCGGGTGTATCTCTATACGGGCGATCCTTCAATGCTGATCGAGGGCAGAGAACAGTTCAAGTCTTATTTGAAGGGCTTTGATCAACGTCTGGAGGAAGGCACGTATTTGTGGCTTGCCGATTGGACGGGACATGATAACAGCAAGCTGATTCCGCAACGCTTCGTTCTTGATTTTTACCGCATCAAATCACTTCGCGTCACGCTTTTGGCGGAACAGCTTGCAAATGGTACAGACGTGAAAAAATGGAGTGATCAGCTCAAGCTTCGGGAACGCGAATTTATGGACGCATATCTTGATGAGAACGGGTATTCGACCATCGAGGAGCAAACCTCGCTTGCTATGCAGATCTGCTTTGGAATGTACCGTGATCTTGATAAGCTCAAGAAACAGCTCAAACGCACGGTTGAGCGTGATGAATTCCGCCTGACCTGCGGAATGGTGGGCGTGCAGTATTTGTACGGGGCTCTTTCCCGTTGCGAATTGCAGGATTACGCATATAAGATCATTACCGAGAGCGATCCGGGGTATCGCTTGTGGCATTCTCACGGAGCAACGACGCTTTGGGAGCGTTGGGACGGTGTACAGATCCATTCTCACAATCACCATATGTTCTCCAATATTCTCGGTTGGTTCTATACGGGGCTTCTCGGAATCGCTCCCGCTC
>JAZNXP010000203.1:0-5941 GCA_045593965.1 Eubacteriales bacterium | reverse complement strand
TTGCCCCATGCGCACTGCCGTGCGCCTGCGCCATTGATGCAAGGCGTAAAAATGCCCTTGCAAGCAAGCATTTTTACTTATGATATAATAAGAGACGGAAATCAAACTTATTTTTAAAAAAAGGAGAAAATGGAGCTATGTCGACGGGAATTGCAAAGGGATACGTCAACAGTTCTTTTTTTCATCGGACCGAGCCCGAGCCGAGTCTTTCGCATTTTCAATGGCACTGCCACGCCTTCTACGAGCTGCTTTACGTGGCGCAGGGAGAGGGAAAATTCATCGTGGAGGGCGCGGAATATCCGTTGCGGTCGGGCTCCGTTTTTCTGATGCCGCCGCATGAATTTCACCACGCCATTCCCAACACGGACACGACGTACGAGCGATACGTGATCAATTTTGAAAGCTCTGCGGTCAAGGAGTCACTTTTGCGGCTTTCTATCCTCAAGGGCGGCGGAAAATATAAAAACGGCGTGTATTTCCCCGTGGGAAGCGTGACCGAGGAAATGAAGCGTACGTTTGAAGAAATGGATCGGGCGTGCGTATCCATGTTCGCTTCGGTCAAGCATCGGGAGTCCAAGGAGGAGACCTATCTGATGGCACTTCTGACGAAGGTGATCCTGCTGCTTTCTCTGCAGGAGGCGGAGACGGCGACGTCGCAGGATGAGAACCTGATCGCGCGTGTGATCGAATATCTCGGAGAGCATCTTTCGGAGGATCTTTCTCTGGATGAGATCGCAAACCGCTTTTTCGTCAGCAAATACTATCTTTGCCGCGCGTTCCGCAAGCATACGGGGGCGTCGGTGTTCGGTTATCTCAACGCCAAGCGCATCGCATTGGCACAGACCCTGCTCAGCAACGGGGAGCCTGCCACGGCGGTGGCGTATCAAGTGGGATTTCGCAATTATTCTTCCTTTTACCGTACCTATTGTAAGATCACGGGAAATGCTCCCGCGCACCGACAGGGAGGAAAGGAGATCGCGATCAAGGATTGATGCGGTCGGTTTTCGGATTTATCCTTTTGACCTTGGAAGGCAAAAAAACGGAAATGTGTCCGAATTTTTGAAAAAATGAAAATGGACTTGACTTTCGGGGAAAGCTGTGATACAATAGATTGGGATAATATGAAATACTTGTATAGGAGGAACACATAGATGGCAGAGGAAAAGAGACCGAAGGTTTCGGGTAATTATCTGGAATATCTGGAAAAGCCCCTGGTGCGCGAGGGCGACACCATTTGCTACGGAGACATGAGTGAGCCTTGCATTCTGGTTCTGGAGATCATTTCGCATAAGACGGTGGACGGTAAGGAGCTGCCCGATAATATTCTCATTCAGATCATTGATTCCAAGGATCCCAACAACATCCTCAAGCAGGGAAGCAAAAAGGGACTCCACGATGCATTCACCGTGGGACTGGTTTGGTTGGATCTGGCTCTCAAGGACGCAGCGCAGAAGGCGTAAAAAAGGCGAACGCATCCCGTTTGCCAAGAAAAACGGCAGAGAACGTCAAAGTCTCTGCCGCTTTTTTGTTAAACAAAAAACGGCAGTGTCGGTGGTGCCAAAAAGCGTTCGCTTTGCACGGTTTCCGCTGTAGCGGCAGGTTCCCCTGTGTAAGGGGAGCTGGGCATGCGAAGCTGACTGAGGGGTTGTACTCGTGGGAAATCAGAAAAAACAATCCCTCCGTCACGGCAAGCCGTGCCCACCTCCCGCGGCACTTGGGAGGCTTAAAGGTAGCAGCTATATCTGTGGTAGTAGGGCGACTGACGCAAACGGCGGGCTGTTTGGCGAGCCTATAGGCACAGCGTGTAAAAAATACTACGAGAACGGCAAGCTTGCCACGACCGATGCGACCGCTGCTTACGAGGGCACGGATGTTGATAAGGTTGGCAAGGATAAGCTCCTGCAGGATTGCACCGATCTGCTCAACGAGGCGTTTGACGGACTGAACACCGTCTATGGCGCAAAGGGTTATCCCATTAAGTAATCAAGAACATCAAAAATCCGATACGGAGCTGTTCCGTATCGGATTTTTTGGTATATTTTTTGATCATTGTTTTATTGATCCGTAAGACCGAGCAGATAGTCGACGGAAACATGATAGAACTGTGCCAATATGAAAGATCAAACGATATTCTTCTGTATCCGTTCTCTGTAAAAGGCATCTTCTTTTTTCTTGATCACGTAACGGTGAAGTCCTTGCGCGGAGGGAACGAAGTAGTTGCTTCCGTCCTCAAGCTTGACAGAGGCGGTGCCTTGCACGGTGCGGTAGCCCTCCTCCTCGGGAGAGGCACCCAACGCCAGCGTTACGAGCATCGGATCCCACGAGTGTCTGCCGTTTTCCGAGCCGTGGTCACGCAAGCAGAGCATCAGATGATCCGTGTCGGGAAGTCCGTCACCTGTCAGAACGCCAAAGCCTACCTCCCAGCCGAGGAAGGTTACGGGAACGGGGCATAGGCGGCAGAAGGCTTCAGCCCCCTTGCGGGAGCGCTCATTGCGGCGAAAATTATTTTCCGTCTCTCCGTCCTTATCCCATTTACCCGCCATCATCCAGATATGCGAGACCTTTTGGCGTACCAGCTCAACGCCCGAGAGAGGGGAGAGCACGTCTGCTTGACTTTCCAACAATGCCGCGAGGACCTGGGGATATCCGATCTCGATCAGCTCCACGGGCTCGGTTGCGTCCGCGAGCAGTCGGCGGTAGAGGCGCAACGGATCCTCTGCGTCCGCGTTGGAGCGGCGGACGGTCGCACGCTTGGCAAGACGCGTCTGATAGGGCGGAGCTCCGCCGAAATCGGTTGCTTCCAAATCGATGCCGAGGGGAATGGATGGGCTGTCCACACCGTCGAGCGTCAAAAATGCATCGAGAGACGCGACGGAATGCTCCATGCAGGCATTGATCACGATGCCGAGGAGCTTTACCTTGCCCGATCTGTGAGCGCGGGTGAGCAGACGGAGCGCGACTGCGTCATCGCAGTCGGTCCACCAGTCGGTTCCGAGAATGAGGTGTTTCATATCGATACCTTCCTTGATCGGTTGCTTTTATTTTTTCGATAAAAAGAAAGCCTACTGCGAAAGTAGGCTTTCTTGGAGCTGGTGATGTGACTCGAACACACGACCTGCTGATTACGAATCAGCTGCACTACCGACTGTGCTACACCAGCATATCAAATTGGGTTGCCTTGTCGCAACGCTACTATTATAGCGAAAAAAAACGGTTTTGTCAACAGCTTTTTTGAAAAAAAGAAAATCTTTTTTATTTTTTGGCTTCAAAATGGGGCGGTCTATTCCAAAAACACTGCCGAATTCTGACTTTTTTACAAAAAAATACAAATTTCTATTGACATTCCAATTAATACGTTTTATAATAAAATGGAATTAGAACTATTCTATTTTTAAAATCGGAGGTCGTTATGACAAAGCAACGTGAATTGATCCTGAGCATTTTGAACCAATCCGACAGACATCTGACCGCGGACGAGATCTTCTTTCTGGCAAAGCTGAAAATGCCGAGCATCGCAATGGCTACCATTTATAATAATCTGAACGCCTTGGACGAGGCGGGTGTCATTCACCGCTTGCACATCGATGGCGTTGCGGATTGCTTCGATAAGATCGTCGAGCCGCACGATCATTTGCTTTGCGACGCTTGCGGCAAGATTACGGATATTCACATTCCGTCCATGGAGCGCATCATCGGCGAGTCCGTTGGAACGGAGATCGAGGATTATGAGCTGACGGTGCATTATATCTGTCCCGATTGCCGCCGCGGAAGAAGATAACGGAGAGAGACATGGTTACCACGTTGATCTTTGTCCGCCATGGGCAAAGTGAGAGCAATCTTGCCAAGGTGTTCACGGGGCAAACGGACACGCTTCTGACGCCCCTTGGACATAAGCAAGCCGAAAACACGGCGCAATTTTTGAAGGATTATCCCATCACGCATATCTATGCGAGCGATCTGACTCGCGTGATACAGACCGCCGAGCCAACCGCGCGGATGCATGGGCTCCCGATCGTCCCTGACCGCGCTCTGCGCGAGATCTACGCGGGAGAATGGGAGGGAAAGCCTTACTCCGCCCTGCGGGAAAGCTATCCCGAGAGCTATCGCGTCTGGCTTGAGGACGTCGGTCGCGCCCGTCCCGACGGTGGGGAGAGCATTGTTGAGCTTGCCGCGCGCATCTACGCAGAGGTTGATCGCCTCGTCGAAAAGCATCGCGGCGAGTGCATTGCGCTGTTCAGCCACGCAATGCCCGCGCGCGCCTTGGGATGCCGATGGTTCGGGTATGCGCCAAAGGATATGGCGCAGGTCAAGGGATGCGCAAACGCGTCGGTCTCGGTCGTGGAATACGGAGACGACGGCACCTTCCGCGTCATTCATTACGGCTACGATGCGCATCAGGGGGAGAACGTGACCGTGCTCCCAACGGGATTGGTGTGAATATTTATTCAATGCAAAAGGAGCTTGTATGAGGTTTATTTTATACGGCGTTTTAGCCTTTGCGGCGTTGCTCCTGTTCGTCCCGACGACGGGGGACGGACAGCTGCAGACGCTTCCTCTTTTGGCGATCGCGGTGGCTTTGATCCTGTGCCTTTTGATCTGTGGGATCGTCAAACGCGCGTCGCTTCTTGCAAGGATCAGGCGAGCGTTGCAAAATTGCGGCTTTCGCATTTTGAAAAGCTCGGCACTCTTTGTCATTTTCGGAAGCTCCGAGAATTACAGCATTGTATGCGAAAAAGAAACGACTTGGAAAATCGTTCTTTTGATGCGAAAAAGAGCTTATTTGACCTACCATTTTGAAACGCCGAAGCGGTTGGAGCTCTATCGGACGCACCGCGTGGCTGTCAAAAACGGAGGGCAGGCAAGGGTGACCGTGAGCGATCAGACCGAGACGAAGCGCGTGGGTATTTGTCGTTTTCCGTTCGAGGAAAATACGGAATACACAGAATGCTTTTTGATCATGGATCGCTTTCCGAGCCGTGTCAGTGACGCCGAGCACCGCGAGCCGCTCGGAAACGGAGATCGGATAATGTCCGCGTTCTCTCTGTATGATGAAAACGGATTTTATGCGTTTTTAAAAAAGCGTTTCTTCCAAAAATGATTTTTGTATAAACATTCAGTTGTTGTTCTGCACAAAACCGCACAAAAGTTTCCCTGAAAAAGAAAGGAATTGTGCAAAACATACATTTTCAAAAAATATATCGGATCCCCTTGACAAAAGTACGGGAAGGATGTATAATTATTCACAACAAGGCGGGCGTTTATTCATGCGCCGCAAACAGGAGGATTTTATCATGAGCAATCAATCGGTAAAAAAAGTTGTATTGGCATATTCGGGAGGTCTCGACACCTCTATCATCATTCCGTGGTTGAAGGAGAACTACGGCGATCCCGAGATCATCGCGGTATCGGGCAACGTCGGACAGGCGGACGAGCTTGAGGGCCTTGAGGAAAAGGCGATCAAGACGGGTGCTTCCAAGATCTATATTGAGGATCTGACCGACGAATTCGTTGAGGAAATGATCATCCCCACCGTTCAGGCAGGCGGTAAATATGAGGAATATCTGATGGGTACCGCTCTGGCGCGTCCCATCATCGGCAAGCGTCTGGCGGAGATCGCCATTGCGGAGGGCGCGGACGCGATCTGCCATGGCTGCACGGGTAAGGGAAATGACCAGGTTCGCTTTGAGCTTGCGATCAAGGCATTCGCTCCAGGCATGAAGATCATCGCTCCCTGGCGTGAATGGGACATCAAGTCCCGCGAGGAGGAGATCGATTACGCGGAGGCGCACAACGTACCGCTGAAGATCAATCGCGAGACCAACTATTCCAAGGATAAGAATATGTGGCACCTCTCTCACGAGGGCTTGGATCTTGAGGATGCGGGCAACGAGCCGCTTTACGATAAGCCCGGCTTCCTTGAAATGGGCGTTTCTCCCATGCA
>JAZNXP010000202.1:0-16134 GCA_045593965.1 Eubacteriales bacterium | reverse complement strand
GCCTCCGACTTTGCTCGAGCTTAAGATCGATCAGAACGGCAACGGCAACTGCTACACCTGCATGGGCTGTCGCAGCTTCCTGACGCCCTACGTCGATGCCGAGGGCAAGCCGAAGTATTACGGACGCTTCAACCAGGGTGTTGTTACCCTCAACCTTCCCGACATCGCACTCAGCTCGGGCGGAAGCATGGATAAATTCTGGAAGATCTTTGACGAGAGACTCGAGCTTTGTCACAGAGCCTTGATGTGCCGTCACGAGAGACTGAAGGGAACGCTTTCGGACGCGGCTCCCATCCTCTGGCAGTACGGCGCGCTTGCGAGACTGAAGAAGGGCGAGCCGATCGACAAGCTGCTCTTCGGCGGTTATTCCACCATTTCTCTCGGATACGCGGGACTTTACGAGTGCGTCAAGTTCATGACGGGTAAGAGCCATACCGATCCGAGTGCTACGCCGTTCGCTCTGCAGGTCATGCAGTATCTGAACGATGCGTGCAAGCGTTGGAAGGCACAGCACAACATCGATTTCAGCCTTTACGGAACTCCTCTGGAATCCACGACCTATAAGTTTGCAAAATGCATGCAGAAGCGCTTTGGTATCGTTCCCGCCATCAACGATCGCGGATACATTACCAACAGCTATCATATCCACGTCACCGAGGAGGTTGACGCCTTCACGAAGCTGGCATTCGAGTCTCAGTTCCAGCAGCTCTCGCCCGGCGGCGCGATCAGCTACGTTGAGGTTCCCGATATGCAGCAGAACCTTGAGGCTGTTCTGCAGGTCATGAAGTTTATCTATGAAAACATCATGTACGCCGAGCTGAACACCAAGTCGGATTACTGTCAGTGCTGCGGCTGGGACGGCGAGATCGAGATCGTCGAAGAGGACGGCAAGCTGATCTGGAAATGCCCCAAGTGTGGCAACACCGATCAGAGCAAGATGAACGTCGCGAGAAGAACCTGCGGTTATATCGGTACGCAGTATTGGAACCAGGGAAGAACGCAGGAGATCAAGGAACGCGTTCTGCATCTGTAAAAGATCATAATGAGGTTATCTCATCGAAGCCAAAGCATATCAAAAAGCCTCCCCTGTGCAAGGAGAGGTGCCGAGGGACGAGGCGGAGGGGTTGTAAAAAAGCAGATCAAGCAATCCCTCAGTCGCCTTGCGGCGACAGCTCCCTTTACACAAGGGAGCATTTTTATATCGACCGTTTTTCATCAGATAGCCCATTTGTAAGGAGTATTTCATGAATTATTGCGAATTGAAGAAGAACGACATCGCCAACGGGGAAGGGGTAAGGACGTCTCTGTTTGTTTCGGGCTGCACCAACCATTGCGAGGAGTGCTTTCAGCCGCAGACGTGGGATTTCGGATACGGCGTTCCGTTCACCGAGGAGACCGAGAAGGAAATATTGGACTCCCTTGAGCCGTACTATATCAACGGTCTGACGTTGCTTGGCGGAGAGCCGTTTGAGCCTGCCAATCAAAGAGTGCTGTTGCCGTTTTTGCGCCGTGTGAAGAAGGCGTATCCGAATAAAACGGTATGGTGCTTCACGGGCTTTACCCTGGATAAAGAGCTTTGGATCGACGGCTCGTATCCCAGATGCGAGGCGACCGATGAAATGCTTTCCATGATCGACGTTCTGGTTGACGGACGCTACGTCAAGGCACTCAAGGACATTTCCTTGCGCTTCCGCGGCTCGTCCAATCAACGCTTGATCGATCTGCCAAGGACGTTGCAAACGGGAAGCATCGTGCTTTGGGAATAAAACAAAAGGAGCTATTAGCGTGATACTCCAAGCGGAGTATCACGCAGTCAAATCCGTCTTCGACTGGTGAAATCCACTTTCAGTGGATGAACTCGCTTTCGCGATGAAATCCTGCTTCGCAGGGGGCATTTAGACGGATTTGATTTCCTCCAATGCTATCCTTGGATTTCATCTGAGCTGAGCGAAGATTTCATCGTGGCTTGCCACGATTTCATTAAACAGATAGAAAAAAGAGATAACATTTCGGCGAAGAACCGATTTGTTATCTCTTTCTGCTTGTATAGGGGGGCTTAGCCCAATTAGTATTTGACCAGTCAAATGCGTTGCTCGCGCTCAGCGGTGCTTTTCAAATTCTCCGCTAAAGACATCACCAATTCCGAAATAGCTCCTTTTGTTATTTCTTTGAGAGAAAGGCTTTGATCTTTTCGACCGTTTCGTCGCTGATGACATGCTCGATCTTGCAGGCGTCGTCATCGGCGGTCTCTGCCGCGACACCGACGTGCTCCAGAAACGCGGTCAGAATTCTGTGTCGCTCAAAAATCTTTTCGGCGAGGGTCTTTCCCGCTTCCGTCAGCTCAATAAATCCCGACGGATCGACCGTAATATATTCGTGCGTCTTAAGCAAGCCCACCGCGCGGCTGATACTGGGCTTGGTATAGCCTGTATGACGGGCGATGTCAATGGCGCGCACGTGTCCTTGCTTTTGCTGTAAGAGCAGAATGCTCTCCAGATACATTTCCGCAGATTCGTTACTTCTCATTGGCACACCTCCATCGATCTTACGTTCAGTATAACATACTTTTTTCGCAAAATCAAGAGCGTCGGGATTTTTTTGCAAAAAAAGCGGACTTCTTTCGCACTTCAAAACGAGGGGATTTTACATTTTTTTGCATTTTTCTTGACAATACATATAAAACATGGTAAAATAAAATTTGTCACATACGTGATCATATCAGTATCAGGAGAAAGAAAAAATGGCAGTATTCGGATTTTGGTTATCATGAAATAATTATTGTGTTTTTCCCATTAACAACAGTCATGACAACATATGGTCATGGTGTCAATGGTATTATTTACATGTCTTGATGAGCAGACTATGATTTTTAAATTCAGGAAACAAGCTCTTATCGATAAGAGCTTGTTTCCTGTTTTCTAATTATGATTTAACAATTTTTGCTGAAAATAAGTCGAAAATGCGGTTGACAATTTTGCTTTTGTGTTGTATAATAAAATATTGAACGGATGATACACGACAGAGGAAGATACGTGCTTTTGAAAGGGGAAAAATTCGGTCATGAATACAGATCTGCTCAAGTCCATTGAGGATGGAATGTCCTCGTTTTCCAAGGGACAAAAGCTTATTGCAACCTATATCCTGTCCAATTATGATAAGGCGGCGTACCTGACCGCTTCGAAGCTCGGCGCCATTGTCGGTGTGTCCGAGTCTACGGTCGTTCGCTTTGCCACGGAGCTTGGATACGCGGGCTATCCCGAATTCCAGCATTCCTTGCGCAAGCTGATCCGCAGCCGTCTGACTTCCTTCCAGCGCATCGAGGTCACCAATAACCTCATCGGCGACGGCAACGTGCTGGACAAGGTGCTTCTTTCCGATGCCGAAAAGATCCGCCGTACGCTCGAAGAGATCGATCACGATTCCTTTGAGGAAGCGGTGGATAAGATCATCGCGGCGAAGAATATCTATATCATCGGTGTTCGTTCGTCGTCGGCTCTGGCAGGCTTTCTCAACCATTGCTTCCGTATGATCTTCGATAACGTCAAGTTCGTGCAGACCACCTCGGGCAGTGAAATGTTCGAGCAGATCATGCGCGTCGGAGTTGGGGACGTTCTGATCGCGATCAGCTTCCCGCGCTACTCCAAGCGTATCATCAATGCCGTTGAGTACGCCCGTACTCAAAAGGCGGACGTCGTGGCTCTGACGGACAGTCCGCTCTCTCCCATCGCCGCATTCGCAGATCAGCTTCTCATCGCGCAAAGCGACATGGCATCCTTTGTGGATTCCCTCGTCGCGCCGCTCAGCATCCTGAACGCGATGGTCGTTGCGATCTCCCGAAAGAAGCAGAAGGAATTGACCGACCGTCTCCATATCCTGGAGGAGGTCTGGGATCGCTATGAAGTCTATGACAAAAAAGACGTCTGACGCGCTCCGCATTGCCGTTATCGGCGGCGGTGCCGCGGGAATGATGGCGGCGATCACAGCTTCTCAATACGGCGCGGACGTGACGCTTTACGAGCGGAATGACCGCGTTGGAAAAAAGCTCCGCATCACGGGCAAGGGACGCTGTAACGTCACCAACGATTGCGAGCTGAATGAATTTCTTTCGAACGTTCCCACCAATCCACGGTTTCTTTATACCGCGCTTTCCACCTTCTCCACCGCCGATACCAAGGCGTTCTTTGAGGAGCTGGGTGTGCCGCTCAAGACCGAGCGAGGCAAGCGTGTCTTTCCCGTATCGGACAAGGCAGGGGACATCGTTGCCGCAATGGAGAAAAAATGTCTGCAAAGCGGTGTGCATATCGTTCACCGACGTGTGCAAACGATCCTCATAGAGGATGGAGCTGCCTGTGGCGTTCGTACCTCGGAGGGGGACGAGCAATTTGACCGTGTGATCGTTTGCACGGGAGGAAAGTCCTATCCCAAAACGGGCTCGGACGGCGATGGCTACCGATTTGCGCGCGAGGCGGGACACACCGTGACCGAATTGCATCCTTCCTTGGTTCCCATCGTGGCGGACGGAAGGCTTTGCGCTTCCATGCAGGGGCTATCCCTCAAAAACGTCTCGCTCCGCATCATCGAGAACACGACGGGGAAGTGCGTATACGACGATTTCGGTGAGATGATGTTTACGCATTTCGGCTTGACAGGACCGCTGGTGCTTTCGGCATCCGCGCATCTTTCGGATATTCGCCCTCAAAAATATGAAGCGAGGATCGACCTCAAGCCCGCGTTGGATGAAAAAACGCTTGACGCGCGTTTGCTTTCTGATTTTGCGAAATATCAAAACCGTGATCTGATCAATGCGCTGGACGATCTTCTTCCGCAAAAGATGATTGAGCCGTTCATTCGCTATTGCGAGCTGGACGGACGCAAAAAGATCCATTCCGTGACCCGTTCGGAGCGCGAGAAAATGGTGCAGGCACTCAAGGGCTTGCGCGTGCCGTTGCTCGGCTTCCGATCCTTGGATGAGGCGATCGTCACAAGAGGCGGCGTCAGCATCAAGGAGATCACGCCCAAAACGATGCAATCCAAGCTGGTCGAGGGACTGTATTTTGCGGGCGAGGTCTTGGATCTTGACGCTTATACGGGTGGCTTTAATCTTCAGATCGCATTTTCCACCGCCGTCCTTGCGGGAACCTCCGCATCCATCGGCTGAAAGGAGATAACCATGATTCAAATTGCCATAGACGGACCGAGCGGCGCGGGAAAATCAACCGTGGCGAAGGCTCTTGCCGCCAAGCTTGGGATCATTTACGTAGATACGGGTGCGCTCTACCGCACCATCGGATACTATGTCCGCAGTCGGGACGTCGATCCGAAAAACGCGGAAGCGGTCGGTGCATTGCTTCCCGATATTCAGATCGATCTTGCTTATGAAAACGGAACGCAGAAGGTGCTTCTCAACGGTGAGGATCTCGGAGACAGGATTCGCACGCCCGAGATGTCCATGTACGCGTCCGCCGTTTCCGCCATTCCCGCCGTTCGCGCGTTTCTTCTGGAGACGCAAAGAGACATCGCGCGCCGTAACAGCGTGATCATGGACGGCAGAGATATCGGCACGGTGATCCTGCCGAATGCGGACGTCAAGATCTTCCTGACGGCGAGTGACGAATGTCGCGCGCAACGCCGCCATGACGAGCTGAACGCAAAGGGAATGAAGGTGACGCTGGAGGACGTGCTTGCCGATATGCGTGAGCGTGACCGTGCGGACAGCACTCGCGCGATCGCTCCCGCAGTTGCCGCCCCCGACGCGCTGACCTTTGATAACTCCTGGATGACACCCGAGGAGTGCGTTTCGAAATTGGCGAAGATCGTCAGCGAGCGGATCGGAGAGAAGTCGCTGCATTGAGTGGCATTATACTCTTTCAAAGGAGCATAAACGTATGAAGAACATTACCGTTGCGGAAAACGCGGGCTTTTGCTTTGGTGTCAAACGCGCCACGGACAGATTGGAGCAGGCGATCGCAAACGCGCGTTCGGGTGAGCGTATTTTTACGCTCGGACATCTGATCCACAACGAGACCTATAATGAATCGCTGCGCCGCAGAGGTGTCCATGCGATCTCCAATGAGGAGATCGAAGAAGTCGCCAAGGGAGCGACGGAGCATTCTCCCGTCACGGTTCTGGTGCGCGCGCACGGATGCCCGAAGGATACGGTCACGCTTTTGGAAACCTCGGCACAGGGAAATCCCTATTTTCAGTGGTTGGACTGTACCTGTCCCTACGTCAAGAAAATCCACAAGATCGCCGCGGAATGCGACCGCGATGAGCAATGCTTCATTCTGATCGGGGCGGCAGAGCATCCCGAGGTCAAGGGGATCATGAGCTGTTTTGACGGGGAAAAGTACGTTTTTTCCACCGCAGAGGAGCTGGAATCGTCGCTTTCACAATGGGATGATGTCAAAATGCACAAAAAAACGCCTGTAATGGTCGCTCAAACGACCCAAAATTTGGTGAATTGGCACCAAAGTCAAAAAAAACTCAAAAACCTATGTACAAATGCAATTATTTTTGATACAATATGCAGTGTGACTGAACTCAGGCAAACCGAGGCGGAGACCCTTGCAAAGACGTGCGATTTCATGATCGTCATCGGCGGAAGAGAGAGCTCCAACACTGCAAAGCTTTATGAGATCTGTCGCAAGCATTGTAAGCAAACCGTATGGATCGCAAATGCGGCGGAGCTGAACAAAGAGCTTCCGAAGGAAGCAAAACACATTGGAATTGTCGCGGGTGCTTCTACACCAAGCGATGAAATAGAGGAGGTATATAAAACCATGAGCGAAATGAATGAAAATTTCGAACAAATGCTTGAATCGCAATGCAAAACTTTAAATACAGGAGATGTCGTTACCGGAACCGTTACATACGTATCCGATGCCGAGCTGCAGCTTGACGTCGGCGCGGGCGTAACCGGCTACATTAAAGCGGATCAGATCACTGACGATGCCGCTTTCAAGCTGACCGAGAACTACAAAGCAGGTGACCAGGTAGAAGCCTTTGTCATCCGTGTCAGCGACATCGAGGGTGTTGCAGAGCTTTCCAAGAAGAGAGTTGATGCCGACAAGAACTGGCAGACCATCGTTGCGGCTTGCGACGAGGAGGCCGTCCTTGAGGGCAAGGTAGCAGAGGCAGTGAAGGGCGGCGTTGTGATCTACACCAAGGCAAACCGCGTATTCATTCCCGCATCCCAGACGGGTGTTCCGAAGGATGGAGATCTCTCCACTCTGGTAGGCTCCACCGTTTCCTTCAAGATCATTGAGATCAAGGGCAAAAAGGCGATCGGATCCATCCGCAAGGTTCAGCGTGAGCTGCGCCGTGCGCAGGAGGCTGAGTTCTGGGCAGGCATCGAGGTAGGCAAGGTTTATAACGGAACCGTTAAGAGCATGACCTCTTACGGTGCGTTCATCGATCTTGGCGGCGTGGACGGTATGGTTCACCTGACCGAGCTTTCCTGGAAGCACATCAAGAATCCCGCAGAGGTTGTTGCGATCGGCGATAACATCACCGTATTCGTAAAGAGCTTCGATCCCGAGAAGAAGAGAATTTCTCTTGGCTACAAGACCGAGGAGACCAACCCCTGGAACATTTTCAAGTCCCAGTATGCAGTTGGTGATATCGCATCCGTAAAGATCGTCAGCATGATGCCCTTCGGCGCATTTGCTGAAATCATTGACGGTGTTGACGGCTTGATCCACATTTCTCAGATCGCTATGCAGAGAATTGCAAAGCCCGCAGATATTCTCGAGATCGGTCAGACCGTTGACGCTCGCATCATCGATATTGATGATGAGAAGCAGAAGGTCAGCCTTTCCATCCGCTCCCTGCTTGAAGAAGCGGCAGCAGCGGCTGAGGCTATGCCCGAGGAGTACGTTGCTGAAGAAGCTGCCGAAGAGGCTGCTGTCGAAGCTGACGCTGAATAATTTTGAACAAAAACGCAGACGCACACACGAACGTATGTGCGTCTGTTTTTTATTCTGTCGGAGAAAGAAAAAATATAATTTTCAAGAAAGAAAACGATCTTTTCGGCGCGCCTTTATCCAGGTTGGCAAATCTGCACAATTTTAGGGGTGGCAAAATCGTCATAATACTACTTGACAAAAATGGTGAAATTCGGTACAATATGTATAAGGCTATATTTGTGCCAAATTTGAAAAATAGGAGGTTCATAATGAACATTTCCAAGAAAGCAAGAGTTTTGAGCTTGCTTCTCTGCTTGTTGATGGTGTTCACCTGCCTTGCAACTGCCTGCAACGATGATGAAGGCGAGCAACCCGATGAAAACCAGGCAACAACGGCGCCTGTTCAGGGTGACAAGGAAGCAACGATTGAAAACTGGCTGCCTGTAACCAACTACGGTGTAAACGGCGGTGTGGGTCAGATCAACTACCTGATCTATGAGACCTATGCAAAGAAGTACATGCTGGTTCAGCACGAGGATAGTGAAGATCCCCTTCGTTCCGAGGCATATTCCAGAACCCAGAAGGTAGAAGAAAAGTTTAACATTTATCTGAACGTTCTTGAGCAGAAGGACTGCGGCGGCACGCTTCAGTCTTCCGTTATGGGACAGGGCGGTGAATACGACCTGATCTATCCGGCTCCGCATGAAGGTAGCTTCATGCTGGAGAACAACCTTCTGACCGACCTTTGCTCCTATGAGAACATCCATCTGGATGAGGCTTGGTGGAACCAGAGCGTTGATACCTTCAAAATTGATGACCGTCTCTACTTTGCTGCATCCGACTATTCCATCTGCGGACAGGGTCTGGTAGGCTTGATCTACAACCGTGACCTCTTCAAGCAGTTGACGCTTGATCAGCAGTACGATATCAACCAGCTCGTTGAAGATAAGCAATGGACCATGAGCCTTCTCCGTGAGATCGCAATGAAGTACGGTACTGACGTAAACGGTGACGATAAATTCACCTTGGAAGACCAGTACGGCATGATCTATCAGAACTACCACGTTGACGGTTACTACTGGGCAATGGGCGGTACCGTTGTTACCCGTGATGAGAACAACGGGTACTATCTCTCCATCGACGTTGACCGCGTCAGCAGAATGGCAAATGCTCTCTATGACCTGATCTACGCAAGCGAGAATAAGGTTTTCTGGATGAAAAACGTTTCCTGGGCTGACTTTGAGGAGAGCGATGGCTGGAAGGCATACAAGACCGGTAAGAACCTGTTCATGTCCTTCGAGTTTGGCGCACTGTTCTCTTGCCTGCAGACCGTAAGCTTCGACCTCGGTTACGCACCTCTGCCGCTTCTGGACGAGGAGCAGGATGATTACCACGCACTTTGCGGCGCGGGATTCTTCATGATTCCCAAGAAGTCCGTTGACGCGGTTCGTAACAGCATCATTCTCGAGGCTCTTTGCATCGATAGCTATGCAAACTTCCGTCCCACCTTCTTCAAGACCGTTCTTTTGGGCCGTCTTTCCAACCTGGAAGAGGACTATGCAATGCTTGAGAGACTCCACGAGAGCAAGACCTATGACCTGGGTTACACCTGGGGTCGCGGCGAATCCGGTAGCCTTTTGAAGATGGTTTCTAACGATGGTGATACCAACGTAGCATCCAAGATCAAGGGCCGTTGGAGAGAGATGAACAAGTGCATCGAGTTCATCGAAGAGATCCGTAGCGGTTTGTACGAATAATTTCGCATTTTACCACGCGTCCTGCGTATTTGATACGCAGGACGCGATTTTTTTTGTGAAAACGATTGCATTATGGAGCAAAACGTGATACAATAAAGAAGTAACGTTCGGCGCAAATGAGGCGCGTGCGGCTGTAAAGGAGTAATGTATGAAACACGGATTGCAAAATTTAAAGATCGCGACATTGGCATTGCTGACGGCAGTGCTGCTGCTTCTCACGGTGTGGCAAGCCCTTCCGCAAAAGGAAAGCGGACTGCTGGCGAAGGAGTCCTTCTCGGTCTCTTCCACATTGATCAGTGTTTCAAGCAAGCAGTATTCGACGCAGGTGTCGGGTGCGGTCGCGAATGAGACCGAGCAAACGGTGAAGATCTCGTCTTTGAAGCTGACGGTCAGTGACGGAAAGGCGGAAAAAGAGATCTCCTTGGACGGATTTATCCTTCCCGCACACGCGGAAAAATACGTTTTTTATACGGAAGAGGGAACGGAGGAATGGATTGCCGTTAAAAAAGCTGTTGCCGTGGTTGACGGCGAGGAGCTTTTGATCAAGGATCCGTCGGCATCTTCGTCACTTGGCGGCTTCTTTTGGATCTCGGCAATTCTGACTCTCACGGCAGGCTTTTTCCTGGTGCAGTCCTGCATGGTGCGTTACTACATGGCGCAGGAGGATGCTGTCGAAAAAAAGGGAAAATAAGGGAACGGTTTGTTGGTTTTCTCTCATTTCGGAAGGTAAAAACCGTCAAATGTGAGAAACGCCTCAAATCCCTTGACAAAAACAGATGGGTATGTTATAATATAAGGTGCGTTAGAACCCCTTATTATACTGCGTATGCGCAGAAAGGAGCTTTCCATGGTTTATATTGTAACCGGCGGTGCCGGATTTATTGGAAGTAATTTTATTTTTCATATGCTGAAGGCGCATCCCGAGGATCGCATCGTCTGCTTGGATAAGTTGACTTACGCAGGCAATTTGTCGACGCTTTCTCCCGTGATGGACAACCCCAATTTCCGCTTTGTGAAGGCGGATATCTGCGACCGTGAGGCTGTTTATCGGCTCTTTGAGGAGGAGCATCCCGACGTGGTTGTCAACTTTGCGGCGGAAAGCCATGTTGACCGCTCCATTGAGGATCCCGATATCTTTTTGCGCACGAATATTCTGGGAACGGCAACTCTGATGGACGCTTGCCGCAAATACGGTATCAAGCGGTATCATCAGGTATCCACCGACGAGGTGTACGGTGATCTTCCGCTGGATAGACCCGACCTCTTCTTTACCGAGGAGACGCCCATCCATACCAGCAGCCCGTATTCGTCCTCCAAAGCGGGAGCAGACCTGTTGGTATTGGCATATCACCGCACGTTCGGACTTCCCGTGACCATCAGCCGTTGCTCCAATAACTACGGTCCTTACCATTTTCCCGAAAAGCTGATTCCGCTGATGATCGCAAACGCGCTCAACGATAAGCCCCTGCCTGTTTACGGCAAGGGCGAAAATGTGCGCGATTGGCTTTACGTTGAGGATCATTGCAAGGCGATCGATCTGATTCTGCAGAACGGACGCGTCGGCGAGGTTTATAACATTGGCGGACACAATGAAATGAAGAATATTGATATTGTCAAGCTGATCTGCAAGGCACTCGGCAAGCCCGAGTCCTTGATCACCTACGTTGCGGATCGCAAGGGACACGATATGCGTTATGCGATCGATCCGACCAAGATTCACAGTGAGCTTGGCTGGCTTCCCGAGACCAAATTTGCGGACGGTATTCAGAAGACCATTGCATGGTATCTGGAAAATCGCGAGTGGTGGGAGACGATCATTTCAGGCGAATACCGTGATTATTATGAGAAAATGTACGGAAACCGTTGAGGGAGTCGTGTAGATATGGGACAAATTCAAGTAGAAAAAAACGTTGGCGGGATTGAGGGCCTGTGTGTCATTCAGCCCGCAGTTCACGGTGACAGCCGCGGCTATTTTATGGAAACCTACAATCAGAACGACATGCGTGAAGCGGGTCTTGATATGGTATTCGTTCAGGACAATCAGAGTATGTCGGTAAAAGGTGTCTTGCGCGGCTTGCATTTTCAGAAGCAATATCCGCAAGGAAAGCTTGTGCGCGTGATCGCGGGAAGCGTGTTTGACGTTGCGGTCGATCTTCGCGCAAACAGCAAAACCTACGGCAAGTGGTTCGGCGTGGAGCTGACCGCGGAAAACAAAAAGCAATTCTATATTCCCGAGGGCTTTGCTCACGGATTTCTTGTGTTGAGTGACCGTGCGGAATTTTGTTATAAGTGTACGGATTTTTATCATCCCGGAGATGAAGGCGGGCTTGCATGGAACGATCCCGATATCGGCATTGAATGGTTGGATATCGTGGGAGCGTATTCGGGCTCCGCGAATGCGAAGGGATACACTCTTTCGGACGGAACTCCTCTGAATTTGAGCGAGAAGGATCAGAATTGGAAGGGGATCAAAGAGAATTTCTCCTTTTAAGAGTGCTTCACAAAGGCAAATCATATGCGCCCATGTTTGTCCCTACGGCGATCGTTGCCGTATCAAAAAAATGAAAGGTGATAAAAAATGCTTGCAAAAGTAAAGGAATTCTTCCAAATTCCAAAATGGCGGCGTGTTCTCCTGTTTTTCATAGATATTTGTTGTTTTGCGGCTGTGGATCTTTTCTGCTTCTGTGTTTTAACATGGATCGATGAGCGTCTGCAATTTGATTTCCATATATATCTGATCAATTCGTTGGTTTTGTTAGGGTATATGTTCCTGTTGCGTTTGCTGATGGGACTGTATTCCAACGTCTGGAGATACACCAATACGTCGGTGTTCTTGAAGATGATCATCGCCGATGGAGCGGGCTGTCTTTTGGCGGTACTTACCTTGCGGATGATCGCGTTTGCAAAGCCCGAGATCTATAACGGTGTATGGATCCCGATGTCGGTGGCTTCCTTAACCGCGCTGTTGACCCTGACGTCACGGTTTGCGTACCGTTGGCTGTATAAGCGGATCCGAAAATACGATTCCGCGTCTGCCGATCTTCATAAGATTCCCGTTGCGATCGTTGGTGCGGGACAGATCGGCGCGCTTTTGGCGGAAGAGCTGATGTGTAACCGTCGCTCCAACTATAAACCGATATTTTTCATCGATACGAACAAAGCCAAAGTCGGAAGCCGCGTGGCAGGTCTGAAGGTCTATTATCAGGACGAGCAGATCCTTGATTTTATCGAATCACAGCAGGTCAGCGAGATCTTTATCGCGGTGACGCCGACGGACAGCGATGCCGCAACGGCTTTATATGAATTTTACAGCCGCACGTCCTGTAAGATCAAGCTCTATGATACTCCCGTGACGGAAGTGGAAAATGCCGAGGAAATGGCGGGCAAGAAAAAAGGACGCATCCGTGAATTTCAGATCGAGGACTTGCTGTTCCGCAAAAGCCTGAACATCAATGACAGTGAGGCATCGCATTACTATAAAGGCAAGACCGTTTTGGTGACCGGCGGTGGCGGATCAATCGGAAGCGAGCTTTGCCGTCAGATCGCAAAGTGTGATCCGAAGAAGCTGATCGTTTTGGATATCTATGAGAATAATGCATATGAAATTCAGCAGGAATTGATCCGAACCTACGGAGATAAGCTGGATCTTTCGGTCGAGATCGCGTCGGTGCGTGACAGAGACCGTTTGGATTGTATCTTTAACGCATATCGCCCGGATATCGTATTCCATGCGGCGGCGCATAAGCATGTTCCTTTGATGGAGCACAGCGCGTGCGAGGCGATCAAGAACAATGTTGTCGGTACATATAACACCGCTGATATGGCGGAGAAATATCAGGTCAAAAAGTTCATTCTGATATCGACCGACAAGGCGGTAAACCCGACCAATATCATGGGCGCGTCCAAGCGGATGTGCGAAATGATCGTGCAGTGCCGCACGGATGGCGAGACCTCATTTGCGGCAGTTCGATTTGGAAACGTGCTCGGATCCAACGGATCCGTTATTCCGCTCTTCAAGCGTCAGATCGCGTCGGGTGGACCGATCACGCTGACGGATAAGCGGATCATCCGCTATTTCATGACCATTCCCGAGGCGAGCCAGCTCGTCGTCCAAGCGGGAGCTATGGCAAAGAAGGGCGAGCTATTCGTTCTGGATATGGGCAAGCCTGTCAAGATCTATGATCTCGCGGTGAATATGATCCGTATGTCCGGTTTGGAGCCCGGCGTGGACATCCAAATCGAAGAGGTCGGCTTGCGTCCGGGTGAAAAGCTTTATGAGGAGCTTTTGATGAAAACGGAGACGTTGGCAAAGACCGATAACAACATGATCTTTATCGAGAAGGATACTCCGCTTTCCCGAAAAGAGGTCGATGAAAAAATGGATCTGCTTTGCCGCGTGGTTGAGGAAAGCAAGAATGAGATCTCCTCTCCCAAGATCAAGCAGGCGATCCGTCAGGCAGTGCCCACGTTCTGTGATCCGAATGAGATCAATCAGAGTGCGGATAGCTCTGACGAGATGAAGATGGTAAATGCCTGATCCTTTTGCCGTTATGCTCGGGGAAGCTTGCAAAAGCTTCTCCGAGTTTTTTTCTAAAAAAACGGCGTTTGTTTAAATTCGGTTGAAAAATAAGGTTATAATGAGTTACAGAAGCTTCAACGGAGGTGAAATCATGGGACGTTTTTCGCGCAACAGAATGCCGTTTCGGGAACGTCTGGCACGCTTTTTTTACGGGCGGAACGGAGCGGATTCTTTTTGCAATTTTTTGTCGATCGTGGCGATGGTCATCGTGCTCGTTGCGATCTTTATGCCGTGGATGTGGTTGAACTTGACATTGACGGTTTTGGCGTTGGTATTGATGATCTATTCGAATTTTCGTATGCTCTCCCGCAATCTTTACAAGCGCAGGCAGGAAAACGCCGCGTTTTGCCGCCTGATTCGGGATCCCGTCAGAAAATTCTTTTCCTTGCAAAAAAGCAAATGGAGAGATCGAAAGACGCATATCTACCGCAAATGCCCGAAATGCAAGAACGTGCTGCGATTGCCAAGAACGAAAGGAGAGCATACGGTATGCTGTCCGTGCTGTAAGGAACGGTTTGATCTGAAGGTCAGATAAGGCAAATATGAAAATATCGCTTGAGGTGGAGATCCCGAGCGATATTTTTTATATTATTTTCCAAAAAGCGGTTGCATTTGAGGAGAAAACATGGTAAAATAAACATGTTGTATTGTGTACACCGAAATAGAATGAAAAATGAAAAAAGATAAAAAGAGGATCGATATGAATCAAAAAAAGGATCTGTTTTCAAAGGTAAAAGTAGTCCCTGTCGTGGTGATCTCCAAGATGGAGGATACGCTTCCCACGCTTTCCGCGCTCAATGAGGGCGGCATTCCCGCGGCGGAGATCACGTTCCGCACCGCATGTGCGGCAGATGCGATCCGCGAGGGTGCAAAGGCATTTCCCGAGATGTATATCGGCGCAGGCACCGTGATCAACGCGGAGCAGGCAAAGCAGGCAATCGAGGCAGGCGCGTGCTTTATCGTCTCTCCGGGACTTTCCGCAGAGGTCGCACAGGTTTGCAAGGATGCGGACATCCCCTATATTCCCGGTTGCGCGACTCCGACCGAAATGATGCAGGCGATCTCGTTGGGGATCACCACTGTCAAATTCTTCCCCGCGAATGTATACGGCGGACTTTCCGCGATCAAGGCACTTGCCGCTCCGTTCCCGCAGCTGAAGTTCTTGCCCACGGGCGGTGTCAATCTCGATAACATCCGTGATTTTCTTGCATTTGATAAGATCGTCGCGGTTGGCGGCAGCTTCATGATGAAGGGCGATATTAAAGAAAATTGTAAGCAATTATTGGAGGTAATCAAATGAAAGTTGTAACGTTTGGAGAGTTGATGCTCCGTCTTGCTCCCGAAGGATACTACAGATTTTTCCAGAACGACCGTATGCAGGCGACCTTTGGAGGAGGAGAGGCAAACGTAGCTGTTTCTCTTGCCAATTACGGATTGGACAGCAAATATGTCACCAAGCTTCCCAAGCACGCGATCGGACAGGCGGCAGTGGATTCTCTGCGCTATTTCGGCATCGATACCTCGGACATCGTCAGAGGCGGTGATCGCGTTGGAATTTATTTCTTGGAAAAGGGCGCATCTCAAAGAGGCTCGGTTTGTATTTATGACAGAGCGCATTCCGCGATCGCCGAGGCAAGTGCTTCTGATTTTGATTGGGATGCTATCTTCGAAGGCGCGGATTGGTTCCACTTTACGGGCATTACGCCCGCGCTCGGCGCAAACGTTGCCGAGATCTGCCGCGATGCTTGTATCGCCGCAAAGAAAAAGGGAATTAAGATCTCCTGTGACCTCAACTACCGCGGAAAGCTTTGGACGAGAGAACGCGCAAGAGAGGTCATGAGCGATCTTTGACAATACGTGGACGTTTGCATTTCCAACGAGGAGGATGCAAAGG
>JAZNXP010000201.1:0-2679 GCA_045593965.1 Eubacteriales bacterium | reverse complement strand
GCTCGGACGCGGCACGGCACTTGGCGATCACGCGGCAAGCCTGCAATACGGCGAGGAGGGCATCATGCACGGCTTCAACAGCATCATGCTCAAGGATGAAAACGGCGATCCCGCTCCCGTATATTCGGTGGCGAGCGGCTTGGATTATCCTTCCTCGGGACCCGAGCACGCATTCCTGCACGATATCGGACGCGTCAAATACGACGTGATCACCGATGATGAAACGATCGACGCGTTCTTCGAGCTTTCTCGCATGGAGGGTATCATCCCCGCGATCGAGAGCGCACACGCTGTCGCTTACGGCATCAAGCTGGCAAAGCAGATGGGAAAGGGCTCGGTTCTGATCAACCTCTCGGGCAGAGGCGATAAGGACATGGATTATATCATCGAGCAATACGGTATTCGATGATCGTTTGATTTCAAAATGTAATATAAGCTCAAGACTCCGTCACGGTTCAGACTGTGACGGAGTTTTTTTGTAAATATTCTTAAAACGACTTGACAAGATCCGTTTTTTATGATAAAATAACAATTGATATATAACAAATGATATATACGGAGGGATATAATGCCGCCAAAGGTTAAGATTACAAAAGAAGAGATCGTCAGAGCTGCGGTCGCGCTTGTCAGAGAAAATGGGGAAGAGGGAATCAATGCGCGTGCCATTGCCGCTTCTTTGAATTGCTCCACGCAACCCGTTTTTTCCAATTTTGCGACCATGGATGATTTGCAGGATGCAACGCTCACCGCCGCATACGAGATCTATTTTCAATTTTTGAAACGTGAGGTTGAAAGCGGAAAGTATCCGCAGTACAAAGCCTTCGGTATGGCGTATATTCGCTTTGCGAAGGAAGAAAAGCAATTATTTAGGCTTCTGTTTATGCGTGATCGGCAAGGAAAGGAGCTAACGCCATCGCTTGATTTTGAGGCTTCCGTTGAAATGATCATGAAAGCGAACGGCATCACAAAGGAAAAAGCGACCTTGATGCATCTGGAAATGTGGGCGTGTGTTCACGGCATCGGAACGATGCTTGCAACCTCCTTCCTTTCGCTTGAATGGGAGCTGATCAGCGATATGCTGACCGACGTATATCAAGGCATCAAAGCAAGACATTTATCGGAGGAAACGTAAAATGAATGCGATCCGAATTGAAAATCTTACAAAGCAATATCGGGACGTTCTTGCCGTAGATCGCCTGTCGCTTTGCATTGAGGAGGGGGAATTGTTCTCTCTGCTCGGCGTAAACGGTGCGGGCAAAACAACGACCGTTAAAATGCTTTCCTGTCTGACAGAACCGACTGAAGGGGATGCGTATTTGCTGGGAAAAAGCATTTGCAAGGATACTGCCGAGGTGAAAAAGCTGATCGCTGTATCTCCGCAGGAGAGCGCGGTTGCATCAGGACTTTCCGTTCGTGAAAATTTGGAGCTGATCTGCGGTGTTTACGGTTTTTCAAAAGAAAAGCGAACTCAAAGGATCGTCGAGCTTTCAGAGATGCTCGATCTGAAAAGCGTGCTGGAGAGGAAGGCGGGGAAGCTGTCGGGTGGCTGGCAACGCAGACTCAGTATTGCAATGGCGTTGATCAGTGAACCGAAAATCCTCTTTTTGGATGAGCCGACGCTGGGACTTGACGTCATCGCAAGAAGTGACCTCTGGGACGTGATCCGTGCCTTGAAAGGTAAGGTAACGATCATTTTAACCACGCACTATATGGAAGAAGCCGAGGCACTTTCCGACCGTATCGCGATCATGAGGGACGGCAAGCTTCTGATATGCGATACCGCGCAAAGGATCAAAGAATTGACGGGAACCGATCGCTTTGAGGAGGCGTTTGTCCGTATTGTTAAGGGGGGATCACAATGAGAATGCTTACGTTTGCGAAACGAAACGCTATGGAGATTCTTCGCGATCCCTTGACTTTGGCGTTTGGCTTGGGCTTTCCACTGGTTTTGATCTTACTTTTAAGCGCGATTCAGGCAAATATTCCCGTTCCGCTATTTGAGATCGAGCATCTGGCACCCGGAATCACGGTGTTCGGACTTTCGTTCATGACGCTGTTTTCCGCCACCCTGATTGCCAAGGACAGAGGCAGCTCATTTCTGCAAAGGCTATATACAACACCGCTGACACCGTGTGATTTTATTCTTGGTTATACCTTGCCGATCGTTCCGTTTGCGGTGGCACAAAGCATCATTTGCTATATCATCTCTGTTATTCTTGGACTTGATATCACGGTCAATATTTTGTTTGCCGTTCTCTTTGTCATTCCCATTTCGCTCCTTTTCATAGCTCTCGGTCTGCTTTTCGGAAGTATTCTGACCGATAAGCAGGTCGGCGGTATCTGCGGCGCGCTACTGACAAATCTTTCCGGGTGGCTCTCGGGCGTTTGGTTTGATCTTGACCTTGTCGGCGGCGCATTTCAAAAGATCGCGTATGCACTTCCGTTCGTTCATGCCGTAGAAATGGAACGCGCTCTGATCGCAGGAGCCTATGCCGATATCTTTCCGCACCTATGGTGGGTGCTCGGATATGCATTTGTTGCGATTACGATTGCGATTTTACTCTTCCTGAGACAAATGAAAAAGCAATGACCGATTTCCGAATATGCTTATTTAACAAAAACCGCAGATCAACTCTGCGGTTCTTTTTGTTTGTATATTGAAATCAGACGTTCCTTTAT
>JAZNXP010000200.1:0-8825 GCA_045593965.1 Eubacteriales bacterium | reverse complement strand
CACAGAACTGTGAGGTGAAATGCGTCTCGCTTGTAGCGGATGAAAAGACTCTGTGTGAAAGATTGGCAATGGATGTAGAAAGAGGTATCCGTTCTGAAGATATAATTGAGCGAAGCATAGCAAGAATACCGATGTATCAAGCACTGGGTACCATTAAAATTGATACCAACGCCAAAAACGTGGCTATGATTGCCAATGAGATAAAGCTGTTGTAATATCGTCAAATTCCAATTTATCGAACAAAATAACCGAACCCCGACAGATGTCGGGGTTATTTATTTGTTTACAGCGGAGCAATTATTAAACAACCGTACATAATTCTCCGTTAATTTTGCACGCCCTTTTGCAGGCACTTTTTTGCAAAGCAAAAATCCCACCATATAAAAACAGGAAGCTTTTTCAAAGAAAGGCTTCCTGTTTTTGTTTGAAATTGTAACCGTCAGAGGTGCTTCAGCATCTCCTTGATGATATTCTGCGTGTAGATTCCAAAGCCGACGGCGTTGGGGTGCAGCACCTTGTCCGAGAAGAAATCGGCAAGGGGTGGGATGAAATTGATCGTGTCGATCGAGATCAGCCCCAATTTTTTTGCTTCCTCCGCTTGTATCCGACGCACCTCGGCAAAATCGCCGACCGCACCCTTTTCGAAGCGGTCGCCTCTCCACAGCGGCATCAGCACGAACACGGGCTTGCCGTGATCGGCGTAATGCTCCTTGACCTTGGTCAGGTACGCTCTGCAATGCGCGCGGACCTCGTCGTAGGACTGATAAAAATAGTAATCGTTCGTTCCGTAAGCGATCACAACAGCGTCGGGATCAAACGGCAGGTCGGGATCGAAGGTATCCTCGCAGAACACCGCGCCGCCCACGCCCTGCACCACGCTCTCCGCGTCAAAGAAGCGCGAGATGCTGTTGGCGAAGGAAAGACTGTCCCATTGCGAGTCCCAGCCCTGCGTGATCGAGTCACCGCAGAACAGGAGCTTTTTGGCGTAATCGGGTCGCTTGACCGTCGCGCCGTCGTCCAGCTCCAAATATTTGAGCACCGCGATCGCGTTGTGGGAGGAAAAATAGACCGTTACGCGTGTCTCTCCGCCGACCTCGCCCAAGGGCTTATCGATCACAAACGCGGGGGCTTTTCCCTCTTTGTGCAGCTCGTGGATATTTACGTGATGCCGCAGTACGCCATCAAAATAAACGTCCACGCGGTTTCCGCCCACAAGATCGAAGGCAAGACTTTGGGAGTCGGTATAAAAATCCAGTCGCACGCCCGTAGCCGCCTCGGAATTTTTTCCGTAAGGCTCACCCACGCCGTACCACGCCTCGATCTGACTCTTGGTGCATTTGTCAAAGCGGATGCCGTCGGAAGTTGTTTCGGTATGTACCGCGCCGACGGTGACGCTTAAGATCTGCTCGTATGTCAGCTTCATGTCGCTCTTATGCCCATGACATCGTGGTGGGCTTCTCCTCGGTAATGATCACGTTCTGAAGGAAGGAGACTGCCTTGCGAAGTCCCTCGTCGATGGTCATCAGGCTATCCTCGTGCTCGATGGAGAGAACGCGGTCATAGCCGCAAAGACGGAGGTTGGAAACGAGATCTCTCCAGTAGGTCTCGCCGTTTCCGTAGCCGACCGTGCGGAATACCCATGCTCTGTGTAGCTCGTCGCCGTAATGCTTGGTGTCGAGCACGCCGTTCTTGGCGGTGTTATAGGTATCGACCTTCGTATCCTTTGCGTGAACGTGATAGATCGCGCCCGCAAGCTCACGGATGGCGGCAACGGGATCCATTCCCTGCCAGATCAGGTGAGAGGGGTCGAAGTTTGCGCCGATGACGTCACCGACAGCCGCGCGGAGCTTGAGCAGGGTCTCGGGGTTATAAACGCAGAAGCCCGGGTGCATCTCAAACGCGATGTGGGGAACGTTGTGCGCCAAAGCGAACGCGCCCGCTTCCTTCCAATAGGGGATCAGCTTCTCGTTCCACTGCCAATCCAGAATGGCAAGGAAATCCTCGGGCCAGGGGCAGGTCACCCAGTTGGGATACTTCGCGCCCTCGTGATCTCCGGGACAGCCCGAGAAGGTGATGACCGTGTCAACGCCCATCTTCTCGGCAAGCAGGACAGCGTTGCGGAAGTCCTCGTCGAACTGCTTTGCGATCGCCTTGTCGGGATGCAATGCGTTTCCGTGTGCCGCCAGCGCGCAAACGGTCACGTCGTATTTCTTGAGCGTGTTGATGAAGACTTCATATTTTGCTTCGTCAGCAAGAAGCTCCGCAGGATTGCAATGTGCCTTTCCGGGGTATCCGCCCGCTCCAAGCTCAACGGTGTGAACACCGAGAGAGGTCAGGATCTGCAGCGTCTCCTCCAGACTCTTGGCACCGTAAAGATTTGCAAGTACACTCAGTTTCATAAAAAATCCTCACTTTCGTGGTTTTATATGATAATGATACCATTTTTCATCCCAAAATGCAAGTGGTTTGCCGCATTTTTCAACGTCGTCCTGCACAAAGTTTTTCTCTCTTTTTTGTGCAAAGCACTTGTAAATACGAGCAACTTGTGTTACAATGAAAAGAGAATTGATACGTCAAGGAGTGCCTCATGCAAACCGATCTTTTTGGAAAGAAACGATATAAAATCAACCTGCACACGCACACAACGCTCTCCGACGGGCATCGCACCCCCGAGGAGGTCGCGCAGATCTACGCCGAGCAAGGATATGACGCCGTGGCGTTCACGGATCATTGGTATTGCGGCAAGGAGCAAACGCTCTCGGGCGTGAAGATCCTCGTCGGCGCGGAATACAATAACCCGACGGGCGACAGCTTCGAGGGCGTATTCCACATCGTCGGACTCGGCATGAAGCACGAGCCGTCCGTCACGCGCAATATGCCGCCGCAGAAGCTGATCGACGAGATCCACCGCGCGCACGGCATTGCCGTCCTCGCGCATCCCGCCTGGTCGCTCAATACCCCCGAGCAGATCCTGCCGCTTCGTGACGTCGACGCGACCGAGATCTATAATTCCGTGTCGGGCGTTCATATGTCCCGCCGCGCGGACTCAAGCCTGATCGTGGACGTCCTCGCAACGCAAGGAAGGATCTATCCCCTGCTCGCCGCGGATGACACGCACTACTACGACGGAACCGACGAGTGCGTCGCCTGGAGCATGGTATGCGCCGAGGACTGCTCATCCGACGCCATCCTCTCCGCCGTCAAGCGCGGAGACTTCTATTCCACGCAAGGACCCGAGGTCCATCTCACCCGTGAGGGCGAGGAATTCGTCGTCAGATGCTCTCCCTGCCGCGAGATCGTTTTCCTCTCCAACCTCGTCTGGACAAGACGCGTATTCGAGGGAGAAAATCTCACCGAAGCGCGCTATACCCCCCGTACGGGCGAACGCTTCCTGCGCGCCGAGGTCACCGACCAAAACGGCAAACGCGCGTGGACGAACATCATTCCGTTGATATAAGGCGCGGTTTTCAAAGCGCGAAGGGCGCAAGGCAGAGTCCCGCGATCCCGAACGCAGAGCTTTTTCTCTGCATCACAAAAAACAAAAGAAAGAAGAACGTATGAAAATCGGATTTATTTCACTTGGGTGTCCGAAGAACCAGCTGGACACAGAGGTCATGCTTCACGAGGTGCTCGAGGCGGGATATGAGATCACGCCCGAGGACATTGAGGCAGACGTCATCATCGTCAACACCTGCGCGTTCATCGAGAGCGCGAAGCAGGAGGCGATCGACAATATTCTGGACGTTGCGTGGCTCAAGAAGAACCGCCATCTGAAGGCGATCATCGTCACGGGATGTCTTGCCGAGCGTTACGGCGAGGAGATCTTGAAGGAGCTGCCCGAGGTCGACGCGGTGCTGGGTGTCGGAAGCATTCACAACATCGTGGAAGCGATCGAGGCAGTGACGGCCAAGAAAAAGAAGGGCTCAAGCAAGAAATATTTTTCCCACGAGGACAAGGACACGGTGCGTCTTGGCGGCGACAGAGTCCTGACCACGCCCGACTACGCGGCGTATCTTAAGATCGCCGAGGGCTGTGACAACCGATGCGCGTACTGCGCCATTCCGTCCATCCGCGGCAAGTTCCGCAGCCGTCCCATGGAGGACTTAGTGGCGGAAGCAAAGCAGCTGGAAGCCTTGGGTGTGCGCGAATTGACCGTGGTGGCGCAGGACGTTACGCGGTACGGCATCGACCTTTACGGAAAATATTCCTTGGCGGAATTGCTGCATAAGATCACCGAGGAGACGTCCATTCCGTGGATCCGTCTGCTTTATTGCTATCCCGACAAGATCACGGACGAATTGATCGCCGAAATGCGCGACAATCCCCGTATTCTGAAATACATCGACCTGCCGCTCCAGCACGCGAGCGACAGTATGCTTCGCGCCATGAACCGCCACGGTGACAGCGCGATGATCCGCGACGTGCTGGCAAAGCTTCGCCGCGAGATCCCCGAGATCGTGATCCGCACGACCTTCATCGTCGGCTTCCCCGGGGAGACCGAGGAGGACTTTGAGGAGCTTTGTAAGTTTATCAAGGAACAACGCTTCGACCACGCGGGTGTGTTCACGTACTCGCGCGAGGAAGGAACGCCCGCCTACGACTTCCCCGATCAGATCGACGAGCAGGTCAAGCAGGACCGCATGGATCTTTTGATGCGCCTGCAGATGGAGATCAACGAGGAGCTGAACGAGACCAAGGTCGGCAGAGTGGTTGACGTGCTTTGCGAGGATTACGATCCCGTTGCCGAGGTCCACTTCGGACGCAGCACCGCCGACGCCCCCGAAATCGACGGTAAGGTCTATTTCAAGAGTCCCGCGCGGATCGCGCCGGGCTCGTTTGTCAAGGTCAAGGTGCGCGAGGTCGTGGACTATGACCTCTACGGCAACGTCGTGACCGCATCTTTGAACGAATAACCGAAAGGAATTACATAATATGAAACTCAATCTTCCGAATAAGCTGACCGTTCTCCGTTTGATTTTAGTCCCGATCTTCGTTGTGATCATGATGGTTTCCGACGCGATCTGGGCAAGCGTTGCGGGACTTGTACTGTTCATCGTCGCTTCTCTGACCGATATGCTGGACGGCAAGATCGCGCGCAAATATAACCTTGTGACCGATTTCGGCAAATTCCTCGACCCGTTGGCGGATAAATTCATGGTCATCGGCGCGATGCTCGTGATCCTCTACCGCGCAAACGCGAGAGAAAACCCAAACGTGCTGTTTTCCAATATCTTCTTCTGGGCAGTTCTGGTGGTTATCTTCCGCGAATTGGCAGTCACGTCCATGCGTCTGGTCGTGTCGGGCTCGAGCGGCATCGTCGTCGCGGCGAATATGCTTGGCAAGATCAAGACCTGCACGCAGATCGCGTGTGTCATTTGTTGCATTGCCGAACCGATCTTCTACGAGAACATTACGGCACTCAACGGGATGATGAATATTCTCCCTGCCTCGATCGTCACCACCGCGCTCATGATCATTTTCACACTCTGGTCGGGCATCAATTATATCGTTTCCTATTGGAAATACCTCGACCCCGAGAAATAAGACAAAAGCAAAGAAGTCTCCCTTATGTGAAGGGAGACTTCTTTTTGCTACGAGGCGTTGGTTCAAAATTTTGCAAAAGGTCAAACCTATTCGCGGTACCCTTGTAGGGGAGGGGTCTCCCCTCCCGTGTTATCGCCACAGTATTTCCTGTAGGGGCGACCATGGGTCGTCCGCCGTTTTGTTTGGTGTTGTATTAAAAAAACGGGCGACCACAGGTCGCCCCTACGGGGTTGTGCGTTGGTTCGGAATGTTGCAAAAATTCAAATCTGTAGCACCGCAAGCAAATTTAACTTTTGCAAAATTCCAAACCACCACACAAAAAGCTCCCTCTATGAACAGGGGGAGCTGTCGCAAAGCGGGACACCTTGCCGTGGACTTATTTCACCTCGTAGCCCGCTTTGGTGATGGCGGCGGTGAGGGTGGCAAGGGGGGCGGTGGCGGTGACGGTCGCGGTCTTTTCTTCCAAGGAGACAGAGACGGACTGTACGCCCTTGACGGCATTGAGTGCTTCGGTGACGTGGGCGACACAGCGCGGACACATCATGCCCTCAACGTGAATGACGTGGGTGGTGGCTTCTTTCTTTCCAAACAGCATGGGATCTTCCTCTTTTCGTTGATTTTTATGATGACGTGCAGGGGTCAGGGGGATGGCGCGCAAGCGGAGCGCGTTCGTAACGACACAGACGGACGAAAAGCTCATGGCGGCAGATGCCAGCATGGGGCTGAGCTGCCAGCCGAAGAGCGGGAAAAATACACCCGCCGCAACGGGGATACAGATCGCGTTATAAAACAACGCCCAGAACAGATTTTGCTTGATGATGCGGAGCGTGGCGCGGCTCAATGCGATCGCTTGGGCAACGCCCGTCAGCGAATTTTGAGAGAGTACAACCCCCGCGCAGTCCATCGCGACCTCTGTTCCCGCTCCGACCGCAATTCCGACGTCCGCACGAACGAGCGCGGGGGCGTCGTTGATGCCGTCACCGACCATCGCGCAGGGAGCGCGTTCGGATTCCTCGCGGACGATGCGTTCCTTGTCCTCGGGCATCAGACTTGCGCAAAAGCCGTCCAAATTTGCCGCGTGAGCAACAGAAGAAGCCACGAGGTCATTGTCGCCTGTGAGCATTTTGCAAGCCACACCGATCGATTTTAAGGCTTCTACGGCGTCGGGCGAGTCCTCGCGCAAGCGGTCGCTGATACCGAGAATTCCGACCGTTTCCCCACCGATCGAGACGGTGACGGCGGTCTTTCCGCTTCTCTCCAGCCGTGAAAGATCGGATACGAGCGCGGACGGGTCCGATCGCTCGGTCACGGCGTAGGAAGTCGCGCACGCACCGTCCGTACAGGGGGCGGATACCGTGATGTCGTTGTTGAAAACCGTGTCCTTCGAAGCGGCGACCTGCTCGCGCAGAGACTGCGAGGGCTTTCCGACAGTGCATTCCTTACCGTTGACGGTCGCGGTGACTCCCACGCCCGTTACGGAGCGGAAATCCGACGCTTCCAGCAAGGAAAGTCCCGATTGCTCCGCCGCGCGGCAGACTGCGGGAGCGAGCGGATGCGCCGAAAGACGCTCGACGGATGCCGCGAGCGTGAGCACGTCGGCGGCACTTCGTCCGTATGCGCAAACGTCTGTTAAGGTAGGCTTTCCCTCGGTCAGCGTTCCCGTTTTGTCGAACAGGACTGTCTTGACCGAGCAAAGCTTTTCAAGAGCCTCGGCGTCACGGAACAGAATGCCGTGTCTCGCGCCTCTGCCGATGCCGACCGTAATGGCGGTCGGTGTTGCGAGTCCCAACGCGCACGGACAGGAGATGACAAGCACCGCGATCGCCGAGCGCAGAGACTGCTCGATATTGTGTGAAAACAGTAACCATACGGCAAGCGTCACAAGCGAGATCGCCATGACGCACGGAACGAATACGGAGCTGACCTTGTCCGCGATACGCGCGATCGGGGCTTTGGAAGCCGCCGCGTCCTCAAGCAGACGGATGATGCGCGAGAGCGAGGTGTCGTCACCCACGCGAACGGCACGGACCGTCAGCGCGCCCGACGTCAGAACACACGCCGCGCGCACCTGTGAGCCGACTGTTTTTTCCACGGGCATACTCTCCCCCGTGAGCGCGGATTCGTCTGCCGCGCCCTCGCCTGACAGCACCTCTCCATCCACGGAGATCAGCTCACCCGCGCGAACGAGAAGGATATCTCCCGCTTGAATGTCGGAAACGGGAACGGACACTTCCTTGCCGTCCTTTTGTACGGTCGCGTACTTGGGCGACAGAGCCGCCAGCGAGCGCACCGCGTCGGATGCCTTGTCCTTGGCACGGGATTCCAGAAGCTTGCCGAGGGAGACAAGCGTCAAGATCATTGCCGCGGACTCGAAATATAAGTCGTGCATCCACGCGTGGATCTGCTCGGTGTCTCCGTTTGACGTCGCGATCAGGAATAGGATCACACCGCCGTAGAGCATCGACGCGCCTGCGCCGACCGCGATCAGAGAGTCCATGTTCGGGGAGAGATGGAACAGTGCCGAAAATCCGTTTTTGAAAAATTTGAAGTTGAGAACGATGACGGGCAGCGTCAGGACAAGCTGACAGATTCCCATCGCAAGCGCGTTCTCCGCGCCTGTCAAAAATGCGGGAATGGGGAGTCCTAACATCCCGCCCATCGCCAGATACATCACCGCCAAGGTAAAGATCGCCGAAACGATCAGACGGATCATTCCCAAGCGGTATTCCTTGTCCTTTTCCGCGTCGGATCTCTCCACTCGCTCGAGCAGAAGCGTGTATCCCGCCGCGCGGACGGACGCCGCCAATCTCTCCTCAAGCGCGGCTTTTTCTTCTTCACCGATCTCGTTTTTCAGGGTTACAGTGACGGAATTTGTCAACAGTGACACGGTCAGTCCGTCATCGTTTGATAAGACCTTTCGCATAGCCCGCTCGACGTGCGCCACGCACGCCGCACAGCTCATGCCTTTGATCCCATAGTGTAATGCTTTCATGCGTATTCCTTTCGTTGGTTAGCGGTTGCTAACACCTTTATTATACTCTTTTTTTGCGTTTTGTCAATACGTCAAAGAATATAAAAATGCCTTACGGGAGTGTATTTTTATCGACACGGCGCCACCTGCGGTGGGGCTCTTTAGCTTCTCTGCGGCAAACAGATTTGGACTTTTGCAAAATTTTGAAACAACGTACAACCCCGTAGGGGCGGCTTGCCGCCTTCCATCGGTCGCCCGTAGTTTTATTTAGGATCATATCCCAACCTCGGACGCGCAATGCGCGCCCCTA
>JAZNXP010000199.1:0-2875 GCA_045593965.1 Eubacteriales bacterium | reverse complement strand
AAGGATAACGATTTCTTTTTCCTGCCGCGCAAAAGTGACAGGGAGATCGCCGCAACGGTGGCACAGCTCTGTCAGATCCGTTTGCCCAGAACCTACGGCGAAATGGCGATCAACGGCACGCAGGTCATCACTCCGTCCAGAAAGGGAGAAACGGGCACGGAAAATCTGAACGTGATCCTGCAGCAGGCACTCAATCCACCGTCTCCGAGAAAACGGGAGTATAAGTTCCGCGAAATGGTATTTCGCGTAGGAGACCGCGTAATGCAGATCAGGAACAACTATGATCTGGAATGGGAGCGCGAGGACGGCAGTACGGGACGGGGGATCTTCAACGGTGATGTTGGTGTGATACAGAACATTCACCCTGCGGCAAATCACATGGAGATCTTGTTTGACGAGCGACGCGTGGACTACGCGTTCGATATGCTGGACGAGCTGGAAATGGCGTACGCCGTGACCGTGCATAAAAGTCAGGGAAGCGAGTACCCGATCGTTGTGATTCCGCTGGGAAGCACGCCGCCTGTGTTGCTTTCCCGAAATCTGATCTATACCGCTGTTACCCGTGCGCAGAGCATGGTGATCTTGGTCGGTCGCGAGGAGGTCCTGCAATCCATGATCGCCAACGCGCGTCAGACGCTGCGCTATACGGGACTGTGCGATTGGTTACGGGAGAATGAGATCGTATGAGCATTCTTTCGGAATTGTTATTTCCACCCAAATGCGTGGCTTGCGCAACGCTTCTGGAGTGGTCGGAGGAGCATAAAGGCGCATTTTGCAGATCCTGCGGCGCGGTGTTTCAAAGCGAAAAGCGAGAAACGTGCGGCTTTTGCGTGCGTCCCGTGAGTGAATGCACCTGCATGACCGAGGCAATGCAAAAGGCGGGATGCGCGGGGCATTGTAAATTGGTCTATTATCTGCACGGCAAAAACGCACCCGTGCAAAACAGACTGATCTTTTCCATCAAGCGCAACCGCACAAAACGGGTCTTTCGTTTTTTGGCAAAGGAGCTTTCGGGAGGACTATCCGCGCTTTTGAATGCGGAGCACGCCGATCGGGAAGCAACCGTGATCACGTACGTTCCCCGTCGCAGTCGCGCGTATCTCGAGTACGGCGTCGATCAAGCGAAGTCTCTGGCAAAAGAGCTGGCGCAAGCGTTGGAGCTTCCGATGGTTCCCGCTTTGCGGAGAAGCGGAAAGTATCAAACGCCGCAAAAGAAATTGGGAGGCAAGGAGCGTTTTCGTCAGGTCAAGCAGGCGTATTCCGTGCGGAGCCGAGCAGATCTGCGCGGTAAGACCGTAATTTTAGTGGATGATACGGTCACAACAGGCGCGACGATGGCGGCGTGTATCCGTCAATTGAAGAAGGCGGGCGCGAAGAAGATCCTGTGCGCCTCCGTTGCGGTGGATGACACAAACCGCGAGCGTCCGGAGGGACAGTAAAGAAAAAACGGTGCAGGACAAAAAAGCAAAATGTGCAAGGTTTTTTCAAAAAGACATTGATTTTTGATTTGAAATCCTGTATAATGAAATAAAAGATGTATAAAATTTGTCGAAAGGAGGGAGCCAAAGGGTGCTATGCGCCAAGGGCTGAAGAATGGCGACGAAGGAACAAAAAGACAAAGGCGAGCGGATGCCGACCAAAAAGCCCGCAAAGAAAAGCAGTCCGAAGGAAAAGAAGGGCGGATTTTTCAGAAATCTCGGCTTTGGACGCAATATCGGCATTGACTTGGGTACGGCAACCGTACTGGTGTACGTGCAGGGGCAGGGCATCGTTTTGGAGGAGCCCTCGGTTGTCGCGATCGACACCAATACGGATAATATTCTCCGCGTTGGAAAAAAAGCGCAGCAGATGCTGGGAAGAACCCCCGGCAACATCGTGGCTGTCCGTCCTTTGCGTGACGGTGTGATCAGTCAGTATGAGGTCACTCTGAAGATGATCCAATATTTCATCGAGCAGGCGTGCGGAAAAATGTTTTTCCCTCCGCGCGTGACCATTTGTATCCCTTCGGGCATTACCGAGGTGGAGGAGCGTGCGGTGCTGGATGCCGCGCGGGAAGCGGGTGCGCAAAAGACCTATCTGATCGAGGAGCCCATGGCGGCGGCGATCGGAGCAGGCTTGGATATTTTTGCCCCCGTCGGCAACATGGTCGTTGACATCGGCGGCGGAACGACCGATATCGCGGTGCTGTCCCTGGGCGGCGTGGTGGTGTCCGAATCCATCAAGATCGCGGGAGATAAATTTGACGATGCGATCATGCGCTACGTCCGCAGAAAATATAACGTCCTGATCGGTGAACGCACTGCCGAGGCGATCAAAAAGAGCATCGGCGCGGTCTATGATCATCCGCAGGTGCAAACGGTTGAGGTCAAGGGAAGATGCATGACGCAAGGACTGCCGAAGGTCATCACCATCAGCTCCCTGGAAATGATCGAAGCGTTGGCAGAACCCATCACGGCGATCCTTGACGCGATCTGCCTTGTGATCGAGCGGACTCCCCCCGAGCTCTTGGGGGATATTCTGCGCAACGGTATTGTCATGACGGGCGGCGGAAGCCTGCTTTACGGATTTGATCAGCTGGTCAAGCGCGTAACGGGAATTCATACCCGTGTCGCCAAGGACGCGGTCTCGTGCGTGGCGATCGGAACGGGTAAGTTTTTGGATCACTTGGATATGCTTCAGGAGGGATCCGTGAATCTCTCCAAGGCGCGTAAGGATCGACTGTAAGCCGAGCGCGTTGCTCCCAGGGTGAATTTTTGGGAATAACGTAAGAATACAAGGACTTGAAAAAGCAATCTGATTTTTCTATAATAAACAGTAGCGCGGATGTCTTTCGCGCAGCTGCCGCAAAGGTCAGGGACCGATTGCGGTGTTGATT
>JAZNXP010000198.1:0-14439 GCA_045593965.1 Eubacteriales bacterium | reverse complement strand
CAAGAGAAAGAAGGAGGGACGCCCCTTTACCTTCTATCACTATATGCTTGATTTGAAGAACGGTCCCTGCATCTATAAGCGTGTTACGGGCTGCGGCTCGGGAACGGAATACATGGCAGTTACCCCTTGGGGTGAGGTGTTCCCCTGCCACCAATTCGTGGGAGATCCGAAGTACAGCCTCGGCAACATCTGGGACGGCGTGAAAAACAAGGACGTTCAGGACGAATTCCGCTCCTGCAACGCCTACGCGCGCCCCGAATGCCGTGATTGTTGGGCAAAGCTCTATTGCTCGGGCGGCTGCGCCGCAAACGCATATCACGCAACGGGCAGCATCGGCGGCATCTACGAATACGGCTGTGAGCTCTTCAAGAAGAGGATCGAATGCGCCGTGATGATGCAGGTCGCCGAAAACGAAGACGCATGAACACCCCCATTTTTGATTTTGTAAGTCAATACGTCAAGAACGGCACGTCACGCTTTCATATGCCAGGGCACAAGGGACATCCCTATCTCGGCTGCGAGGAGCGCGACATCACCGAGATCGACGGCGCGGACGTTCTCTACGCGCCCGACGGCATCATCGCCGAAAGTGAGCGCAACGCGACCGCTTTGTTCAAAACGGGACATACGTTTTATTCCGCCGAGGGCTCTTCCCTCTCCATCAAGGCAATGCTTGCGCTGGCGGTGTCCGACGCAAGACCGCAAGGACGTCCCCTCGTTCTCGCGGCACGAAACGTCCATAAGGCGTTCGTCTATGCGGCGGCGTTGTTGGACCTTGACGTTGCGTGGATGTATCCGTCCGTCGGAAGTCACCTTTGCTCCTGCATCCTCACGCCCGACGAGGTGGAGCGTGCGATCATCCAAGGTGCCACTCACCCCGCCGCCGTGTATCTGACCTCTCCCGATTATTTGGGACAGTGCGCGGATATAGAAGGAATCGCGCGAGTGTGTCACAAGCACGGTGTTCCTCTTTTGGTGGACAACGCGCACGGAGCATATTCGGCGTTCCTTTCCCCTTCCCGACATCCCATCGCTTTGGGCGCGGATCTGTGCTGCGATTCGGCGCACAAGACCCTTCCCGTGCTGACGGGTGGGGCATATCTGCATCTTTCCACGGAAGCGTTACAACGCTACGGACTCGAAAAGGTCCGTCACGCGCTCTCGCTCTTTGCATCGACCAGTCCGTCCTATCTGATCCTGCAATCGCTGGATCTTTGCAACCGATCCCTTTCGGATGGATATACCGAACGGTTAAAGGCTTGCATCGAGCGCACCGAGCAGCTCAAAGAAACGCTTGTCAGTTTAGGATATGAACCCGAGCAGACCGAGCCGCTCAAGCTGGTGATTTGTGCCAAGCGGTACGGACATCGCGGCAGCACTCTTGCCGCGCATTTGCGTCAGCATCGGATCGAATGTGAATACGCGGACGAGGACTATCTCGTTCTGATGATCACCCCCGAGCTGACGGAAACCGATTTTTTGCGCGTGGAGAGCGCGTTTGCGTCACTTCCTCCGACCGCAAAGGAATGTCCGCAAGATGCGTCAACGTATCTTCCCCTTCGCTGTGAGGCGGTCCTCTCCGCAAGGCAAGCGATCTTTTCCCCCTATGAAACGATTCCGACGGAGCAAGCCGCAGGACGTATCTGCGCCTGCCCCACCGTATCCTGTCCCCCCGCGATCCCGATCGTCGTCAGCGGAGAACGCATCCCCTCCGAGGCAATCGATCTGTTTGCCCGCTACGGAATCTCCTCGGTCGCGGTCATAAAGGAGCAGTAACTGTATCCATTCGTTTCCCCTTTGCATAGAATATCAGTATTCATTACGGAAAGGAGATATCATGACTCAATTTTTTGATTTTTGCACGCAGGTGACAGCTTTTGTTCAAAGCAATTTTTATCTTTCCGCGTTTTTGCGCATCGTTCTTGCCGCCTTGGCAGGAAGCCTTGTCGGAATTGAAAGAGCCGTCAAGGGACGCGCGGCAGGACTTCGCACGCACATGCTGGTGTGTCTCGGCTCGGCGATCACGGCGATGCTCGGCGTTTATCTGAGCCAACAGATCGGCATTGATGCGGACGCAACGCGTATTTCCGCGCAGGTCATGAGTGGCGTCGGTTTCCTTGGCGCGGGCACGATCCTGCTCAAGAAAGGAAACGCCCGTGTAACGGGACTGACCACTGCCGCAGGACTTTGGGCGACCGCCGCGATCGGTCTTGCCATCGGCTACGGCTTCTACTTCATCGGATTCATTTCGGTCCTGATCGTGATCATGACCTTTGCGATCGTTCCTCTGGAATCCCGCATGACGAGAAAAAGCCAGCGCGTCGCGGTCTACCTTGAGATCGACTCGGTGGATGCGGTGCAAGCCCTGATCGGTGAGCTGGAAGCAAAATTCGAGGCCGTGGAGATCCAAGCCACGCCCGCAAGAAGCAATACTCCCAATCACGTTGGCATCGAGACCTTGATCCATATTCCGCACAAGGAATCGGTCAAAAAGACGACCGATGCGCTCTGTCAGCTCGATCACGTGGTATTCGTTCTGCATTGATGCCGTCATAAGTTGCCCTTTTTTGCCTTTTTGGGAAGAAAAACAGAAAAAAACGGCGGAGATTTTTTAAAAAAATCCTCGTCGGCTGTTGACACCGCCGTTTTTTCATGGTATGATAATAGTAGGAAATTTTCGTTGAACGGAGGAAATACATATGAAATCGATCCGACTCCGTATTGCCGCAAAGATCGTCATGTTCGTCGGTCTTGCCGCTTGCATACTGGGCGCGGGAACCTATTGCGTTCTTTGTATGCCCGAGGTGCTTAATATTCCCTTCGACCTCACCTACCTGCTGATCGTCGGCTGTGCCGCTCTCATATTCGTTCTGGTATCCCTCATCCTTCACGTTTGCGCGAACACCGCGGAGCTTTCGTTGGATGAATACGCAAAAACAGAGGATGCCGAGGAAGCCTTGGCAGACATCGCCGTCAATCCACCCGAGGACATTCAGCTCTTCCCCTCCGAGGAAGAGGTCGAGATCCCCGAGGAGACTCCCGAGGAAGAAGAAAAAAACGAAAAGAAGTCTCTGCTCCCTGCGGACAAGGTCAAGCTGATCAAAACCGCTGCCATCGTCGCAGTTCCCACTGTTCTGGCGTGCGTGATCGCGATCTCCTCCGCAAAGAAAAAGAAGAGAAAGAAGATCGAGCAGGAACGCAAGGAAAAAGAAGCCAACCGCCAAGCCTTCTACCGCTGGCTGGGCTGATCCCTATAAAAAACACCGTCTGTTTTTTTCACAGACGGTGTTTTTTTTGATATGAACGAAAAAATATAAATGTCACCTTTTAAAAGGTGAAAAAAGCCTCCCTTTTGCAAAAAGGAAGGCTTTTTTGTTTTTTAGTTATCGCGCTCCACGCGTTCCTCGTTGATGATCTTTTCCAGATCCTCACCCATCATATCCAGGTAAGAGGAAAGCACGTAGAAGCGGCCCACCACCTTGGTCGGATCGGGGATCGGGTTGCCGTTTTCGTCGAAGTTCTCGACAATCTCAACAGTCACCATCGCCTTGCGCTCGGAATAACGGTAGAAGCGATAAATGATATACCGCTGATTGTTTTCCTCATAAAGCTTAACGGTGTTTCCGTTCTCGTCCTTATAGGTGTAATGGTTGAAGCTCTTTGCCATGTCCTCAATATTGACCGTGACGGATGCGTAGCAATCTTCACCCTTCGCGGCAATATAGTCTTCGACCGTCATTCCCGTCAAGGCTTCGAAATCATCGGGATCAACGTCGCCCTCCAAGGAGAGCCAATACCAATCCTGGATCCAGAAGCGGCGGAAATTGTCGATGGCGTTGATGGTTTCAGCTCTGGTCTGTCCCTTGTCGTCCACGTAGGTATGCACGATCTGATAATCCAGCTGATGCGGATTTTCGGGATTGTTGGGGTTGTTGTACTGCTCGCAGTAAACGAACATATTGGAAGCGTCGGTCTCCAGGATCAGCTCCTTATCCCCGACCATATAGATCGTCTGGTCGCTTTTTGCCTTGAAGGTGCCGTTTTCAAAATCGACGTAGTGGATATCATAGACCTTATTCTCTCCCATAGGCTGGAAGCCGTACCGCCCGTCGTTCTTGTTTTTGTGCAGCGTTCCCTTTGTGAAATTCACAAGCGTGGGAGTGCCGTCGGATGCGATATAGTACGTGTAGGTCAGGCTGTTATCCATGGTGAACTCGTACGTCTTTCCGTTGATCTCCATCTTCATGTAATCAACGTACGCGATGTTCTGGGAAATGAAATACTGCTCATACCAGTTCTTCTGCTCCAGCTCCAGGAAGGAAAGGTAATGCTGGTCGATCTCAACGATCATATCGTAAAGGTAGGACGCAACGTAATAGGTTCCCTTCTCGGTCTTTTGGCTGATGACCATCGCGTTCTGGATATACGAGGTATCCGAGTTGGATTCCATGGGAGACTCAAAATAGAGCCAATGCACGTTCTCGTCCAGACCGTATTGCTTCATTTTCTCTTCAGTAAGTCCGAGAGAAACGCAACGAAGGATCTCAAGCTCATAGAATTTCATGAGCATATCCGAAACCGTTTCGTCGTGGATCGCGTAGCCCTCCATAAATTCCATTTCCGACGCGTACGGCGTGGTGGTATAGAGGGTATCGGTGCGGCTATCCAGCGGAACGTAAGAAAACATAACGATCGGACGCGGATTGCCTTCCTCCAGATTTTCGGTTCCGAGGAAGCTGTCGAAGTGGATCAAAGAGAAATTTTGAATTCTCATGATCGTTGTCAGAGGCATCGGATAGGTCACTCTCGGCGTGACCAACGCCTCGAGCGGCTGCAGGGTCGCGTCCTCCATCATGGGATCAAGGACGTAGATCGCACCCTCTCTTCCCTCCAGCATTGCGTAATATCCGTTCTTTGCGGGAGTCGCATCGCCCACGATAACGGTATAGGACGTTTCCGAGGGATAGCATTTGTCGCCCTCGAAGCGTGCCTTGGTGATCGTATAGGTCGCGGGAGAGATCAGCTTGCCGTTTTCATCATAGCGATCGACAAGACCGTACGCCGCAAGATCAATGCTTCCGTCGGGATTTCTGGGAGCGTTGGGAGAATTCAGATCCAACCGCTCCTTGGAAAGCGTATAGCCACAGCTGACGCACAGGGACGCATACAGCTCGCCGTTATACTCGATCATGGAGTCCTCAAAGCCCTCGATCTTTACGTCTCCCTTTTCGTTGCGATAGATGCGATAGCCGCCGTGGGCGTTGCTGACCTCAATGGAATAAACGTCCGATTGCTTGATCTGTCCGAACATCAGCACGCGGTTCACACTGTGCTCCAGAATCTCTCCTTTTGTAGGGTCGTAGTCCACCGCCGCAAACAGTTCACATTTTCCCGTCTCCGGATCGACGGAATACTGGTTTCCGCTGTCCGCAAGATAGTATCCGTCATCGTTCTTGTCAACAGCGGAGCCGTCCTTGCGATACATTCCGTATGCGCCGTTTTTCTTTCTCAAATAATAGGTCTGCTCGGCGATCGAGCCATCCTCCGTCTGGTATTCGTCCACGACGGGATAGATCGTCACGATATGATTGACCAGCACCAACGCGGCGATCAGAAGCACCGCCACGGTCAGCAGGATCGCAACCATGATCTTTTGCCGTCTCAAAGAAGTCATTTTTTTCTCGCCCGCGCGCTTTTCCCAGCGTGCGATGAGCGTGATGTCATCCTGAAATTGCGGAACGTAGCCCTCATCCACAAGCTCGTCTCCCAAATACCAGCCCACGAAGGCATATCCCTTTCGCGTCGGCTTTGGAAGCGTGCCGATGGGCTTTCCGCATTCGGTCTCTCGGCTTGTCACCGCGACCGTTCCGCGCGCCGCATCCAGCATGACGTTGATAATCATTCCTTCTGTTTTCATCAGAATTTATCTGTTCCTTTCTCAATCAAGGTAAGAATGCACGTCCGAGCAATCCTTTTACGCGCGCACTCTTCTTTTCACCAGAACGACCGTTCCGATCACCGTGCAAAGAAGCGCGGGGATCAGCACAAGAACGGTGGTCCATACGGTGCCTTCCGCGGCAGTGTAATACTGCGTATCCATGATCGGGTTATCCATGACCTTATAATCCAAGCCAACGGGCTCGATCTCCTCTCCGATCTGACGAAGAACGGAAAGAAGCACGTCCGTGTTGCCGTAAGAGCCCGAGGAAAGCACGCCGTTGCTTGCGAATTCGGTCGATGCGACCGCGCATACGTGGGAAGACTTATCGACCTGCGTCCAGCCCTGCCCTTCGCTGACACGGTTCACCTGGCGCGAAAGCGTCATCAGCTTATAGCTGCCGAGGGTACTGTCATAGATTGGATTTTGTGATGCGTCCAGCAGGATCGAGCCATCCTTTTTGGCATAGCTGATCGAGCTTTCTCCCGACGTGAATACGTCGAACATCATGCGCTCAATACCGTTGCGATAGTAATAACCGTAAGAGAACGCGTCCTCTCCCGTCTCCTCATCCGCCAGCTCGTATCCCGAAACGTACGTTCCCGCCAGCTTGATCGAGGATGCGTTGCCAAAGAGAATCTTGGGCGAGCCGCCCGATTTTTGCAGATCCGCCAAGGCACTGTTTCCCATACCGCCGCCGGGGTACTGTCCGTAGAACAGCTTGCCCGTTGCGTCAACGGCATGCTCCTTATCCACGACCTGCGTGCCTCCAAGGGTCACGTTCTTGCCGTTTTCATCCGTTGCTTCATAACGGTCGTAAGCAATTCCCCATTCGCCGAGGAATTCCTCAAGATTATAAAGCTCGGGAGTGTCCGCATCGGTGAACACCATAAAGGAATTGGCATCCTTCAAAAAATCATCCAGCTTTTTGATCTCGGAAACACCGCCCGTCGCATAGCCTGCCACGAAGTCGGTCTGCGGATCGAAGCAGACGATCAGACGGCATTCCTTGGGGATCTCGTCGGTCTGCAGATTGATCAGACGTACCTCATATCCCGCGTTCTCCAGCACGCGGAGAAATTCGCTGTACTGCGCGCGTCCTTCCGCGGTTTCCAACGCTTCTCCGTGCTGCGTTGTCAGACAGCACACGGGGGATTCGATGCGGGATACCGCAATGATGGCACGCATCAGCAGTCTCTCACCGCTATAGAGATCGGGATCGAGGTAGGTGCTTCCGTCGGTATAGAAAGCACTTGATGACAGCACGCGAAATTCGGTTCCGCTGCTGACGATGATATTATTCTGATAGATCGAGGAATAGGAATTGACGCGGTAATCGTCCACGGAGGAAGGATTGGTCCAGACGTTCGTGGTCGAAACGCTGATGAATTCGGGACATTCCTTTTCCATACCAAGCGCAGTGTAATAAATATAGCGCATCTCATTGCTTGCCGTAAGCATATCGGGGTCGGCGCAGAAGATGATCTCCACCTTTGCCTCTTCCCCTTCCTTGCGGTTCTGATTTGCGGACTCCATCGTCAAATTCAAAAGCCCCTTTGCGTCATCCGAGAGCGTGTACATCTCGGGAGCGGTCATATCCGTGATCCAGAGCTTTTGCGTAAAAAGTGCAGTCAACAGAATGTTGAGGAGTATGACGAGCGCGATCACTCCTGCGGTGATCGCAAGAGAGACCGTCCCGTACCGCAGCTTGCGGCGAAATCCGTTTTCTTGATTCATATCTGATTTCGTTCCTTTCTGCGGAAATTACGCGCGACGGCGCTTGATGAATACGATCACAGCAACCAGTGTTACAAGAACTGCGGGTGTGATCGCAAGTCCCAACGTCCAATAGAGCATCTCCGACGTGGTGATCGTGCTGATTTCCATGGATTGGAAGGGCTTGATGCGAAGATTTTCGGGAAGATCGGTCTTTCCCATGCATCCGAGCAAGCGGAACAACGCATCCCCGTTCTCAAAGACGGCGGATTGCAAAAGCTTTTCCGTGGCAACCTTCGCGGACGAGATCGCACCGACGAACGAGCTGCCGCTCTCATTTTTTTGTTCAGTCAGGGACATCAGCATCGCGCCACCACCGTCACGGATCGCGCCGTTTGCCCAAGAGGTTGCGCCCGAAGCACTTTCATAGAGCGAATACATGGTACGGTTTCCCGAAAGTTGAGAATAGCTTCCGTCACCGTTTGCAACATAACCGTTTGCAACGTCAAGCGCGGTTGCGTTCTGGAACACCACGGTGGGATCCAGATCCTGCAAAAACGTTGCGGAGCGTCCCGTCTGTACGGGCTCTGCGTAGATGGCACAGCCGTCCGATGTCAGGGAGTTTGCCGCATCCTGTACGGAATAACGGTAGTCCTTGTTCGTTTCGGCATCGTGATAATATTTGCAGGAAACGCCCCACTCTGCCATGAACGCCTCATAATTGGGCAAATTGGGAGTTCCCGACTCCAAAAAGAGCAAAAATCCGTTTCCGTCCTGCGCCAGAAATTCGTTCAGGCGCGCCGCCTCGGAGACGCTCGATACCGTATCACCCACAAGGTCGGTATTGGGATTATAGCTGATGATGAGATTGCATTTTTCGGGAATGGGATCGGTCTGCAGATCAAGGTAGGCAATCACGTATCCCGCATCGTCCAGAAGCTGAAGCAGCTCGTAATCGTAATAAACCTCACCGTGATTGTCGGTCATGCAAACGATGGGCTTGTCCGTGTTGATCGCGTGAAGGATCGCCGAGACCAGCTTTCTCTCGCCGTTATACGCCCACACCGTTGAAAGATCGTTGTTTTTATAAGAGAAAAACTCGGTCAGAGAATACACTCTGTAATATTCTCCGCAGGAAATGATCACACTCGTCTGGGCAAGATCGTTTTCCATCTCCTCACCCGTCAATGGATTCGTCCCCTTCGCAAAGCGGCGAACGGTATTGGGATTCAGGATCACGTCATAGCAATGAATGCTGATGCGGTCGGAATAGCGCGCTTGCAATTCCTTTGCCGTGGAATAAATATAGGCAACCATGCTGTCCTTGAGAATATTCTTCTCCGTATCGCAGAAGATCAGCTCGATCGGCGCGCTGCTGTGCGCACGCATCGCCGTATCCAGCACGGTAAAGCAGGTCTTGGAGATCTGATAATCTCCCCATTTCTCCATCGGCGTGTACCAGCCGTAGCGGTTCGCCAAGGTAAAAAAGACCGCGTTCGCAAGGATCGTGACCGCAACGACCAGCACCGTCAGAACAACGGCAAGGCGCGCGTAGCGTCCCTTACGAGTACGTGTAAATAAGTATTTCATAAATCGGCTCCTCCGTCAGATCAACCCCAACGGCGCTTTTCGTATACGCGAACGGTCAGGAACAAAAATACGAACGCAAGAGAAGCGTAGTAAAGCAGCGATGCGTAATCAAACACACCCTGGCTGAAGGCAGTATATCTGCTGACGACCGAGATCCAGTCAATCACGGTGCGGATGAAATAAACACCGATCAGGGGCTGTCCGCTGCTGTCGGTCAGACCGTTGAGCATATTAAGCAGTACCATTGCGGCGATCACGCCAATGGTCACAACCGCTGCGGAAAGCTGATTTTCGCAAAGCGAGGAAATGAAGGTTCCAACCGCGATCAGAGCCGCACCCAGAAGGATCAGCGCGATCACGCTGCCGACGATCTGACTTGTCACGGGGCCGATGTGCATCACGGTGGAATTTGCATCCCCCGCAAGCTCTCTTGCGCTGATGATATAAAGCGGCAGGAAGTTGACGCAGGAAAGCAGGACGCCCGAGACGAACATCGTCAGCGCGGCAAAATACTTTCCAAGCACCATTCCCGTAATGGTGACGGGAGCGGTCAGGAGCAGCTGCTCCGTGCGCAGCTTTCTTTCCTCCGCAAACAGACGCATGGTCAAAAGCGGAATGAGAATGATAAAAGTGACGATCAGATAGAGAAAATAGCTCGAGGTATCGTAGCTTCCCGCCACCACGGTCGTATAGCAGCACAGCAGTGCGGAAAAGACCAGAAATATGCCAAGATAGACGTATCCGATCGGGTTGATGAAATAAGAGCGCATCTCTTTGCGATAGATGGCAAACATAATACAAATCCTTTCTGTTTCGAAATGTTTGAGGACTCCCCAAGATCATTCTCCTCGGGGATTGGGATTTCCGTTACGGCAAAACCGTCAGGCATCGTCCTCGTCGGCGGCCTGTGCATCCTGCGCCGCCTCCGCTCTCTTGCGCTCGGCGTCCTCGTAAAGGCTTGCACCGACCTCGCGCTCGATCGCGCTCTTGTTCTCTCTGACACGGCGAGCACCTCTCGCGGGTGCGACACGTCCTGTTTTGGACTCCTCGGACTTGTCCACAACCGAAATGAAGATGTCCTCCAGATTCATGCCGAGCGATTCCATTCCGATCATGGGCCAGTTGCGCTCCGCCAGATTGTAAAACAGCTTCTTGCGGATGTCCACGCCGTATTCGCTCTCGACCAGATACGTATACGCGTCGGATTCTCTTTCCGCCAGAGCCTCAACGTAGGAAATGCCCTGCATTCCCTTGAGCATCGCAAGAACGTCCTTCTGTGGACCCGCGATCTTGACGTTGAATCGGCGGTTGCTCGTCATCACGTTGGAAATGTTCTCGGTCTTTTCGTTTGCAACGATCTTACCCTTGTTGATGATCACGATACGGTCGCAAACTGCCTGTACCTCCTGCAGAATATGCGTGGAGAGAATGACCGTGTGATCCTTGCCAAGACCTCTGATCAGGTTTCTGATCTCGATGATCTGCTTCGGGTCAAGTCCGACCGTCGGCTCGTCAAAAATGATCACCTTCGGATTTCCGATCAACGCCTGCGCAATGCCGACTCTTTGACGGTAGCCCTTGGAAAGCGTGCGGATCACCTTCTTATAAACGTCGCGGATCTTGACGGTGTCACAGATCTGCTCCAGATGCTCCGCGCGATCCAGCTTGCAGCTCTTCAGATCAAAATTGAAATTGAGATATTCCTCCACCGTCATATCCAGATAGAGGGGGGGCTGCTCGGGAAGATAACCGATCAGCTTCTTCGCTCCGATCGGGTTGCTCAGAATATTGATCCCCGCGATGGACGCCTTGCCCGAGGTCGAGGACAAATATCCCGTCAGAATATTCATCGTCGTGCTCTTTCCCGCACCGTTCGGTCCGAGGAACCCGACGATCTCTCCCTTTTCCACCTCAAAGCTGATGTCATCGACTGCGCAATGCGCGCCGTAGTTTTTAACAAGATGTTCTATTTTTATCATAAAAAACAGAGCTTCCTTTCTGTTGAAATTCGACCTTTTCAAAAGACTATGATACAGAGTAAATTGTAACATAAAAATATGAATACATCATGAACGCTTGCAAAAATATCCCCTCTTGATATGATGCTTCGGTGAATATTTTGTGTGATCATACCAAATTTTCATTTTTTTGCGATTTTCTGAATAAAAGACGTCCGCTGGGCAAAAATAGAAACAGCAAGGCAAGCGGAGCCGATGCTCCCGATGCCCCAATTACAGAAACACAAAGGAGCCTTAGAAATGTGGAAGAAATGGAAAGAATCTGAATTTTTCAAGAAGTTGAAGCAGGTACGTGTCAATCGTGCGGTGTATATCAGCGCGATCGTCATTCTGCTTGCCCTCGCGGTCGTGCTGACGATCACGGCAGTCACCAACCGCGCAAAGAAGAAGCCGACCGACGAACTCCCCACGGACAGCACCACCGAAGCCGTACAGCAAACGCCCCCCGCAACGCAACCGCCCGTAACGGACGCCCCCACCCTCACCCCCGATAACAGCATCCCCGAGCTTGCCCTTCCCGTGGAAGGAAAGCTGAATAAGAACCACAGCGTGGACGTTCAAGTATTCTCGCAGACCATGCAGGACTATCGCGTTCACTTGGGCATCGACATCGCCACCGCGGCAAACGCACCCGTTTGTGCCGTCGCGAACGGTACAGTCTCCCAGATCTGGGAAGACCCGATGATGGGTTGGTGTGTTGCCGTTACGCACAGCGGCGACTGCGTGACCGTCTATAAAAACCTCTCCAAGGAGCTTGCCGAGGGCTTGAATACAGGTGTTGAGGTGATGAAGGGACAGCTGCTCGGCTACGTCGGTGACACCGCAATGCTGGAGATTGCGGAAGAGCCTCACCTTCACATGGAAATGACCGTTGCGGGGCTGCAGGTCGATCCGCTCGACTATTTCAGCGAAGCCGTGATCGCAACGCTCTCCCAGGACACCGCCTACGAGGAAAACGTGAACCAGAACGCGGGAAAGTAATTTCTCATCAAACTCCCGCCACCCAAAAAGCTCCATCGCCGAAAGGGTGAGGTTCTTAGTGGAAAATTAAAAAAACACCGCTAAGTGCAAGCATCGCATTTGATCGGTCAGATGCAAATGGGCTAAATCCAAACCCATGTAACAAGCAGAAAGAGAGAACAAATCGGTTCGTAGCCGAAATGTCCTCTCTTTTTCTGTTGGTTTCATGAAATCGTTGCACAGCAACGATGCGATTTCATCCACCAAAGGTGGATTTCACCCGTCATAGACGGATTTGACTGCATGATACTCCACTTGGAGTATCACGCTATGCGGTGGAGCTTTTCTTTTGTTTTTTGACGTCTCTTTTACGGTTCCTTCATAAAAGAGAGGCAGAGCGGGAGAAAAGAGTTCCGGAAAAGAAATTCATCAAAGCTTTTCTTTCAATCGCAGAATTTCCTTTCGGAAGAATTCCGCGTGTCCGTCATAGCTTTTGCTTTCCATGATCGGGATCAGGGAAAGTGCCTTTTCCAGCTCGTGAACAGCGGCACGGTATTCGCCGTCTGCTTCATAGCACTCGGCGATCTTGGACATCATTTGCAAAAGATCCTCAAAGGAGATCCATTTTTGCTTTTTCGCCGCTTCCATTTTGGGCTTCCCTTCCAGCAAAAACGCGATCTCGGTCAGCTTTGTAAAATAGATCTCGGGAATTTGTTCGATCGCCGCCTCCGCGCTTTGAAGGTCTCCCTTTGCCTTATAAGCATAGGCAAGGAAGCGAAGCGCGTCATAGCGAACGTCATCCATGGACGTCTTTTCGACCAGTGCGCTTGCGACCTTGATCGTCTCGTCGGGATTTTCCGTATAGTTGATCACGTAGAGCAAATTGTTGAGTAAAATATCGTTTTCGGGATACTTTTTCAATCCCTCTTCCAGAATTTCGCGGCTCTTTTGCGGATCGCTTTCACGGAATTCATAAGCATGCGTATGAATACGCTCCACGTCGAGCTCCATTTCCTTGAGACTGAAGTCGAACAGCTCATCAATAGAAACTCCAAACAAGCTTGCCAGGGTCGGAATCAGAGCAATGTCGGGGAGCGCGATGTTCGTCTCCCACTTGCTCACGGCTTGAAAGGAAATACCGATGCTGTTGGCAAGCTGCTCCTGCGTCATTCCGCGCTTTTTGCGAAGCTCCTTGATTTTATTACCGATTTTCATAATAACCGTAATACCTCCAAAAAATATAAAACCGAGACGGCGCCTGTCATCGTGACATTATGATACCATAAAAAATCGTGCTTGACAATAACCGCGTAAACGATAAAATTCAACCGTCAGTTGAAGTATAACACGAAGGGGCAAGCAAATCAAGTCAAAATGACGAAAAAGGACGAATGGAATATCGGAGAAAAAAAGGAAAGTGCCTTGACATTTTCAAGCATTTGTATTATAATAATGACACAATCGCATACGCAGATGTAACTCAATGGCAGAGTGTCCGCTTCCCAAGCCGAATACGCGGGTTCGATTCCCGTCATCTGCTCCAAAAACAAAGGCACCCTCGCGGTGCCTTTTGTTTTTGGTGTGGATGATGGTCTCAATCGAACCCGACCAAACGCAAACCAAACCCCAAAAATCTCCGCAAGCTTCACGCGTTTGGAAAATGAACCGCATGCGGTTCATTTTTTGTTCTGATTCCCGTCATCTGCTCCATAAGAAAAGCAAAGGTTTGATACAATCGTTTCAAACCTTTTTTCATAAAGGTTTTATTTCCCTATCTGTAAACGAGCATCAGAACCTTGTAGGATTGTTTAACCGCACTTTTGCAGGGCTTTTTTCTTCTTTAATACAAGAACTACGAAACGAAAACATCATCAACGGAACGAAAGTTTTTCTCGTTATACGGTAGGCGAATGTATTGAAAAAATGCGATTTTTGTGCTATAATAAACTGAACGGTAAATAAGAATTTGTAAGGATAGAAAGTATGATTGTTTTAATAACGGGAGCATCGCACACAGGCAAAACTGCACTTGCTCAAAGGTTGCTCGAAAAATATAAATACCCATATTTCTCAATCGACCACCTTAAAATGGGGTTGATTCGTAGCGGAAACACCAAACTCACTCCAATGAAGTCGGAGGCCAAGCGGTCTTAGGAAGACAACTCTAGGTTGCAACTCCTTGGCTCACAGAACGACATGGCTAAGATCCGACTTCTT
>JAZNXP010000197.1:0-2894 GCA_045593965.1 Eubacteriales bacterium | reverse complement strand
AACAGGCGATCAGCAGTCTGATCGAGTGCGGAAGCTCAATTCCGATTCCAAAGGAGAGATTGGGCGAGATCTATATACAAGCGTTGAAAAATGAAACGCTTTCCATTTCCCGCGTGACGTTTGGCGGTTATCAGCTTGAGGACAGCGGACTTCTCGACAAATTTTTTTCAGGGGATGGCAATGATTCCCACCGCGTGCAGCCAAAGAGCATCCATTTTCTCGGAACGCAGGTCGCAAGAGATGCGAGCGGCGCGGAATATATGATCATCATCAGCGCAAGCTACCAGCCACTGGACAGCACCAGCCGCATCTTAAGCATGCAGTATTTGTGGATCTTGGTGATCGTTGTGATCATGACCGCGCTCACGGTATGGCTTTTGTACCGACGGATCTCCAAGCCGCTGATCCGCATGACGTCGGCAGCGCAGGAGCTTGCAAAGGGAAAATACGATACCGACTTTTCGGGCAAGGGCGGATTTCGCGAGACGCGTGAGCTGGCGCAGAGCCTGAACTATGCCGCGGAGGAGCTTTCCAAGACCGATACGCTGCAAAAGGAGCTGATCGCGAATATTTCGCACGATCTTCGCACGCCGCTGACGATGATCAAGGGCTACGGTGAGGTCATGCGGGATCTCCCGGGGGAAAACACCCCCGAAAACATTCAGGTCATCATTGATGAAACAACAAGACTTTCCGAGCTGGTGAACGATCTGCTGGATCTTTCCAAGATGCAGGCGGGAAACGTCACGCCGAAGCACTCGATCTTTGATATGACCGAAGCCATTGGCGAGGTCATGGGGAGATATGAAGCCTTTACCAAGCATCAGGGCTACACGATCTCGGTTGTCAAAGTAGGAGAAGCGACGGTGTATGCTGACCGCGTGATGATCTTGCAGGTGTTGTATAATCTGATCAATAATGCCATCAACTATACGGGTGAGGACAAGACCGTTCGCGTGGAGCAGACGGTCATGTGCGGAAGGGTCCGCGTCTCCGTGACCGATACGGGAGAGGGCATTCCGCAGGAAGAGGTTCCGTATATTTGGGAACGCTACTATAAGGTGGACAAGGTACACAAGCGTGCGATGGTCGGAACAGGATTGGGACTTTCCATTGTCCGTCAGATCCTGGATATTCACGGTGCGGCATACGGTGTACAAAGCACGATCGGAAAGGGCTCAACGTTCTGGTTTGAGCTTCCGATCACAGAACAAGATACAACGGAGGAATGACGTTTGAATTCGGAGATCATCAAATATTGGCACTGTCCCCATTGCCAAAGCACGCTTTCCTGTGAGGAAGGCGGAAAAAGCTGTTATTGCGCAGGCGAGCGGCGACATTGCTTTGACTTTTCCAAGAGCGGATACCTCAATCTTCGTGGGACACATACCGGAGAAGGAGACAACAAGGATGCCGTCCGTGCGCGCAGAAGCTTTTTGGAGGCGGGGTACTATCAGCCCTTGTCCGATCGGATCAATGCGATGCTTGACGAATTGGGCGCAAGGAGCGTGCTTGACGCAGGATGCGGTGAGGGATATTACACCAACCGTATGGCAACGGAGAGAGACGTTCTCGGTGTGGATCTTTCCAAGGACGGGATCGATATGGCGGCAAAAAGCGCGAAGGCAAAGGGACTTTCCGCCGCTTACGCGGTGGCGAGCTTGTTCTCTTTGCCGATCCGAAGCAGCGGTATCGACGCCGTGACCAATCTGTTCGCACCGTGCGCGGAGGAGGAATTCCTGCGCGTGCTGAAGGATGGGGGACACCTGATCCTTGTTGGCGCGGGAGAGCGGCATTTGTTCGGTCTTAAAGAGATCTTATACGAAAATCCGTATCTGAACGTCGGGCGTGAGGATCTTCCGAGGAGCATGGAGCTGATCCGCAAGGAAACGCTGACCTCAACCGTCACCGTAGAAGGAAGGGAGCAGATCGAGGCCTTGTTTTCGATGACACCTTACTATTGGCGCACGTCCCCTGCGGACAAAGCAAAGCTTGAAAAAACAGAAACTCTGACAACAGAGCTTGTATTTGACATTTTCCTTTTCAGAAAGGGCAAAAGACAATGAAAATTTCCATCTGCATTCCCATGTACAATGAAAACCGTGTGATCGCACAAACCGCAAAAACGCTCTCGGACTATATGTCTGCGCATTTTGATGATTATGAGATCCTGTTTTGCGACGACGGAAGCTCGGACGGCTGCGGAGATACCGTAAGGTCGCTGAATCTGCCGAACGTTGAGGTGATCGGCTATGACGGAAACAAGGGGAAGGGCTACGCGGTTCGTTATGCCATGCTGAAGGCGACGGGCGACGTCCGCATGTTCACGGATGCCGATCTGGCATACGGAACGGACGTGATCGAGCAGGTCGCGAAGGAATTTGAGGAGCATGAAGGAACGCACCTTGTGATCGGTTCCCGCAATCTCAAAAAAGACGGATACGAGGGATATACCTTTATCCGCCGTGTTGCGTCGCGCGTGTACATCAAGGTGCTGTGCTGGGCGGGCGGCTTTCAGCTGTCAGACTCCCAATGCGGCTGTAAGGCATTCTCTGGAGAGGCGGCAGAGAATATCTTCCCAAGGTGCGAGGTCAACGGCTTTGCATTTGACTTTGAGGCGATCCTATGGGCGGTCAAGATGGGAATGACGATCCGCGAGATCCCGGTCCGCGTGATCAATCACGGAGAATCCAAGGTGCGCATCATCCGAGATACTTGGAAAATGCTGAAGGATCTGCGAAAAATGAAAAAGCGGATCAAGAATGCGGAAATATAAAAACAAAATCCGAGCTGACTTCCCAAAAAGAAGCGGCTCGGACTTTTGTATGCTGTTATTTGAAGTAAATCATCACACTTTAGCAAATAAATCAAGGTGCGATCTTGTAAATCATCCA
>JAZNXP010000196.1:0-2972 GCA_045593965.1 Eubacteriales bacterium | reverse complement strand
GGTTCTTATCGATGCGGACGTAGATGACACCCGTCTGATCGATCTCGTACTCCAACCACGCGCCGCGATACGGGATCACGGTAGCGTCGAACGTCTTGCGACCGGTCTTGTCGATCGCAGAGCCGTAATACATACCGGGCGAACGAACGATCTGGGATACGATAACACGCTCGGCACCGTTGATCACAAAGGTACCGTTCTCGGTCATCAGCGGGAATTCACCCATAAAGATATCCGACTGCTTCACTTCACCGGTCTGCTTATTGGTCAGGCGAACGTTGACCTTCAAGGGTGCGGCGTAGTTGACATCGCGCTCCTTGCACTCCTCAACAGGATATTTGGGGTGCTGATCGTCCAGCGTATAGGAAATAAACTCGATCACCAGATTGCCCGAATAGTCAGTAATCGGCGACGCATCACGAAGAACCTCCATCAAGCCCTCGTTCTTGAACCACTCGTAGGACTTCGTCTGGATCTCGACCAGATTCGGCAACGGGTAATCAAACCGAGTTCTTGCAAAGCTCTTTCTGATGTTTTGACCAAGCTTTTGATCTTTTACATTGATCATTAATTCAATCACTCCATTCAAAGAATTGATAAAACAGGAAACTTTCCTTCGCTCTGTCCTTCCTTGAGTTGTGCAATTTGCTACCCTACAAATTCACAATTCTTCAATGTCCGAACACAATACGAGCGATTATAATGCAGTTTACTATTTTAGCACACTTTTTGTCGTTTGTCAAGATGTTTTTTCCATTTTTTATAAAATTTCTTTGTTTTTGCTTCGCTTGAAGAAAAATATATTTTTGATTTTTTGTTGACAATGCCAAATAGGAGTGTTATAATCATAGCAAAGCCGTTCTTCGGCGTTTGGTTATGCGTTATCTACTATGATAAAAGGAAGGATTTTTCATGAATTTTCAAAAATTGGACGCTTTGATGAACAATATGCCCGCCTACGGTCTCCCCGCGACCGAGCTGGCAGTTACACATAAGGGAAAGCTCGTCTACCGCAAATGCGTGGGCTTTTCGGACGAAGCCGGAACCAAGCCCGTGACCGAAAACGATATTTACTGGATATTTTCCATTTCCAAGATCACGACCTGCGTTTCCTGCATGCGGCTCGTGGAGGAAGGACGCCTGAAGCTCGATGCGCCCGTATCCGAGTATCTCCCCGCGTTTGCAAGCCTCACCATTCGCCGCGCGGACGGAACGGTCGAGCCGTACACGGGAACGATGACGGTACGTCAGCTCTTCTCCATGACCTGCGGCATGAACTACGATCTGCTCATGAAGCCGATCACCGACCTGCGTGAGCAAAATCCACGCTTTACGACCATGGAAGCAGTCAGCGCGATGGCAAAAAATCCGTTGGTCTATGAGCCCGGGACGCATTATCAGTACTGTCTCTCCCACGACGTCCTTGCCGCAGTCGCGGAGGCGGTGACGGGAGAGCGCTTCGCGGACTACGTCAAGCGCATCATGCTCGATCCGCTTGGTATGAAGGACACGGGATATCACCTTCCCGCCGACAAGGCTGACCGACTTTCCGAAATGTACACCTACGTTCACGGCATTATGAAGCCGAAGAGAATGGAGCCCGTCAATAACTACATCCTTTCCGAAAACTACGATTGCGGCGGCGCGGGCGTTTACAGCACCGTCAACGATCAGATCCGCCTGATGACCGTTCTCGCAAACGGTGGCAGAACCGAGGACGGCTATTCCCTGCTCAAGCCCGAGACCATTGCCCTGCTCGGAAAAAATCAGCTTCCCGACAGCGCAAAGACCGACTTCGGAGTCTCCCGACTTTACGGATACGGTTTTGGACTTTGCTGCCGTGCGCACGTCTCTCCCCTCTTCTCCCGTGCCCGTTCCGCGATCGGTGAATTCGGCTGGGACGGTGCGGGCGGATGCTACGCCGTGGTCGATCCCACCAATGAGGTCGCGATCTTCTTCGGCTCTCAGGTGCGCGGTTGCCAGTACGTCTATCACATGCTCCATCCGCTCCTGCGCGATTATGCTTACGAGGCAATGGGGATCGGGAAAGATCCGAACGAAATATGAGATGATATAATATAAAGTAAAAACGCCCTTGCGATAGCGCAAGGGCGTTTGGATTATTGAAACGGATGGAGTATGGTAGCAAAGTGACATTCAAAACCGTCCGTCAAAACATAAAATCACACTCAACTCGCACGGAACGTCGAGGATGCCGTTCCCTACGGTATATGATGATGCGATGCAAATGGTTGTTGCTACCGCAAAGTGCTTTGTCTCACAGGATAGGACGTGGGACGATAGTCTTTTCGCACGTTCCCCGTAGGTAAGACATACGCGGCTCACACCTTAGTATAGTTTTCTCGGCGTTTCGATCAATCCCGCAAGATAATCAATGGAAATATTATAGTATTTAGAAAGTGTTTTATAATGCTCGATCGGCATTTGCCACGCACCTGCTTCCCAACGGGCATATTGTTGTCTTGTCGTGCCAAGTAATTCCGCAATGTCCGCTTGCGTTTTGTCCTTATCCTCACGAATGTCCTTTAATCTTTGGTAGAATTGCATAACTACGTTTCCTTTCTCGGCGAAATTATTTCCGCTTTTTTGTGCAATATATAGATTATACCATGCAACACCAATGTTTCTCTTGAAATGCAACATATATGATGCTATAATATATATCATTACTAAAAAGAAAGGAGAAGCAAAAACAGTCATCGCCGTAAAAATGCGGCAAGCTCCGTAGTCGCCAAACGAATGTCCTATAAAAACGCCCTTGCGCTATCGCAAAGTCGGATGCCAAGCGGTCTTAGGAAGACAACTCTAGGTTGCAACTCCTTGGCTCACAGTCCGACAAGCCTACGATCCGACTTAGAAAGGAGAAGCACACACAGTCATCGCCCTAAAAATGCGTCAAGCTCCGTCGTCGCCAAACGAATGTCATATAAAAACGCCCTTGCGCTATCGCA
>JAZNXP010000195.1:0-12424 GCA_045593965.1 Eubacteriales bacterium | reverse complement strand
CTTAAAATCGGAAAAAGTAAAGGACAACACTATGTGGTTTTCAGAAAATTGGAAAGATTATGAATTGCTGGATACTTCTGACGGAGAACGCCTTGAACGGTGGGGAGATCTGATCCTGATCCGTCCCGATCCGCAGATCATCTGGAAGGGCGTGGCAAAGCATCCCGCATGGAAGAAGGCGGACGGAATTTACCGTCGCTCCTCCAGCGGCGGCGGCGCTTGGGTCAAAAACAAGCTTCCCGCATCATGGAATATTCAGTACGGTTCTTTGCGCTTTGTTTTGCGACCGATGGGATTTAAGCATACGGGGCTGTTTCCCGAGCAAGCGGCAAACTGGGATTGGTTCTCCGATCTGATCCGCAAGGCAGACAGACCGATCAAGGTGCTCAACCTCTTTGCTTATACCGGTGGCGCAACCGTTGCCGCGGCATCCGCAGGAGCCTCGGTCGTGCACGTCGATGCTTCCAAGGGAATCGTGGCACAGGCAAAGGAGAACGCGGCACTGTCGGGACTTTCGGATGCCCCCATCCGCTATCTGGTGGACGACTGCAAAAAATTTGTGGAGCGTGAAATCCGCAGAGGAAACACCTATGACGGAATTATTATGGATCCCCCGTCTTACGGAAGAGGTCCGAACGGAGAAGTCTGGAAGCTCGAGGACAGCATCAACGAGCTGATCGATCTTGCCTCAAAATTGCTTTCTGACCGTCCTCTGTTTTTCCTGGTCAATTCCTACACAACAGGACTTTCTCCCATGACGATGAGTTATCTTTTGGAATTGAAGGTTCGTCAACGCTTTGGCGGATGCATCGAATCAGGCGAGCTTGGCTTGCGCGTAACACAAACGGGAGCATTTCTCCCCTGCGGTGCAAGCTCACGGTGGTACGCGAAACAATAACACCGTACGATTTTTGTGATAAAGGAGCGATCAAAATGTGCTCGGAAGTTTATATTCACACGGAGAATCTTTGTTTTTCTTACAAGGATGAATCGGAAAACAAGGAGTTTCCCGCGCTCAAGGGAATTTCCGTGGATATCAAAAAAGGAGAATACGTAGCGGTCCTCGGACACAACGGCTCGGGAAAATCCACCTTTGCCAAGCTTTTGAATTTGATCCTGGAGCCGTCCTCGGGAACGCTTGTGATCGACGGGACAGAGCTGACGGGCAGAGAGATTGACGATAAGGAGCTTTTGCAGCTTCGCCGCAAGGTTGGAATGGTCTTTCAAAATCCCGATAATCAGCTTGTTGCTACCATTGTTGAGGAGGACGTAGCGTTCGGACCTGAAAATCTGGGTGTGCCGCAGGAGGAATTGAGACAGCGCGTGGATGATGCGCTCAAGGCGGTTGACATGCTGGAATACGCGCAGCATGAGCCGCACCGTCTTTCGGGAGGACAGAAGCAACGCGTTGCCATTGCGGGCGTTTTGGCGATGCGACCGAGCTGCATTATTTTTGACGAATCGACTGCGATGCTCGATCCAAACGGACGAAAAGAGGTCCTTGAAACGCTTCGGATGCTCAATCGGGATTTCGGGATCACGATCCTGAATATCACGCATTACATGAATGAAGCAGCAGAAGCGGATCGAGTGCTTGTGATCAATGACGGGCTGCTGTTATTGGACGGAACGCCAAACGAGGTGTTTGCGCAAAAGGAATTGCTTTATAAGGTCGGACTTGCCGTTCCGCAATGCACGGAGCTGCTTCACACGTTGCGTGAAAGCGGCATTGAGATCCCGGGTGAACGCATTTCGACGCTTGCGGATTGCGTCGCCCTGATCGCAGACGCATACCGTCGGCAGAGTGATAAAAAAGAGATATAAGGAATACGAATGGATAAGATCAAATTAGAAAACGTCCGTTTTGTATACAGTCAAGGTACGCCGTTTGAGCACGTTGCGCTCGACGGGATTGACCTTACGGTGAAAAACGGACTGATTACGGGCATCATCGGGCATACGGGCTCGGGAAAATCCACGATGATGCAATTATTGAACGGATTGGCAGCCCCAACCTCGGGGAAGGTCTTGCTTGACGGCATCGATATTCATGCACGTCTTGAGGACGTCTTTGAGGAATGGAAAAATCTACCCGAATATCAGTCGCTTTCCAAAAGGGGAGCCAAAAAAGAGATTCGCAAGAAGCTTGAAGCCTTGCGGAAAAGCCTCTGCTTCCGCGTCGGTCTTGTGATGCAATATCCCGAATATCAGCTTTTTGAGGAAACGGTTTTCAAGGATATCGCGTTCGGTCCCAATAATATGGGACTTTCCGAGGAAGAGATCCGCGTCCGCGTTGAGGAAGCAATGGAGTTTGTCGGTCTGGATGTATCCCTGAAGGATCAATCCCCGTTCGATCTATCGGGCGGACAAAAAAGGCGTGTCGCTCTGGCAGGTATCATTGCCATGCGTCCCGAGGTATTGGTTTTGGATGAGCCCGCGGCGGGACTCGATCCGAGAGGAAGAAATCAGATCTTCGACCGCATCTGTGCATATCAAAAAAGCACAGGATCGACCGTTTTGATCGTCAGTCACAGCATGGAGGATATGGCGCGGTATTGCGATGAGATCATCGTGATGAACCATTCCAAGGTCTGCATGCAGGGAACGAGACAGGAGATCTTTTCGCACCTGACGGAGCTGTCTGATAGCGGACTTGACATTCCGCAGATCACGCAGATGATGTCACTTTTGAAAAAAGCGGGACTTCCCGTGCCCGAAAATCTCTATACGGTCGAGGATGCCGTCAAAGCAGTTCGAGAAGCATTCCGATCGGGAAAGGAGATGACCGAGTGATGAAGGGCATTTCCTTTGGACAGTATTATCCCGCCGAGTCGGTCATCCACCGTCTCGACCCGAGAACGAAGGTCATTCTTACGGTTTTGTATATCGTGTTGACGTTCCTTTGCAAAAGCGCGGTCGCTTTTGCGGCATTGGTGGTTTCCGCGATCCTTTTGGTTGCGGTGAGCCGCATTCCGCTGGGGACTGTATTGCGTTCCTTGCGCGCGATCCTGTTTATCGTTGTATTCACATCGGCAATCAATATTTTTGCAACCAAGGGTGAGGTCCTGATCACACCCGAAAGCTGGGCGATCAAGATCTATGCGGAAGGGCTTTGGAGAGCGTTGTTCATGGTTTTGCGCATTTCCGTCCTGATCATCGGAAGCGGTATCTTTTTGACTTACACGACTACACCGATCGCCTTGACCTATGCATTGGAGAGCTTGCTTTCTCCCTTGAAGCTGATCAAGGTGCCCGTGCATGATTTTGCGATGATGATGTCGATCGCCCTGCGCTTCATTCCCACGTTATCCGAGGAGACCGAAAAGATCATGAACGCGCAAAAGGCACGCGGTGCAGATTTTACCTCGGGAAGCTTGCTCAAGCGCGCCAAAGCATTGGTTCCAATTCTCGTTCCTTTGTTCGTTTCCGCTTTCAACCGCGCGTTTGAATTGGCATCTGCGATGGAATGTCGGTGCTATAACAGCGGAAAGGGCAGAACACAGCTCAGAGTGCTCCGCTTCCGCGCATCGGATTGGATCCTGATGCTCTTGGTAATCGGATTTGGCGTCGGCATCTTTTTCCTGAACCGCATCGGTATCGGATACACGATGAATTGAGGGAAAACATGAAGCTTTTTATTAAGATCAGTTATCTTGGCACCAACTATTGCGGCTATCAGGTGCAACCGAACGGGATCAGCATTCAGCAAAAGCTGAATGAAGCCGCCAAGGAATTATTCGGCTATGACTGTGACGTCGTTGGTTGCAGTCGCACCGACAGCGGCGTTCACGCCAATGAATTTTGCGCAACCGTTTCCAAAAAAGGAACCGATGTGCTAAAGACGCAAACACCGCTTGAGAGGATCCCCATGGCTCTCTCGGCACATCTTCCGTCAGACATTTGCGTATTTGACGCCAAATGGGTCAAGGAGGATTTTCATCCGCGCTATGACGTCAAGGAAAAAGAATATCTATACCGCTTTTATAATCGCGCTCTGCGCAGTCCGTTTGAGGAAGGACGCTCCTTGCACGTTCCGAAGCCGATTGACGAAGAGGGGCTGCGGCTGATGCAAGCGGCAGCGAAAACGCTTTTGGGAACAAAGGATTTCGCTTCCTACATGGCGCAGGGCTCCAAGGTTACGGATACGGTAAGAACTCTGACACGTGCCGAGATAGAACGGAACGGAGACGTGATCCTGTTCCGTGTTGCGGCAAACGGCTTTCTCTATAACATGGTTCGAATTTTGGCAGGAACCTTGCTGGCCGTAGGACAAAAGAAATTGAGCGTTGAGGACGTCGTAAGGATCACCGCCGAGCGCGACCGCACCAAAGCGGGAACGACCTTACCCGCATGCGGTTTATACCTGAACCGTGTGATCTATGACAATAACCTTTTTTCAGAAGGGAGGTAAGCATGAAGAACAGACTGATATCATGGTTCAAAGGATCAAGATCCGTGACCGATTCTCCGACTTTGAACGTCGAGAAGGAGCGAAACGAATACTATGAATCGGTCTCCGTGCGTTTCGGTTATGCGCAAGTTGTTCTGTTTGTCTCTTTGTTCGTCTTTATCGTCCTTTCTTTTTTGAGCAATACCGAATTGATCACGTACCGTAATTTTTATTATTTTTTCAAGGATCTGAACGCATCTGCCGAAAGGGTGGATCTGACGGATGCCGATCACGTGACCTATTCAACCAACGAGGAACAAAGCTTCGCACTCTATCGCAACGGTCTTGCCGTGGCGGGGAACCGTTCCGTGACCATTTTTTCCGCAACGGGACGTCAAACCGTCAGCAAGCTCATTGATCATTACCGCCATCCCATCGCCGTCGGATCGGGGAAATATCTTCTGGTTTACGAATCGGGCGGAACGAGGTATTCCGTTTATAATTTTTATAATCAGATATACGCGGGCTCAACCGATCATCCGATCCAATTTGCGACGGTTTCAGATTGCGGAACGTATGCCTTGGTCACCTCGTCCGAGTCCTATACATCGGTGGTCTCCCTCTATAACGATCGCTTTGAGCTACTGAACCGTTATCATAAAAACGCCTACGTCATGGACGTGGATATCAATGAAAAGGGAACTGCGCTTGCGATCCTGTCGTCCACCGTCAGCGGAGGGGCTTTTGCGAGCGAGCTTGAGATCTATGAAATGAAAAAGCCGACGGAAGGCTCCAAGGTATCTCTCGGAACGTCGATCGGAATCGACTGTCAATTTTCCGACGGATCAAATCTGATTGCGCTTTGCGGAAGCGGAATTTACTTTCTCAAACATGACGGGAGCTTGCAGAACCGCTATTCCTTCGAAGGAAAAAGTCTGCGTTGTGCTGATCTGACGCAAAACGGAGCGGCGATTTGCTTGGACGGAACGGGAATTTCAGAAAAAAACACTGTAATTTCATTTGACAAAACAGGAAATATGTTGTATAATAAAACAGTACCCGAAGCCGCCGATCAGATCGCGCAAAGCGGTGAAACGGTATATGTCCTGTTTTCGGGAGGCATTCGGCAGATTTCCTCCCAAAAAAACAAGGAAGACCGTGTATTGCAGACCAATACGGAGGAACGCGTTCTTCTTGCCGTAAATGAAAACGAGATTCTTCTTTGCTCTCCGCAAAAAGCGGTATATTTCTACTTTTAAACCCCAATATTAAAAAAAGGAGACACTTTTATGGGAAACGTAATTGCTGACTTGATTTTTGTTGCCATCGGACTTGTGATCATTCTGGTGTGCATCTACCGCGGATTTTTGAAGATGATGATCCGTACCTTCAGCCTTTTGATCGCCGTGCTGCTGACCTATTTCATCGGCGGTCACGTCGCGTCCTTGCTTTGCAACGGATTTATCGGAAGTATGGTGCACAATTCAATGTATGAAAGCGTCAACAGTATCTATATGGAAACCGCAGGACAGATCGATCCTGCGCAGGCAATGGAGCAGATCCCCGCTTTTTTGCGCACGGAAGAGCTCCAAAACAAGATCGCCCAGATCGGTACGTCGGGTGAAGAATGGGTGAATACGGTGACCGATGCGCTCTCCGCACCGATCGCTTCCTTGATCTCTAATATCATCGCTTACGTCCTGGTATTCGTTTTGGCTTTGGTAGGACTCTTCTTCCTCTCCAAAATTCTGGATGCCGTCGTTGAAAACATCACGTTGCTTGATCGCGTCAATAAGATCCTCGGCGGAATCTGGGGCGTGCTTCTTGCCGTAATGGTACTGTTCATGGTCTCCTCGATCATGAAGCTCTTCTTCGCAAATTCCGAAATTTATACCAATTCTGTTGTCATTCGCTTCTTCGGTGACTCCGCTTTGCTCGGATTCTTGAAGATCTTTGACATCGGAAGCTTACTTCTGAACAATTTGATCGGATAATTTCAACACATCCGATTTGAATCAAAGAAAGGGTCCGAGGAAAATCGGATAGAAACATTATGGTCATGTGTTCTCAATGCCATAAGCGTATGGCAGTGATATTTGTTACAAAAATGGAAAACGGTGAGAAATCCAGCAAGGGACTGTGCCTCAAATGTGCCAAGGACATGGGCGTCCCCGTGGATAACATCATGGGCAACGTGATGAACCAGTTCGGGATTTCTGCCGATCAGCTCGCAAATGCAGAGGACGAGCTGAATGCAATGATGGAAAATACGGAAACGCCGTCCGACTGTGATGACAACGAGGACGGCGGTGCTCCCGCAATCGATCTTCCGAAGCTGTTTCGCGACGTCGGTCTGATCCCCAAAAAGGAAGAGGAGGAAAACGGAAACGTCGTTCCCGTTGATCCCGAGCCGAAGCAACAGGAGAAAAATCGCAAAAAAGGGAAGAAGGAAGAGAAAAAACTCAAATTCTTGCCCATGTACAGCCGCAATCTGACGCAATATGCACGCGAGGGCAAGCTGGACCGTATCATCGGAAGAAACAACGAGCTTTCCCGCGTGATCCAGATCCTTTGCCGCAGACAAAAGAACAATCCGTGTCTGATCGGTGAACCCGGAGTCGGTAAGACCGCGATCGCGGAAGCACTTGCCTGTCGCATCGCGGAAGGAAACGTTCCGTATAAGCTTCGCGGAAAAGAGGTCTATCTGGTCGATATGACCGCTTTGGTCGCGGGAACACAGTTCAGAGGGCAATTCGAATCGCGTATTCTCGGTCTTCTCAACGAGGTGCGCGAGGTTGGAAATGCGATCCTCGTGATCGATGAGGTCCACAATATCGTCGGTACCGGAGAGGCAGAGGGAAGCGTTAACGCGGCAAATATCCTCAAGCCCGCGCTTTCCCGAGGCGAGGTACAGATCATCGGAGCCACAACGCTGAACGAGTATCGCAAATATATCGAAAAGGATACCGCTCTGGAGCGTCGCTTCCAGCCCGTAACCGTCAACGAGCCTTCCGTTGAGGAAAGCATCGAGATGCTGCAAGGGATCAAGCATTACTATGAGGATTTTCACGGTATTCTGATCCCCGACGCGCTTTTGCGCCGTGTGGTTGTGCTTTCCGAGCGTCATATTACCGATCGTTATCTTCCCGACAAAGCCATCGATCTTTTGGATGAGGCGGCATCGGCGCTGTCTTTGTCATCCGCGCCGATCAATGAATCCTATGAGATTCGGGATAAGCTTTTGGAGCTGAAAACCAAACGTGAGGATTTGGAAAATGAGATCGCGGGCAATGAAGCGGCAGAGCAGCACCGCTATGAGGAGATCACCAGAATTCAATCCGAGGAGCTTCGTCTTTCGGCGCGTCTGGAGGTTCTGGAGCCCGAATCCAAGCAGGTCGCACTGACCGAGCAGGACATCGCGAACGTGATCGAGCTTTGGACGGGAATTCCCGCAACAAGCATCACGGAAAACGAATTTGAACAGATCGATAAGCTGGAATCCAGACTGAAGGAGCGTATCATCGGTCAGGACGAGGCGATCTCTGCTGTTTCAAGAGCGATCAAGCGCAACCGTGCGGGGATCGCTTACAAAAGAAAACCTGTTTCCTTTATTTTCGCAGGACCAACAGGCGTGGGAAAAACCGAGCTTGTCAAGACTCTGGCAAATGATTTGTTTCATTCCCCCGAGACCTTGATCCGCTTGGATATGTCCGAATTTATGGAAAAACATTCCGTCTCCCGTATCATCGGAGCGCCTCCCGGATACGTTGGCTATGACGAAGCGGGACAGCTGACGGAAAAGATCCGCCGCCGTCCGTATTCGATCGTGCTCTTTGATGAGATCGAAAAGGCACATCCCGACGTTTTGAACATTCTTCTTCAGATTCTTGATGACGGAAGAATTACCGACGCGCGCGGAAAAACGGTCAATTTTGAAAACACGGTGATCATTATGACCACCAATGCAGGCTCTGACCGTTCGGCATCCCTGGTCGGATTTGCTTCCGACGGAACAAAATCCGAGGATAGCAAAACGCAAAAGGCACTGGAGGGCTTCCTTCGTCCCGAATTTTTGAATCGCGTGGACGAGATCATCACCTTCCGCTCACTGGATGAAGCCGATTTTGTCAAGATCGCCGAGATCATGATGAAGGAGCTGAAGCTTGCGCTGGAGGAAAAGGGCATTGTCTTAACCTATACGGAGCAAGCGCTTGAACGCATCGCAAAATGCTCCTTCTCGAGAAAATACGGTGCTCGCAATATGCGCCGCTATATTCAAAAAGAGATCGAGGATCCTTTTGCAAGCATGCTCATTGCCGATTATAAAAAAGAATATTCGGTTGCAAAGATCGACGCTGACGAGAACGGATTCAAGATCAACTGTCTTTGATGCAATCGATGGAAAAGGCTGTTCATGGAATACCCAAATTTAAAATGGCATCGAATGACGGCTGAAGACGTCATTTCCGAACTGCATACGAACGCCGCCTGCGGACTGAACCGCAAGGCGGTTCGTTCGCGTTCCAGAAAGTACGGAAAGAACACACTGTTTGATCATCCCGCACCGCACGGTACAAGCTTATGGAACCGCTTGATGACCGACGCTTCACTTTGGATTCTGCTTGGCGCATGCATTCTGTCCATGTGCTTTTCCGAGGAAGCGATCGGCATTTGCTCCTTGCTTTGTATCGCGATCGGTGCATTTTTCTTTATCCGAACACTCCACAGCGAGAGGCAGATCGAAGCGCAAATTGATAAATACCGCATTCCGTGGATTTCAGTGATCCGAGACGGAAAACGGATTCAGATCTCCGCACGCGAGACCGTGATCGGTGACATCCTGCTATTGAAGGCAGGAGACATTGTTCCGTGTGATTGCCGTCTTCTTTCCGCGCAGCATTTAACCGTTCATACCCTGATGCCCGACGATGACGGAAACGAACGTTGGATAGAATTGCCCAAACGCGCGGATTTTGTTTACGGATACGGCACGGAAGACGTCCCCCCTGCATTTGTGAATATGCTCTACGGCGGTTCGCGGATCGTACAGGGAACCGTGATCGCGATCGCCGTTGCCATTGGCAAGGATACGTTTTTGGGTGCGATGAAGCTTTTTTCTGTTCCCGCAGAGTCAAAAAGAAACGAAAAAGGAAATCTCTCAACCCTATCCCCATTCTTGAAGCTTTACGGCATGCTTCTGTTAGTATTGATCTTGCCTTTGACCTTGATCGGAATCGTTTTGCTTCCGTCCGGAAGGACATTGATCGCGTTGTTTGCGTCTTTGAGCGCAATGCTTGGAGTGGCATCGCCCGCATTGCTGGAAACTTATTTTCACTTTGCTTCTTTGCGTGCGCGGAGAGAATGCTTTCAGCAAACACCGAAAGTAAACCGTGCGGTGATCAAATCTGCGCGTGCATTGGACCGTCTTTCCTCGATAACAGATGTGTTTGTGCTTGGAACCTGCGGATCCTCGGACGGGAAACCGCATTTGCACCGTTGCGCGCTTGGGAACGGCGAAATACGTCTTGACAGGAACGAGTCCTATTTTTCTTTGCAACCGACGTGCGAGGCGTTTTTGTTACTTTCCAGCGCGGTCAGTCGAGAATTGGAAAAGGACTTCATCCTTCCTCGGATCGATGACAGCGAATTGTGCCGCGAGCTGATCGATGCTTCTTCCTTTGACGTGGAAGCAATGCGCGTGCGGATCAAGCAAGTGGTTTTGCTTTCCGACGTCAATGCCCCTCAAAAGCTGTTGGAGGTACAAAGCAAGCTTGGATCGTACCGCATTCGTTTTTATGAAGAAGCAGGGAAATGGAATACTTGTCCTGCTTATGAAAGCAACGGCTCGATCTGCGCAATGAGTCCTTCTATGAGAGAACGGTTGGATACGTTTTATCATTCTGCGAGGGCTGATGGTTGCCGTGTGATCACGGCGATCCGTGATGTGGATGGAAGAATGGTCTTTCTCGGTGCTTTGGCAATTCGGGAGCAGATGCAAAAAACGTTGCCGTCTGTGATCGAGGAGCTGAAGCAAAGTCAAGTGCGCACAACCTTTTTCCTCCCACAGGAGGATCAGCGTACCAAGCTTTATATGAGATCTCTTGGACTTTGGGAGCATACGATTTTGAAAAGCGAAAGCATTCAACATCAAATCCCTTTGTCTGATTGCGTTTTGAAATATCGCGTTCTGGTTGGATTTTCCGGAAAAGAGATCCTTGCTCTGATGCTTGAAATGAGAAAAAAAGGCAGTCGAATTGCTGTTATGGGCAATACGGTCGCTGATTTTGCGTTGATGAAACACGCAACACTCTCGATCGCCTGCGACGGAATGCTTTATCATACGCGCTTCTTTGAAAGCGGATCTATGGAAGATGATATTCAAGAAGATGGGCTGCCCGAGAGCGAGCGTTGCTCCCAAACCATGCGTCGCTCGGCAGACGTGTTGGTCGCTCGCGCGCAAAAAATGGGTGGGGGAGTGTTTGCTCTTTCCCAAGCGATCGCAAGCTCGCGTGCCGCACGTGTACGCGTTCGCTCCATCCTTTTGCCCCTGATGATCATATCCCAGCTTCTTTGCGTTCTTTTCACACTTTTTTCGACCGTTTTCGCAGGGGTTGGCGCAATGAATGCGTTCCAGATCCTGATTGGCGGATTTTTATTCCCCCTTGCGATGCTTTCCGCTGTTTTGACTCTTCCAATACCGCAAAACAGATTGCGCAAATGGATCTCCTTCGATTCCGGTGCGGTCGAAAGACTGATTTTGGATCGTCAGATCTGGCTGCCAACCGCGATCGCTGCCTTCGGAAGTGTTTTATATTGCTTTATTCTGCATTTATGCAATGTAATGTCTTTCGAGTGCTCGAGTTCGTTGATAACAGTCTCGTATGTTTTGTTGGAATTGATTTTGTTTACGGAAACGATTCTTCGTATGAAAATGCCGATTTGGCACAGAGGTTGGTTACCGATCGCAATATTCGTGCTTTCGTTCCTTCTTCTGACCGTGCTGTCCGTATGCTTTCCGATCCTTTCGAGCGTGACGGGACTTGGAGCTTGGAGCATCCTTTCCGTTTCTTCGCTACCGATCCCCATCGCACTTTTCTTTGTATCTCGCTTTTTTATCGGTTTCTTTTCTCATCGGACATCCAAGTGATCGCATATACTGAAAGCGTAGCCGAACGGTTTGACCCGATTTACGCGGCTGCGAAAGGGGATCTGAATGAAACGGTGCAGTACGGCAGATTTACGGAAACTCGAAATCATCAATTTATGTGACGGAACGCGACTCGGATGCGCGACCGATTTTGAATTTGATAAGGACGATGCCCGAATTCTTGCGTTGGTCATTTCGGGAAGCGGTGGATTTCTCGGATTTGGCAAGGAAGACGATCTTGTGATCCCGTGGCATTGTGTAGAATGCTTTGGTGAGGATACAATATTAGTCAAGCTATCTCCGCAGGAGCTCTCTTGCTGTTCCTGCGGTCGCCAAAAGCATAAAAGAGGATGGTTCTCATAAAAGAATATGCGTGACTGTCAAAAAAGACGTCACGCATATTCTTTTCTGTTTGTTAGGCTATAAATTCGGTTCGGCGAATGATATGATCCTGATATTCCTTGTCAAGCTCACAGAAATATCCGCTCCAGCCCCAAACGCGAACGATCAGATTGGGATAGTTTTCCGGGTGCGCTTGCGCATCCGGAAGCACGTCGCGGTTGATCGAATTCAATTGGAGCTGATGCCCACCAAGCTCAACGAAAAGACGTACCAGCTGTGCCACCTTCTTCTCACCGATCTCGTTGCGGAATACACTGTCATGAATTTCCATTGTCAAAGGTCCGCCGTTGCAGATCTTTCGCATATCGTATTTGGTGAAGGATTGGATCACGGAAAGAGGACCTTTCAATTTCGTTGTGATGGAAGGGGAGAAGCTACATCCGTATGGAGCGCCGGAGAGTCTGCCGTCCGCAGTTGCGGGACATTCTCTGGCACTTAAAATATATTCCATCGCACTGCCTGTACCCGCTCTCCAAACACCTCCA
>JAZNXP010000194.1:0-8357 GCA_045593965.1 Eubacteriales bacterium | reverse complement strand
TGCAACGAACACTTCCGCCGTCCGCAATCGCAGAGGTAAAGACCGAGAAGCCGCAATTCTTGACGGTGTCGCTCAGGTCGTTGATCTCCATACCGAAGCGGGTATCGGGCTTATCGGTTCCAAAGCGGTTCATCGCGTCCGCAAAGGTGATGCGTTGCATGGGAGTCGGAATATCCACGTTCAGCACTTCCTTGAACACGCGCTTGATAAAGCCCTCGTTCATCGCCATGACGTCCTCCTGCGTTGCAAAGGACATCTCCAGGTCGATCTGCGTAAATTCGGGCTGACGGTCGGCGCGAAGGTCCTCGTCGCGGAAGCAACGCGCAAGCTGAATATAGCGGTCGTAGCCCGACAGCATCAGAAGCTGCTTATAGATCTGGGGAGACTGCGGAAGCGCATAGAAGCTTCCCTTGTGAATACGGCTGGGAACAAGATAGTCACGCGCGCCCTCGGGCGTGGACTTGATCATCATCGGAGTCTCGATCTCGAGGAAGCCGTTTTCGTAGTAATATTCTCTCGCCACCTTCGCGATCTGATGGCGCATGAGAATATTTCTCTGCATGGAGGGACGGCGCAGATCAAGATAGCGGTACTTCAGTGCCGTTTCGTCCTTGACCTTCTTCGCGTCGGAAACCTCAAACGGAGGTGTCTGCGCGGCGGAGAGGATCTTCAGCTCCTTGACGAAGATCTCAACCTGTCCCGTGGGAATATTGGGGTTGATCGCCCCTTCCCCTCTGGGACGGACCGTTCCGTGTACGGCAAGCACGTACTCCGCGCGAATGCCAAACGCCTTATCAAAAATCTCCTTATCGGTCGCATCGTCAAACGCGAGCTGAACAATGCCCGTACGGTCGCGCAGATCAATGAAGATCAACGCGCCAAGGTCTCTCTGTCTCTGTACCCAACCCATGACGCATACGTCTGCGCCGATGTCCTTCTCGGTCACGGTACCGCAATAATGCGTCCGTCTGTCCTTTGCAGTTAAAAATTCTGCCATATATGTATCTTCCTTTCCCTTTGCCGTCCCCGACGGCAAAGCATCAATCGTCAATTTCAAATCGGCTGTCAGTCGAAAAAAATTCCGTTGCCTGTCCTTTAAAATTCCGCGCGGATGCGCTCTACGTACGCGCCGTCCAACGCTTCCTGCACAAGTGCCTCAAAATCCAAACGGTCCTGCTGCGCCTGCACCTTGGCAAGCTCGGGACGTGTTCTGGGGTGCTTGGGCGTGAATACCGTACAGCAATCCTCGTAGGGTTGAATGGACGTCTCAAACGTGTTGATCTTGCGCGCAACCTGAATGATCTCTTCCTTGTCCATTCCGATACAGGGACGGAACACGGGAAGCGTCGTCATCGGGTCGGTCACGCCGATCGCCTGCATGGTCTGCGATGCGACCTGACCCAGACTTTCACCCGTGATCAAGCCTCCGCAGCCGTTTTTCTTTGCCAGTCTGTCCGCGATCGCCATCATATAGCGGCGAAGGATCAGGGTAAAGTAATCCTCCTCGCAATTCTTCACCAGCTCCTCCTGAATATGCGTCAGAGAAACCACGTGCAGATTGAACGAGCCCGTGTATTGCGCGATCAGACGCGCCAATTCAAAGACCTTCTCCCTTGCCCGCTCGCTCGTATAGGGGAAGGACTCAAAATGCACCGCCTCGAGCAACACTCCGCGCTTTGCGATCATGTAGCCCGCCACGGGAGAGTCGATTCCGCCCGAGAGCAGAAGCATGCCCTTGCCGTTCGTGCCGACGGGAATACCGCCCGCGCCCTTGAACTGCCCCGCATGAATGAACGCCTTATGCTCGCGGATCTCCACGTGCACCACGATCTCGGGATGATGGACGTCCACCCTCAAATGCGGCAGCGCGGAAAGCACCACGCCTCCGACCTCGCGCGCGATCTCGATCGAGCCCAAGGGAAATTGCTTATCCGAGCGTTTTGCCTCGACCTTGAAGGTCTTTTTATCGGTCAAAAACTGCGGAATGTAATCCAACACCGTACGTTCGATCTCGTCCATGTTCTTCTCGCACACCGCGCAACGGCTGATGCCGACGATGCCGAACACCTTGGACGCCGTCTCAAACATTCCGTCAATATCCGCTCCGTCATCCAACGGCTCAATCACAAGCGTACTTTGCGAGCGCGTGATGTTGAAGCTTCCGTAATGCTTCGCCCGAAAGCGAAGCGTCTTGCAAAGAGAATCCTCAAAATAACGGCGGTTTGCGCCCTTGAGAACGATCTCTCCGTATTTGCAAAGCAAAATTTCTTTCATATCCGTGTCCTCTTAAACCTCATCGTCCTCGACGCCTTCACATTCCTCATCCTCAACGATCTCACCGTTGACAAACGCGTCCAGAAGCTCCTTTGCCTTTTCTTCCATCGCCTTGGGAACGAATACGTCACTGCCGTACATCGAATACCCCATCACGATCTTGACAACGCTTCCGCTTCCTCTTTCACGAACGGCGTAAGGGATCTCCTCGGCATCGAGGATGCTGCGCAGAATGCTCAATTCCGCTTCATTGTGCACCGTGGTCAGATACGCCGCATTCTCATCATGCGCGCTGATCTGATCCAGTCCGAAAAAATGCTTGTCCATGTCCGCTCCTCAATCCACGTAATAATGCGGGAACAGCTTCTCCCAAACCTTGGCGCATCCGATCGTATCCGCGATCGAGGTGTGTGCCACACCGTCCCATGCGATTTCCAATCGCTCCATCGCATCACTCAAGGATGCGTGGACCATGTCGGGATAATGCTCTGCCTGAAAACGGACGAACTCGTTCGCCGCGCAACGCGCCTTTCTGTGAAGCGCTTCCTTTTCCTGCTCGGTATCGTAGATCTCCTTGATATGACTGTAATCGGTGGAAATACCGTAAGCGATCAGGATATCAGCCGCGTCGAAGATCTCCTTGATGCGGGGCGTCAGCTCGGCAAGAGATGGGGCGTCAGCGACCATATCGGGCGTGATGCCGTGGATCTTCTCGGTCTGCTTCCACTTTCTCTTTCTCGCGGGCTTGACCAGGGTGTCCATGATCACCTCTCCCGTTCCGTCCACGATCGAAACCGACAGGATCTCGTCATGATGATAGACGCCCGTCAGCTCCAGGTCAAAAAACAGAACCTTTTTGCGCTGCATACCGTAAAATTCATTTCTGTGCGCGTCACCCTCGGCGCGTCTGATCGCAAGATCCGCATCAAAGCAGCTTTTGCAAAGCTTGCGGCGATAGCGAATATCCTTGCCGCACTCCACGCACATCAGCGGACGGCGTACAGCAGTCTTTTTGTCGTAAAAATAAAGGACGCTTTTGTCATTGCGGAGCGTATACGCAACGGGCTCCTCAATGACGTCGTAATTCATCTGATCAAGTCGCTCCTTGCTGTAATATCCGCAGGCGGCGGCTTGCTTGGTGCTCATGCGGCGAACGGTAACGCCGCTTTCCGTCACCACTGTTTCGGTCTTGACGCTCGGCATATACCAAAGCTCGGGCGGAGCCTCCACAACACGGGACGGGTCGAAAAAATATGTAATGCTTCCGTCCGTGTTTTCATCGTATGCGATCGGATCGCCCGCGGGCATCAGATGCATCTTGGTCAGAATTCCGCGCGTAAGATAGTGCTTTTGCTCTGCCTCGATCAGGGTGATCTGCGGAATGGTCGCCCCCGAGCGCAATTTCATGGTGTGTTTCAAAAAATTCCTCCCTACCGCACGGAAACGGACGCGTGCACGCCTGCGGCTTGAAAGCGTTCGGAGACTTCATCAAAACGCTTTCATTTGGCAGCGGACGCCGACAACCGTTACGGTTCTGCTCATTTTGAGCGTGTGAATGCATCCCCACGACAGGATACAACTCACAAATTTTATATTCCCCTCGCGCATGCGCGAGGGAAAACAGCACATACGAATTTATTATAACATATATTTTTATATTATTCAAGTGTCCAAGACATTTTTTATCCTCTTTTTTTCGAATGTTTTTCTTCCTTTTCTTCCGCTCGATCACTTTTCTCGTCTTTTTTGGAATGAGAATTATTTTTATTATTATTTGAAACGGTTGGATCCGTATTTCTTCCGCTCGCGGAGAGACCTCGAAGCACCTCAAGTGCTCTGGAAAGACCGCCGACCTCGTCCAAAATACCGTATTGAACAGCTTCTTTCCCCTCCAGAATGGTGCCGCAATCGGTCGCGATCTGATCGGGACGGAGCATCAGCTCCTCGATCTCTTTCCTTCTCGCCTTGGAATGCGAGCAAATGAAATTCACGATCCGCTTTTGCATTTCTCCCATATAGCGGAAGGACTGCGGCACGCCCAGCACCGTCCCGTTGATGCGCACGGGATGCAACGTCATGGTTGCGGACGGAACGATCAAGGAATACTTTGCCGACGTCGCCAAAGGAACGCCGATGGAATGTCCGCCTCCCAACACCAAGGAGACGGTCGGCTTGCTCATGGAAGCGATCAGCTCGGCAAGTGCCAGTCCCGCCTCAACGTCACCGCCCATGGTGTTCAGGATCAGCAGCACGCCGTCCACGTCATCGCTTTCCTCAAGTGAGACCAGAAGTGGGATCAGCTGCTCGTATTTGGTTGATTTCTGCCCCTCGGGCAACAGATAATGTCCCTCGATCTGCCCGATGATGGAAATGCACTGAAACCGCTCTTTTTCGTTCTGCGCGATCGCCCCACCGCCGTCCGCAATGTTTTCCAATACCAATCGGCGCGCTTCTTCCTCCGCCGTTTTCCGATCCTTTTCCTGCACCATTATCCCTCAAAGCTCCGTTTTCGGTTATTTTTTCTTGTTATTTATTAATATGAACAATAGAACATACCCTTATACGCGAGAAATTATGAAAAAAAGGGGTTTACAAGTCGAAAAAAAAATGATATAATAAATGAGAATGGAGACGTGCGGTCTCCACAAGATCACGTGTCAAAAAATATTATAATTACATAAGAGAGGTTCAAACAATTATGGAAAACAAAGTATTGGTTGAAACGTCCGCAAGACACATCCACCTCACCCAGGAAGCAGTTGAAGCACTTTATGGCAAGGGCGCAGAGCTCACCGTGAAGAAAATGCTCAGCCAGCCCGGTCAGTTCGCAACGGGCAACGAGAAGATCACCCTCGTCGGCCCCAAGGGAACCTTGGCTGTCAGCGTACTCGGTCCCGTTCGTAAGGCAAACCAGGTAGAGCTTTCTTATTCCGACGCACGCGCGCTGGGTCTTAAGGACGTTCCCGTTCGCGAAAGCGGCGACGTTGCAGGCACTCCCGGACTGAAGCTCGTAGGACCTGCAGGCGAGGTTGAGATCGCAGAAGGCGTGATCATCGCAAAGAGACACATTCACCTGACCCCCGCAGACGCAGAGAAGTTCGGCGTTGAGGATAAGCAGATCGTAAAGGTCAAGATCGAGTCCGGCCGTACCCTGATCTTTGACGACGTCGTTTGCCGTGTCAACCCCAACTTTGCCCTTGCTATGCACATTGACACCGACGAGTGCAACGCAGCAGGCGCGTTCGGCGTTGTTTACGGAGAGATCCTCGCTTAAGAATTTCCATAGTTTTCCCTTTTACTGTCTGACATAAAACCGATAATATTTGAGGAAAAAATATCATGAAAATTTTATTTCAGGGTGATAGCATCACCGATGCCTTACGTGACAGAAGCGACTGTCACGACATGGGACAGGGCTATGCAAAATTCGCTTCTGCCATGATCGCGGACGCCTTCCCCGATATCGAATTTGAGTTTGTCAACCTCGGTATTGGCGGGAACCGCACCGATCAGCTTCTTGCGCGCACAACCGAGGATATCATCAATATCCAACCCGATATTGTATCTATTCTCATCGGTGTCAACGACGTTTGGCACAGATATATACCCGAAGAAGGCGCGCAAAACACGGACGAGCAATACGAGGCGAATTACCGCACGATCCTGGAGCGCATCCGCAAGGAGACGAATGCCAAGATCATGATCATTGAGCCGTTCATGATCGGTGCTCCCGATAAGGAGCATATGAGAGAGGAAATCAATCGCGTCATCACCATCGCCAATCGCTTGGCAGACGAATATGCCGATGCGTTTCTTCCCATGGCACGGATCTTTGCCGAGAGCGTCAAGACCGCTCCCGCATCGGTTTGTTATTCCCTCGACGGCGTTCATCCCGAGCCTGACGGCGCGTGCCTGATCGCCGAAAACTACCTTCGCACGATCTCCCCTCTGATCGAGGGCTTGGATCAAAAATAAAATCGTTATCAAATTGAAAAAGGAGATACATCAAATGAGCAATGTTAGCAATTGCCCCTACGCAATGAGTACTGAAGTTCAGCACCAGTGCAAGGTCACCAAGGGCTGTGACCACGGTCCTGCTCCCATTCCCGAAGAAGGCAAGTGGGTTCAGGCAAAACAGATCACCGATATTTCCGCATACACCCACGGTGTGGGCTGGTGCGCACCCCAGCAGGGCGCGTGCAAGCTTTCCCTCAACGTCAAGAACGGCATCATCGAGGAAGCATTGGTTGAGACCATCGGATGCTCGGGCATGACCCACTCCGCAGCTATGGCAGCAGAGATTCTTCCCGGCAAGACCCTGCTGGAAGCACTCAACACCGACTTGGTTTGCGACGCGATCAACACCGCAATGAGAGAGCTTTTCCTGCAGATCGTTTACGGTCGCAGCCAGTCCGCATTCTCCGAGGGCGGCTTGGTCATCGGCGCAGGTCTTGAGGACCTCGGCAAGGGCGCAAGAAGCATGGTTGGTACCATGTACGGCACCAAGGAAAAGGGCGTTCGTTACCTCGAAATGACAGAGGGCTACTGCACTCGTATGGCTCTGGACGCAAACAACGAAGTCATCGGCTACGAGTTCGTTTCCCTTGGCAAAATGACCGACTTCATCAAGAAGGGCATGGAGCCGAACGAGGCTTATGAGAAATCCAAGGGTCACTACGGTCGCTTCACCGAAGAAGACGGTGCTGTGAAGTACATCGACCCCCGCAAGGACTAATAAGGAGGTACACATAAATGGCACAGTTTGAAGGATATGAGAGACGCGAGGCGAAGATCCTCGAGGCTCTGAAGAAATACGGTATCTCCTCCATCGACGAATGCAAGGAGATCTGCGATGCAAAGGGCATCGAACTCTACACCATCGTTCAGGAAACCCAGCCGATCTGCTTTGAGAACGCAAAGTGGGCTTACGTTGTAGGCGCGGCAATCGCAATCAAGGAAGCTGAAAGAACAGGCGACAAGAGCGCGGCTACCGCTGCAGCAAACATCGGTATCGGTCTGCAGAGCTTCTGCATTCCCGGCTCCGTTGCGGAGAACCGTCTGGTTGGTCTGGGACACGGTAACCTTGGCAAGATGCTTTTGAGCGAGGAGACCGAGTGCTTCTGCTTCCTGGCAGGTCACGAGTCCTTCGCAGCAGCAGAGGGCGCGATCAAGATCGCACAGAACGCAAACAAGGTTCGCACCAATCCCCTGCGCGTTATTCTGAACGGCTTGGGTAAGGATGCGGCATACATCATTTCCCGCATCAACGGCTTTACCTACTGCCGCACCGAGTTCGATCCTTACACCGAGACCGTAAAGGTTGTTGAGAAGAAGTCCTTCTCCAACGGTCCTCGCGCGAAGGTCAACTGCTACGGCTCCGACAACGTTCCCGAAGGCGTTGCGATCATGAAGCTGGAGAAGGTCGGCGTTTCCATCACGGGTAACTCCACCAACCCCACCAGATTCCAGCATCCCGTTGCAGGCACCTACAAGAAGTGGTGCCAGGAGAACGGCGTGAACTACTTCTCCGTCGCATCCGGTGGCGGAACGGGACGTACTCTGCACCCCGATAACATCGCTGCAGGTCCTGCTTCCTACGGCATGACCGACACCATGGGACGTATGCACTCCGACGCACAGTTCGCAGGCTCCTCCTCCGTTCCCGCTCACGTTGAAATGATGGGCTTGATCGGCGCAGGTAACAACCCCATGGTGGGAATGACGGTAGCTGTAGCTGTAGCTATCGAAGTTGCTCTGAAGTAAGCAACACTACAACAAACAGAACAACTGCACCCGCCATTCCTTATGACATGTTGCAGTTGCCGTTGCGATCGAGGTTGCGTTGAAGTAATCCTTACTGCATAAGGCTTTTCGAAGCTCCCATAGGGGCTTTCTGCGAACGCCCGCGGGCGAACACAGTTCGCCCCTACAAAATCGAACAATAAAAAGTTGGACACATCATTTTGGAGTAAATCCAAGGTGATGTGTCCGATGTTTATTAACTTTTAGTTGCAGTCTGCGACGAGGGGACCTGCCAGCTCGGTCAGGAAGAAGAGCCTGCCCGGGAGCGTGGGGATGTAAGA
>JAZNXP010000193.1:0-2987 GCA_045593965.1 Eubacteriales bacterium | reverse complement strand
ATCCAACGCGCGCCACCTGCGGTGGGGCTCTTTAGCTCCTGTGCTGTGGACAGCTTGGGACTTTTCACAAGAGCTTGAAACAACGCACCGCAGTTGAGCTAAACGAAAGTTTTGATCAAACTTTTTCAAAAGTTTGCGCAGATCCAACGCGCGGAGCGTTGGTCGCCCTCCGCAGAGGGCGAAATCCCCCTATATGCGTTTTCTTTTTGTAAACTTTTTCTTTTGCGCCTACATCGCCAAAAGAAAAAGTGGCTAAGGAGCTTGCGCAAGCATCCCGTCCGTAGCAAATGCAAAGAATTCCAATTCTACCCCCTCAGTCAGCTTCGCTGACAGCTCCCCCTACAAGTAGGTGGCGCCTTTCACGGAATGCCGACAACAGAGTTGAACTTTTGCAAATTTTCAAATCAACGCATAAAAGCAGCGTCTCTTCCTGCGCCTTCCTTCATCGTAGGGAGGCTCTCTATAGCGGGATGGGAGCCCCCTCCCCTACAAGGGTACGGCGAACAGATTTAGACCTTTGCAAAATCCCAAAACAACGAACGAATTTATACCGTTTGAAATATTTACACCTATTTTTCAAAGCCAAAGAAAGGAATCAAATCATGGAAATTTTCGAACTTGCCGCCGAGCTTGGCAAAAAACTGAAGGATGACGCGCGTCTGGTCGCGCTGGAGGAAGCAAAAAAGGCATACGAGGCTGACCGTCAGCTTCAGAAATATCTGGTTGAATACGACGTTCAGCAACGCGCAATGCAGAACGAGGTCGCAAAGCCCGAGCACGATATGGATATGATCAAGGCGATCCAGAAGCGCACGGACGAGCTTTACCGCCTCATCGTCGAGCAGCCTGTGTTCGTCGATCTCAATCGCGCGCAGGAAGAGGTCAACGAGCTGATGAATGCCGTCAATCAGACCATCATGACGCAGATCACGGGAGAGGAGCCCTCGGGCTGTACGCATAACTGCAGCACCTGCAGCGGCTGCCATTGATCGGTAAGAAGTCGTTTTGTGAAGAAGAAAAACGCTTCTCGCGTTCTCCCGAAAACGCGTTTTGCGTTGATTTTTGAAATTTCTTTTTCAATGAAGGAGAGATTATGAACACCATTCGTTTATCCGAGCATGGAATTGTGCCGAATACCGACGTCACGCTTGCTCTGCGTGAGCTGCTTAAACGGTATCCGAGCGATACGGAATTCGTGTTTGAAGAGGGGGACTATTATTTTTCTCCGAAAAAGGAGATGCGAGAGGACTATCGCGTTTCCAATTCCGACGTCATGCCGTACCGCGTGCTTGCCGTATGGATGAAGCAAATGAAAAACTGTACGCTTCGCGGAAACGGCGCGCGGCTGTGGATGAGCGGACAGATGCAGGTGTTTACGCTGGACAGATGCGAAAATATCACGCTGGACGGCTTCACGGTCAACTGGAAAAAGCCCTTGGTCGCCGAAGGAAGCGTGGTCGCGCGGAACGGCTTGGCGGTAGACGTATTCGTCGATCCCGAGCGGTTTCCGCACCGCTTTACGGGAGACAATCTGGAATTTGACGTCGGAGCGGACGAATGGTACGCCTACGGCAAAAAGGCGATCGTGTTTGAGGGACATTCTCTTCGCGCGCGCCGTGGCGTGGATGACGTGTTTTTCAGCTCCGTGGAATCGCTCGGAGAAAATATTTACCGCCTGACCATGAAAAAGGATTGGGATGTTCGCGCGGGAGACTTGCTCAACATGCGACACAACGCGCGCGTTCACGCAGGCGTGTTCAGCGAAAAATGCAAGAATATCACGGTGAGCAATATCACCTTTCACTCCTGCGGAGGACTGGGCTGCCTCGCGCAGTTCTGTCATGACGTGACGTACCGAGGCGTTCATTTTCTGCCCGACAAGAAGGCGGGACGTCTGGTTTCGAGCGGTCGGGATGACGGCATGCACTTAACGTGCAATTCGGGAACGGTCACGGTCACGGAATGTACCTTCCACGCGCTGATGGACGATCCGATCAACGTGCACGGCTGCTGCGTGACCTCGGACGAGGTCGTGGACGAGCGGACGCTGCGTTGCCGTTACCGTCATTCTCAAGCGTGCGGATTTGCATATTGGGCGGAGAAGGGCGACGAGATCGCGTTCATTTTCCGCGACGCGATGAACACCGTGGCAACGGCGACGGTGGAAGCCTACGAATTGGAGGATTACGAGCATTTTCTGTTGCGCTTTGACCGTCCGCTCCCCAAGGAGATCATGGACGCGGCGAGCAAGGGAGATTTTTTGGCACTTGACAACCTGACGCACACCGCGGCGTTTGTCTGTACGCGCAACCGCTTTGGAAGCGGTCGGGCGAGAGGTATTCTGGTGTCCACCCCGAAGGCGGTCAGAATTTGCGAGAACTATTTCGAGTCCTCGGGCTCGGCGATCCTCGTGGCGGGCGACTCCAACTATTGGTTTGAGTCGGGCGAATGTCACGACGTGGAGATCGCTCACAACGTCTTTACGGACGCGTGTCTTGGCTCGTATTATCAATTTTGCGACGGCGTGATCAGCATTTCTCCCGTCGTTCCGAAGCCGAGGGCGGACTTGCCGTACCATAAGAATATCCGCATCCACGGTAATCTATTCGACACGGTCGGCGTGCCTGTGCTTTACGCCTTTTCGTGCGGCGGACTGGAGTTTACGAACAACCGCATTTTCAAAAGTCCGTCCTGCCCGAACGCGGAGAACGAGGACGGCGCACAGATCCGTTTGGTGTCCTGCGTGGACGTCACAGTGAAGGACAATCAATGGATCGGTGGGTTTTCGCAAGAGCTTGAACCAACGCAGTACAGTTGAACTAAAGGAAAGTTTTCGCCCGCCTTTTTTAAAAGGCGGCACGGATCCAACGCCGTGGGGCGTTGGTCGCCCTCCGCAGAGGGCGAAATCCTCTTATTGCGTTTCTCTTTTGATAGCTTTTCTCTTTGCGTCTACATCGCCAAAGAGAAAAGCGGCTAAGGAGTCTGCG
>JAZNXP010000192.1:0-4787 GCA_045593965.1 Eubacteriales bacterium | reverse complement strand
GCGATCGGACACATGAACGCCGTAAAGAAAATGATCGAGGACGGACGGGATTGCAGCGAGGTCCTTACCCAGCTTTCCGCCATTCGTTCCCAGATCACAAATTTGAGCAAGGTCATCCTGAAGGATCATCTTGATCACTGTATCGTTGAGGCGGTCAGGGAAAACGACGCTCAAGCCATCACAGATCTGCAGGAGGCAATTGAAAAGCTGATATGAACAGAACCGTAAAAACAGGTATCCTCCTCGCGATCCTCGCAGCCGCGCTTTATGCGATCAACGCCCCGTTTTCCAAGCTGCTGCTCGACTATATGCCTCCCACGCTGATGGCAGGATTTCTCTACGTCGGTGCGGGACTCGGAATGGGGATCATCGCCCTGATCCGAACGCTTGGCAAGAACGAGCGAGCGGAGAGTGGACTGACAAAGGCAGAGCTTCCCTTCACCGTCGCAATGGTGCTGCTCGACGTCGCCGCGCCGATCTGTTTGCTCATCGGATTGAATCACACGACCGCCGCAAACGCTTCCCTGCTGAACAACTTTGAGATCGTGGCAACCGCCATCATCGCGCTCATGGTATTCAGGGAACGGATCAGCCCCCGCCTCTGGAGCGGCATTTTGTTCGTCGTTCTTTCCTGCGCGCTTCTCTCACTCGAGGATATCACAAGTCTGAAATTTTCCGTCGGCTCTCTCTTTATTCTTCTCGCCGCCGTTCTTTGGGGCTTTGAGAACAACTGCACCAGAAAGATCTCCTCCAAGGATCCCCTGCAGATCGTGCTCCTCAAGGGCATCTTCTCGGGTCTTGGCTCTGTCATCATCGGCTTTTGCATCGGTGAACGCGTCACCGCGCTTTGGAGCATCCCCGCAGTCCTCGGTGTCGGATTTGTGGCATACGGACTCAGCATTTTCTTTTATATCTACGCTCAACGCAGACTCGGAGCGGCAAGAACGGGAGCTTACTACGCGATCGCTCCCTTCATCGGGACTCTTCTCTCACTCCTGATCTTTCGGGAGATCCCACATTACACGTATTTCATCGCGCTCGGACTGATGATCGTCGGCGCATTTCTTTGCTCCAATGACGAGCCCTTATTTAACAAGAACAAACGATCCGTTGATCAACAAAAAAAGCGAAAGAAAGGAGATAGCCATGAGCGCGACCTATCGGAATGATACCAAAAAATGGATGTTGGATCACGCGTACCTGATCAACCGCGTCAAGCCCGACTTACCCGTTGAGACGCATACGCACGATTTTATCGAGCTGGTCTATACCGTTCGCGGAACGGCGATCCATACGGTGAACGGAAAAGCGCTTTCGGTCCGTCGGGGAGATCTTCTGTTTCTGAATTACCATTGCACGCATGCGATCACGCCCTTGAATGCTCCCGAATATTTTGACATCATGCTCAAGCCCGAATTTGTGGACGAGCGGCTGAAAGGAACCGAAAATGCCTTTCTCCTTCTGGAGCTGAACGATTTCAAGGAATTTGCGGGAAAGGTCAGAAAAGAAAACTGTCTGCTCCACTTCTCTGCCGATGAGCGCACGCAGATCGAGGATCTGATCGCGCTGACGCAAAAGGAGCAGGAGGCGGAACGCTCGGGCAGCACCTCCATGCGCCGCTCGGCATTGCATTTACTGTTGAATATGATCTTTCGAAAGATGACGCACACCGCAAACGAGCTTCCAAGGGCGGTTGACGAGGGTCTGCTGAACTATATCCGCACGCATTGCCACAAGAGACTGACGCTTCCCGAGCTTGCCGATCTCTGCTTCTATACCCCCGAGCATTTTTCCCGTCGCTTCAAGGCGTTCGCGGGAATGACTCTGACGCAGTATATCCGTCAATGTCGCATCGAGCGCGCAAAGCAGCTGCTTGAGGAGACCGACACGCCGATCGACGTCATCCTCTCCGACTGCGGCTTTACCAATCGCACCGCGTTCTTCCGTTCCTTCTACGAAGCCGTCGGATGTACTCCTCTTCAATATCGAAAAAATCAAAATTGAATACTTTTTGATCAATATTTTCTCTTTTATTGACCTCTTTCCTGTGCTATAATGAAGGAAAGAGGTTTTTAATTGATTTCAAAAGGAGGAGCTTACATGAGCAAATATGACATTGCCGCGTATATCTGGCCTTCCTACACGGGAGACGAGCCAAGAACGCGTATTTTCTGGCCCGAGGGCTACGGTGAGTGGCAAACGGTAAAGGCATTCAAGCCCGTATTTGAAGGACATCAATGGCCCCGCAAGCCGCTTTGGGGTTACGTCAACGAGGCAGATCCGTTCGTGATGGAGATGCAGATCGAGGCAGCGGCGGCACACGGCGTCAACGTCTTTATTTACGACTGGTATTGGTTTGATAACCGCCCGTTTCTGGAGCAATGCCTGAACAACGGTTACCTCAAGGCACGCAACAACGACAAGGTCAAGTTCTATTTGATGTGGGCGAACCACACCGCGACCTCGCAATGGGACAAGCGCACATCAGACATCCAGACCCCCATCTGGGACGGTGCCGTAAACCGTGAAACCTTCAACACCATCGTCGCGCGCGTGATCGAGAAGTATTTCCACCATCCGTCCTACTATAAGATCGATGGCAAGCCCGTATTCATGCTCTTTGATATCCCGAACCTCGTTCGCGGCTTGGGTGGCATCAAGGAGACACTGGAAGCACTGGAATACTTCCGCAACGAGACCGTCAAGGCAGGCTTCCCCGGGCTGGAGCTGCATCTGACCATCCGCGGAAGAGAATACATGAAGACCATGCTGGACAACAAGACCGACATTTTCACCTTCATCAACCAAGCAGGGCTTGACGGCGTAACGCATTACCAGTTCTTCGATATCGTTTGGACGGGTCGCCCCTATCCCGAGCTGCTTCCCGACGTCAAGAAGGAATGGGAGCACATCGAGCAAAATATCAAAGCCCCCTTCTTCCCGCACGTATCGGTCGGTTGGGACCCAAATCCCCGTTACAACCGCCTGCATGACAATCTCACCTCGGGCAACACTCCCGAAGAGGTGCAGAAGGCATTCGAAATGGCAAAGGAATACGTCGATACGCATCCCGACATGAAGGCTCCCTTGATCACCGTCAACAGCTGGAACGAATGGACCGAAGGCTCGTATCTTGAACCCGACGATCTCTACGGCTACGGTTATCTGGAAGCAATCAAAAAGACGTTTTTGGACTGATATAACAAACAAAAAAACATCCGAGCGATCAAATGATCACTCGGATGCTTTTTATTATGCAAAGCATTCAAAAGGGTAAAAAAGATCAATAATTCTCCTTATGTACCTCAAAATATGCCTGCGGATGGTTGCAAACGGGGCATTTTTCGGGAGCTGCGGTGCCAACGACGATGTGTCCGCAGTTGCGGCACTCCCAAACGGTGACGCCGCTCTTTTCGAACACAGCCTTGGTCTCCACGTTCTTCAGAAGTGCGCGATAACGCTCCTCGTGCGTCTTTTCGATTGCCGCTACGCCTCTGAACTGCGCCGCAAGCTCGTGGAAGCCCTCTTCATCGGCTTCTCTTGCCATGCGGTCGTACATATCCGTCCATTCAGCGTTCTCGCCTTCTGCCCCATGAAGAAGATTTTCGGCGGTGTCGCCAAGCTCACCCAAAGCCTTGAACCAAAGCTTTGCGTGCTCCTTTTCGTTTTCTGCCGTCTGCAAAAAGATTGCCGCGATCTGCTCGTAGCCCGCCTTCTTTGCGACGGATGCGAAATACGTATATTTGTTTCTTGCCTGAGATTCCCCCGCGAACGCTTCCCAGAGATTTTTCTCGGTCTTTGTTCCTGCGTAAGGATTCTTTGCGGGAGTCGCTACCTCCTCAAATTTGGAAGCGGGCTGCTTGCAAACGGGACACTTGAAGTCATCCGTCAGCTCTCCCTCATGAATATAACCGCACACGGTGCATTTCCACTTTTTCATTGATATATCTCCTTTCAATATCCACCCGATCGGGCGGTGCTCAAAAAACGGATCCTTGAACCGTTTTCCAAGGATTATCATATCATGTTTTTAAAGCTTTGTCAATTATTTCCACTTGTTTTTTGAAAAAAAGGACTAAAAAATTCAAAAAAGCATCAAAACGTATGTTTTTTTGAAAAATACTCATACTATCGTTACATTTTGTAGGGATTTGTCGAAAAAATTATTTTTTGGTTGACAAACATATAAATATCTGTTATAATGGTCTTAACTATATCAATTTACATTCTTATTATATTTCGGTTCAAATTTTAATGGATCAGATAAGAAGTCCCATAAAAAATGTTCTCGCCTTTTTTAAGCAATACGCGAGTCCGGTCGAAAGCACTTCTCTAAAAATAAACAACTTCAATATCATCCGCTTCATCGCGGCGTTCATGGTCATTCACGGACACATGAGCGTGATCATGGGGCAGCCGAAATTGCTGATCGTGGGATCCTACGTCTCCACCTTCGGCGTCAGAATCTTTTTTGTGATCAGCGGTTATCTGATCACAAAAAGCTATCTTTCCGACAATCATTTCGGACGTTACATGATCCGACGCACGTTTCGGATCTTTCCCGCGTTGATCGTGACGACCCTGCTGGTGGCGATCGCTTCCTGGTATCTGGTCGAGAAGCCCATGCAGAAGCTTGCGCAAAAATGGATCGCTCGCATCGGCAAGAAAAAAACTGCCGCTTAAATCTTAAAACAAGTCGGAGGCCAAGCGGTCTTAGGAAGACAACTCTAGGTTGCAACTCCTTGGCTCACAGAACGACATGGCTACGATCCGACTTGCAAGCATTG
>JAZNXP010000191.1:0-2247 GCA_045593965.1 Eubacteriales bacterium | reverse complement strand
AACGTCGTAGTTCTGCGGCACAACGATGATACCTCCCGGGTGCTGTCCAGTCGTCTTTTTGACCCCCAGACAGTTCATCACCAAGCGGTTCATCTCCGCGCGGCAAAGGCTGATCTCCTTTTGCTCCACGAATTTTGCCACGTAACCGTATGCGGTCTTGTCCGCAAGCGTACCAAGCGTTCCCGCACGGAACACGTGTCCCTCACCGAACAGCTCCTCGGTGTATTTATGTACTCTTCCCTGCACGTCGCCCGAGAAGTTCAGATCGATATCGGGGGATTTGTCACCGTAGAAGCCCAAGAAGGTCTCGAACATGATGTCATGTCCGTCCGCGCAGTATTTCGTGCCGCACTTGGGACACATCTTGTCGGGCAGGTCAAAGCCCGAGCCTATGGAACCGTCGGTGAAAAATTCGGAATGCTGACATTTTGGGCAATAGTAATGCGGTGGAAGCGGATTGACCTCGGAGATTCCCGCCATGGTCGCGACAAAGGACGATCCGACCGATCCGCGCGAGCCGACAAGGTATCCCTGCTCCTCGCTGTAATGCACCAATCGTTGCGCGATCAGATACAGCACGGCAAATCCGTTTTTGATAATGGATGTCAATTCTCTTTCCAAGCGTGCGGAAACAAGCTCGGGGAGCGGATCGCCGTACATCGCCTTTGCTCTGTTCCAGCACATATCCTGAAGCTCCTGCTCAGCCCCCTCCATTTCGGGCGTATAGTTGCCCTTGGGAATGGGACGGACCTTCTCGATCTGATCCGCGATCAGATTGGTGTTGGTAACAACCACCTCGTAAGCCTTTTCCTCTCCGAGATAAGAGAATTCCTCAAGCATCTCCTCGGTGGTGCGGAAATAAAGTCCGATATCTCTGTCAAAATCCTTGAATTTCTGTCCCGCCAAGAGGATCTTACGGTAAAGCTCGTCCTCTCGGTTGAGAAAATGCGCGTCGCAGGTTGCGCATACGGGCTTATTGTATTTCTCTCCAAGCTCGACCACGCGGCGATTCAGATCCCGCAAGCCCTCTTCATCCGCGATCATACCCTCGTCAATGAGGAAGCGATTGTTGCAGATCGGCTGGATCTCAAGATAATCGTAAAAATTCACGATCTCCTCGATCTCGCTCTCGGGTCGGTTCTCCAAAATCGCGCGGATCAATTCTCCCGCCTCGCATGCAGAACCCACGATCAAGCCCTCGCGGTGCTTTTCGAGCACCGTTTTGGGAATCCGCGGATTTCTTTTGAAATAATTCAGATAGCTCATGGAGATCAGCTTATAGAGATTTTTCAAGCCCGTCTGATTCTTGACCAGCAGGATCTGATGATAGGGCTTGAGCTTGAGCGGATCCGCCTTTTCCGTCATTTCTCTTTGCAGATCCCGAAGGTTTTTGATCTCCAGCTTTTCCATCAGCTCGATCATGCGGAAATAGATCATCGCCAGCATTTCCGCGACGTCGCAGGCTCTGTGATGATTGAACTCTCCCAGCTGATAGGAAGAGGCAATGGTGTCCAGCTTATGGTTCTTCAGATCGGGATTGACGTGCTTGGAAAGCGCGACGGTATCCAGATACGGATTGTTGAAGGGCAAACCGCATTCGGTCGCAAAATGTCGGATAAAACCGATGTCAAAGTTTGCGTTGTGCGCGATCAGAAGCGGATAGGGCTTCCCTTCCTTTACGCGATCGTTTCCGATGAACGAGAAAAACGCTTCCAATGCGTCCTTGACCTTAGGTGCGCCCTTGACCATATCGTTGGTAATGCCTGTCAGCTTTACGATGTCCTCGGGGATCGGCACCTCGGGATCAACAAAGGTATTGAACCGATCCAGAACCTCGCCGTTTTTGATCTTAACGGCACCGATCTCGGTGATCTTACAGTTTCTCACCGAAAGACCGGTGGTCTCAATATCAAACACCACGCACTCGGCTTTGAGGTTGGGGTCAAAATTTCCGACCACCGCACTGGCGGTATTGTTGACAAAATAGCTCTCCATGCCGTAAATGACCTTGAAGGGATTCTCCGCATCGGTCGCTTTTTCCAAAGCGAGCATTGCATCGGGAAAGGCCTGTACGTTTCCGTGGTCGGTGATCGCCACGGCAGGATGTCCCCATTTCAAGGCAGTCTTAACGGCAACGTCGGGCGCAATCAGGGCGTCCATCTGGGACATGGTCGTGTGCAGATGCAGCTCCACGCGCTTCTTCTCCGCCCTGTCCTTGCGAACGATCTTATCGACCTTGGCAATGTC
>JAZNXP010000190.1:0-28645 GCA_045593965.1 Eubacteriales bacterium | reverse complement strand
ACTTCATTATTATCCATATCGATTTCCTCCTTTCTCAGTAATGCGTGTTCTTCTTACTGACTCGCAGGTTGATCATGGTTACCACGAAGATGATCGCGAAGAGCATCAGCGCGGCAGCACCCGCAAGACCGTAGTCACGTGTTTTTTCCAGGTGGTTCTGGATATGTCCGACGATGGTGTTCATGTTCGCACCACCGGGAACCGCCTTGGCGTCACCGAAGATACCGACGACGCTGGAGTATTCCTTGAATCCGCCGATGAAGCTCGTGATAACAACGTAGGTCAGCATCGGGGAAAGGAGCGGAACGGTAATTCTGGTCAGTACGCGCCACTTGGGAGTACTGTCGATCTTCGCCGCGTCGTAATACTGCTTGTTGATGCTTTGCAGACCGCCCAGCAGGATCAGGATCTTGAAGGGAAGCGCGTTCCATACGATGTAAATGATCAGCGCGGTGAAGCTTGCCCATTCGGGAGCACCCTGGTTGATCCAGTTGATGCGTTCGATGCCGAACGCGCCCAAGATGTTATTGATGATACCGACGGATTCATTGGCGGAGCCAAGACCGACGATATTGAACATTGCCGCGAATACCATACCGATTGCGATCGAGTTGGTAACATAGGGCAGGAAGAAGATGGTTTGCAGAATCTTCTGCAGGGGCTTGATGGAGTTGAGCGCGACCGCGATCAGAAGTGCCAGAACCGTGGAGATTGGTACGGTGACAACGGTCAGGATCAACGTGTTCTTCAAGCACACCATGAAGTCACTACCCTTGTGAGTAAGAACCTCAACAAAGTTGTGGATGCCGAATTCGGAACGAGATTCACCGTTGATGTCGGCTGTGAGCTTCACGCCGGGTCCGTCGGGGTTGTTACCGTCGGTCACGTACATCAGCGTACCGTTCGGCTGGCGGTATGCGCCCATACGGTAGGTGGTCTTCTTGTTTGTCAGCTTGACCATCTGCTGAGGAGTGGAAGCCTCGCCCGAGTGCTTATAGATCGCTGCGGGTGCGGGAGCTTCTCCGCTCGAAAGCTGTGCGAGCTGATAAATGCCGATGCGGTTCGACTCGGTGTCAAGTCCGAGATAATAATCCACACCGTTTACGTTGCAGACCCACGCGTTTGTGGATTCCTGATATGTAAACGCGCATTCCGTTGCTTCGGCGATCTGAAGGGTCGCCGCGCCGGTTTCGTCAACAACGATGTCAAGATAGGTATAAACCTTGTTTTCGTCTCTGTAACAGAACTTATAGGATGCATCGCCGATCTTTTCACTCCACACCTGTGCAGCTTCGTCCAGGGTCTGCGTTGCGGAAAGGTATCCGCCGTCAACGCCGAGCATTGCGTAAACATACGCCTCGGCTACGCCCTTGAAGATCTCAGGACGGTACTTTGCTGCCGTATCAAAGCCCTCGGTGATCTTGGTGTGCTTTGAGGTCAGGTACAGATGCATGGGGTAAAGAGATACGCCGATCTTGGGAGCACTTTCGTCCGTGATCTCGAATACGTCCAACTGAGAGTTGTCATCCGAGCCGAGGAAGAAATTCTTTTCCGCAACCGTTGCGATCCATGCATCGTATTCCGTGCTGTATGCAAACGCAGTGCCTTCGTCGATGACATATTGCAACGTTGGAGCTCCGCTATCATCGGTGCCGACGTGGAGATATTCCTTTTGGTCGGCTTCGTTTGTGCGGTAAAAACGGTATCCGTTTTCCGCAGGCTCTACCGAGACTTCCGCAACCTGATAGTCAACGTCATAGATAAAAGCCGTAACAACCGTATTGATGATCGGCCATACCGTGAAGATGAGCAACAGGATGATGGCGGGAAGCAGGTAGATCCACGCTTTCCATTGATGTTTACTGTCAACCATTTACTTCACCTCGAACGGAATTCTTTCTTCGGTTTCCGCGTCAAAAAGGAATACCTTGTTCGGTCTGAGGTCGTATGCAACGGTCTTAACAGACTCGTCCTCGGTGTTGATCTTGTAATCTGCATTGATGATGGAGCGAACGGTGGGGTTGACCGATGCCTCGTGCTTTGCAACCACGCTGACGTCACGGCCCATGACCTCGACGTTGCTCAGGTCGCATACCAATGCACCGTCTGCCTTCGGGATGAAGCCCTCGGGACGGATGCCGACGTAGACGTCTCTGTTGGCGGCGCCCTTTACGTCAAGCACAGCCTTGTCGCCGATGAAGAGCTTTTCGTTCTCCACGCGACCCTTGAATACGTTGATCGGAGGCGTTCCCAGGAACTTTGCAACGAAGAGGTTGATCGGATCGTCATAAATTGCCTGAGGCTTACCGATCTGCTGAACGATGCCTTCCTTCATAACCACGATCAGGTCGGAGATGCTCATTGCCTCTTCCTGGTCATGCGTTACGAATACGGTGGTGATGCCCGTTTCCTTCTGGATACGGCGGATCTCCTCACGCGTTTGCAAGCGCAGACGTGCGTCCAGGTTGGAGAGCGGCTCGTCAAGCAGGAGCACGCGAGGCATCTTTACCAGCGCACGCGCGATCGCAACACGCTGCTGCTGTCCGCCCGAAAGCTCGGAGGGCTTACGGTCCATCAAGCCGTCGATCTGAACCAAGCGTGCAGCCTCGTACGCACGCTCGATCATCTCGTTCTTTTCAAGCTTGTCCTCGCCCTTCAGGTTCTGAAGAGGGAAGAGAATGTTCTGCTTGACCGTCATGTGCGGGTAGAGTGCGTAGTTCTGGAACACCAGACCAACGCCGCGGTTTTCGGGAGAGAGTGAAGTAACATCCTCATCGCCAAAGAAGATCTTTCCTCCCGTGGGCTTGAGCAGACCGCTGATCATATACAGCGTGGTACTCTTACCGCATCCGGAAGGACCGAGTAAGCCAACGAGCTTACCGTCGGGGATGGTAATGGTAACGTCATTGACCGCCACCACTTCCTCATTCGCCTTTTTATTGCGGCTGGGGAAGATTTTTGTTAGGTTTTGCAATTCAACCTTCATGTGACCTCCTGAAAGTTTAAAAAAATTTATTTTTAATTTGTAAAAACAAAATTAAAACCAAAGTAAGTATGTATTTCCGCTTCTCGGTAAGGGGAAGGGATCAGTAAGCGCTTTCCTGTGCTTTCTCCGCGGCGGCTTGCTTTTTTGCCTCCAGCAATGCCTCGGGAGTGTCGAAGATGACCTGCGTGGAAAGATCCACCGCGACGGTGACCGCCAGATTGTCATGAATGAGCGAATTGGTTCTGGAAGCAAAGAACAGGACGACCTGCAGGATCAGGAAGAGCCCGATCACGATCAGCGACATCAGTCCCATCAAGCCCATGACCAGCATCGCAAGCAGCATGAACGGGACGAGTGTTTCGATCACGCATTTTCCGATGATCGAACGAACGAACAGCTGAAACGTGGAGATCCTGACGCCGTCTATGCGCATCAGTCCGATGGCGAAGATCTTTTTTCCGATCGTTTGCCCGTTATGCAAAAGCAAAGGAACCAAGAACTCCAAAATCAGATGTGCCAAAAAGACGCTTGAAGCGGTAATAACAAGGAAGAGATTGAACAGCTTGATCTCGGAGTCGATGATCGCGCGATCCTTGCGGATCGCTGCATCGGCAGCTTCATAAGCGGATTTTTCTTTTTCGGTCAGGTTATTATATTCTTCTTGGGTGATATTGGGCTTGATTCCGTATTGATCGTAATATTTTTGATATTGCGCATTGTGCAGGGTGAGCTGATCCTCATATCCTACGATTTGCGCCGCCAGTGCGCCGATGAAGGTAACAAGAATGAGAAAAACAATGATGTCGAGCAAATATGCGGATATCCGTTTCAGAATTGACGCTTTTTGCAGATCAAACATGTTGCAATCCTTTCTTGCCCGATCGGGCATTGTGGAATTAAAGGTGCCTTTTCAAGGGCATTCATACCTATTAATATCATATCATATTCTTCGACAAAAAGCAAGTCCTTTTTTATATTTTAATGTAGATTTCTTAAAAAGTTGAAAAACTCTTGAAACGGTGATAGGAAGATGCTATAATTATATCAAAGCGATTTTGTCTTTTTTGGAGGTTCTTACAATGAGATTGCAAAATAAGCTGATGCAAAAACGCCTTTGGAAGGAAGGCGTGAAGCACTGCACGTTCGATCCCGAGGGCCCGGGCGTGGTACGGATGCACCTTGTGCCGCCGAAATTCCGTCTTTTCGGAAACCCCGAATACATTCTGATTCTCAACGGATATTATTTGCTGCCGCTGGGATATTCATGGGCTGTTCTGCTTTCCGCTTTCATGGATGAGGTGAACCGCTTTGACGGCGAGATCATCGGAGAAGAGGAGAACGGTACGATCGTTCAAAACACGGTCAAGCGGGTGCATAAGGTCTATCCGCTCCTGCAGAAGGCAGAGATCGAGGCGGATCTGGACGAGATGCTGGCGATCGTTTTTGAGGTTGCCCACGGCGGAAACCCCGACGTTGACATCGAGCGTCTTTCCATTCGCTCGTACGCGCCGAATATGTCCGCTCCTCACAGAATGGATCTGATGGTGAGCGCGATGACAGATGAGAACGGCAATTGGAAATGCAATCAGAAATGCAGATTTTGCTATGCGGCGGGACAAAAGCTGGGATGCACGCGTGAGTTGACGGGAGAGGAATGGAAAACAGTCCTTGATCAGCTTCGCGCGGCGGGTGTTCCCATGGTGACCTTTACGGGGGGAGAGCCGACGATGAGAGCGGATCTTACCGAGCTTGTGGACTATGCGAAATGGTTTGTCACAAGAGTGAACACCAATGGAGTGGCGTTGACGGAAGCCTTGGCAAAGGCTCTGAAGAGGGCGAGCCTTGACAGCATTCAGATCACGCTGTATTCCTCGGACGCGTCCGTACATAACGAGCTTGTCGGCGCGGATCATTTTGCGGATACGTCGGCGGGCATTCGGAATGCGGTCCTTTCGGGTCTTGATGTCAGCGTCAACACTCCTCTTTGCCGCAAAAACGCGGATTACGCATCCACGCTTGCCTATATCGCGTCTCTGGGCGTACGGTTCGTGACTTTGAGCGGCTTGATCTGTACGGGTGGCGCGAGCGAGAAGCATGAAGAAAACGATCTGAACGAGGACGAGCTTTTTGAGATCGTCAAGCATGCAAAGGCATATTGCGACGCGCACGAAATGGAGATGGATTTCACCTCTCCCGGGCTGATCTCTCGGGAGAAGCTGGAGTCGCTCTCCTTAAACGTTCCCTCCTGCGGAGCGGCATTGAGCAACATGGCGATCGCGCCCGACGGGACTGTCGTTCCTTGCCAGAGCTGGCTTGGCTCCGAGGTAGCTCTCGGAAATCTTCTGACCGATCCGTTTGATCGGATCTGGAAGCATGAGACGTGCGTGAAATTGCGGAAAATGAGCGAGGAAGAAGCACTGAAGTGTCCCTTCCGCGCGCAGAAGAAGGAGGTGTGACGATGAGCTCCAATGCAGATGAAAAGGGAATCGGTAAGAACATCCCCGAAAACGCGTTTGAAGAGGAAACGATCAAGAAAAAGAGGAAGTTTCCCGTTTGGTACACGGCGGTTCTGGGCGGCTTGATCGCGTTGCAGGTGATCCTGTTGCTTTTGATCCTGTTTCTTCCCATGCAACCGAAGGACGTGATCGAAAATTACGAGGTCACGGTCGAGCCGAAGGAGAACGGGACGCTGGATATTTCGTACGCCTTCGATTGGGTCGCTCTGGATAGCTCCGAGCCTTTGACGTGGGTCGAGATCGGCGTTCCGAATCGAAATTTTACGATCTCGGATTATTCCCGAAGCACGGTCGAGCGCGCGCAAAAATCGGTTTCCGAGAGCGATGCGTACGTGAAGCTGATCTTCCGAGAGGAATACCGTGGCGGCGAGCGTGTGCATTTCGAATTTCGGATCAATCAGCAGACGGTTCTGACAGATAAAAACGGCGACTGTTATTATGAATTTATCCCCGGCTGGTTTAACGCCATCCGCGTGGAAAAATATACCTTCCGTTGGAAGCTGGACGGTCAGATCCAAGAGACGAACGCACCCGAAGAAAAGCTTGGGTATGCGGTCTGGAGCGGTTCCTTGGACTACGGTGAATATGTTCCGATGGAGATCACCTATCGATCGACCGCTTTCCCGAACGCGACCAAGGTCACGTATCTTCCGTTCGACGACAGCTACGCGTATGACGAGCTGGCAGAGGACAAGATCGGCTTTAACGTGTTGATGATCTTCCTGATCGTGGGTATTTTTGTGATCGAGGTCATTCTGATCGACGGATTTGTTTCCTACCGACGCGGTCGCGGCTTTATTCGCGGCTATGGCTACCATATGCATACCTACGGTTACGTCAATCCGTATTACAGACGCGCGTATCATCGTCATAACGCATCCCATAGCAGCAGTGTCGGCGGAGGCCGCGGATGTGCTTGCGCCTGTGCCTGCGCTTGCGCGGGAGGCGGTCGCGCGGGATGCAGTCAAAAGGACACGGTCGCGATCAAGAAAAAAACGCACGCTTCGCATCAAACGGAGCAATAACGTAAGAGCGAGCAAATGAACGCTCGTATTGCGCAATCAACAGAATAAAAAAATCCCCGATTGACCGTTTGGGTCTGATCGGGGATGATTTTTTTCAGAAGTGTTCTTTTTTGCCTTGGCGGTAGGCTTCAAGGATCTCTTTTTTTGCTTTTTCCGCATCTGCAAGGGACATCGAAGGCACGCCCTCGAGCGGATACGGAATGCCAAGAGATGCGTATTTTTTGACTCCCAGCGTGTGATAAGGCAGCACGTCCAACGCCTTAAGATTGGAAAGAGAGGCAAGAAATTCTCCGAGTCTGCGATGCGCGTCGGGGGTATCCGTATAGCCCGAAAGCACGACGTGGCGCACCCAGAGAGGGATCTTTTTCTGATCCAAATACCGCGCAAATTGCAACACGGCATCGTTTTTATGTCCCGTCAGCCTGCAATGCTCCTCGGCGTCAATATGCTTGATGTCCAGCATCACAAGGTCGGTATATTGCAACAGCGCATCCATTTTCTTCCGATATTCCGCATCGTTTGGGCGGTACGTGATCCCCGAGGTGTCGATGCAGGTGTGGATGCCTTCTTTTTTTGCTTTCAGAAACAGCTCGGTCAGAAAATCCAACTGCAAAAGCGGCTCTCCGCCCGTGACGGTAATGCCGCCCTTCTGATAAAAGGCGGCATTTTTTCGGTAATTTTCTAAAATCTCGTCAACCGTGATCTGCTGTCCCTTGTCCATCGCCCAGGTATCGGGGTTGTGACAGTAAAGACAGCGCATGGGACAGCCCTGCAAAAAAATTACGTAGCGGATCCCGGGACCGTCCACCGTGCCGAAGCTCTCGGTGGAATGTATATATCCGACCGTCATCAGATCTGATCGTGGAAGGTTCTGGAAATAACCTCATCCTGCTGCTCCTTGGTCAGCTTGATGAAGTTGACGGCGTATCCGCTGACGCGGACGGTCAGCTGCGGATATTTTTCGGGATGCGCCTGCGCGTCGAGCAGAGTCTCACGCGTGAATACGTTGACGTTTAAATGATGTCCGCCTTTTTGAACGTAGCCGTCCAGAAGGGCGACGAGATTATCGATCTGGTTTTGATTTGCTGCCATAAAGGCACCTCCTTTATACGTTCGTTTCTTCTCTGTCATCCAGAGCGTCGAAGAGGGAGAGCTGGGCGCACGCGCCGTTATCGCAATCCAATTCAACGGTCAGATCTCCCGCAAAAATACGGTCATTCTTTCCGAGCGCGTCGGGAATGATCGAGAAGGTGTTGGAAATGCCGTCCTGTGCGTCCGCAAAGGGAAGCTTCGCGACGGAGGCGAGGGAAGAGATGGCACCGTGCGTGTCTCTTCTGTGCATGGGGTTGGCTCCCGGGGCGAAGGGCTCACCCTTTTTGCGTCCGTCGGGAGTTGCGCCCGTATTTTTACCGTACACCACGTTAGAGGTGATCGTCAAAATAGAGGTCGTGGGGATACTCTTGCGGTAGGTATGGTTCTTGCGCACGTGCTCCATAAAGGTGTGAACGATGTCGTACGCGATGGAATCCACGCGGTCATCGTCGTTTCCGTATTTCGGGAAGTCTCCCTCAATCTCGTAATCGATCGCGATGCCCGCTTCGTTTCGGATGGGCTTGACCTTGGCGTATTTGATCGCGGAGAGCGAATCTGCAACGACCGAAAGTCCCGCAATGCCCGTTGCGAACCAACGCGTTACGTTTTTATCGTGCAGAGCCATTTGCAGCTTTTCGTAGCTGTACTTATCGTGCATATAGTGAATGATATTAAGGGTGTTGACGTAAACCTCCGCCAGCCATTGCATCATCTGATCGTAGCGGGTCATGACCTCGTCATAATCCAGATATTCCGACGTGATGGGGCGATAAACGGGACCGACCTGCTTGCCCGTGATCTCGTCTACGCCGCCGTTGATGGCGTAGAGCAGACATTTTGCAAGGTTTGCTCTCGCGCCGAAGAACTGCATCTCCTTGCCCACTCGCATAGAGGAAACGCAGCACGCGATGGCATAATCGTCGCCGTGCAACGCACGCATCAGATCGTCGTTTTCGTATTGCACGGACGAGGTTTCGATCGATGTTTTTGCGCAGAAGCGCTTGAAGTTTTCGGGAAGCTTGGTGGACCAGAGAACGGTCAGGTTCGGCTCGGGCGCAGCCCCGAGATTGTTCAGCGTTTGCAGATAGCGGTAGGACATTTTCGTGACCATGTGAACGCCCGTTACCGCGACGCCGCCAATGGATTCGGTTACCCATTGCGGGTCACCCGAGAAGAGAGAATTATATTCGGGGGTACGCGCGAATTTGATCAGACGCAGCTTCATGATGAAGTGGTCGATGATCTCCTGAATCTCTGCCTCGGTATAAACACCGTTCTTCAGGTCGCGCTCCGCGTAAATGTCGAGGAAGGTAGAGGTGCGTCCGAGCGACATTGCCGCACCGTTTTGCTCCTTGACCGCGCCAAGATAGCCGAAATACAGCCATTGTACAGCTTCCTTGGTATCTTTTGCGGGCTGGGAAATATCAAATCCGTAGCTTGCCGCCATTGCCTTGAGGTCCTGCAGGGCATAGATCTGCTCGGCAAGCTCCTCACGGTCGCGGATCAGATCCTCGAACATGGTGGATTGCGTGGTTTCCTTTTGCGCTTTTTTGTCCTCGATCAAGCGGTCGATGCCGTAAAGCGCGACGCGGCGGTAATCGCCGATGATGCGTCCTCTGCCGTACGCATCGGGAAGTCCCGTGATGATATGACTGGAGCGGCAGGCTCTCATTTCGGGCGTATAAACGTCAAATACGCCTGCGTTGTGCGTTTTTCTGTATTTTGTGAAGATCTCCTTCACCTGCGGATCGATCGTATAGCCGTATTCCGCGCAGGCTTTTTCTGCCATGCGGATGCCACCGAAGGGCATCAGCGCGCGCTTTAGGGGCTTATCGGTCTGAAAGCCGACGATCTGTTCCTTTTCCTTATCCAAATATCCCGGGCCGTGGGATGTGATCGTGGAAATAATATCGGTGTCCATATCCAGTACACCGCCGTTTTCTCTTTCTTTCTTCGTCAGCTCAAGCACCTGTGCCCAGAGCTGCTTCGTGCGCTCGGTCGCGCCCTCCAAAAATGCTTCGTCTCCGTCGTAGGGGGTGTAATTATGCTTGATAAAGCTTCTGACATTGACCTCCTGAACCCACGTTCCGCTTTGAAATCCTTGCCAGCCCTCGTATTGGTAGTCCATCGGACACCCTCCTTTCCGTATTTTCATTTTTACTCATAATTTTACACTTTATATTTTACTACTTTTTCGAAAAAATCGCAAGGGGTTTTCGAAAATTCGACAATTTTCATAGGATTGACTTTGTTGTATTATAATGACGATGATGATTTTTGTGTGTGTTACACAAGAGCGTTATTTTTTTAACATTATTAAGCTGTTTTTCGGAGAAAACAGGACAAAGAAAAAAGCATGAGTGCTTCGTTTTGTCGAAGACGGCTCATGCTTTGATTCTTGTATGCGCAAAAGGGGTTACTTTAACTCGTCGTACGGCTCTTCCTCAAGCTCGATCGGAAGTCCCATGCGAAGATTTGCAAGTGCCTCACCGGCACGTGTGCCAACCAATTCCATTCCCGCGTTGCTCAAATGCATGCGGTAATAGGGATTGATATAACGTTCGGGATCCTTCGTGCAGATGCCCGTTGCGCGCGTGAGCAAGGTATAGCCGTCCATGGTACCCAGCTCCTCCTGTGCGCGCATGATGGGAAAATCGCGGTCGTCATTGGCGAATTTGCCTACGCGGATAATGCAGAATTGATCGATCCCGACCTCGCGCGCAAACAGATTGCGCAATGCGATCACGCCGTCACGATACCAATCCTGCGGAGTGCTTGCCAAAGCATCGCTTTCGCCTTGCAGCCAAACGAAATATACGCGTTCAACCTCCTTGCCCGATTCCTTGACGGCGCGCAGAGCCTCCTGTGCCTTGCGAACTGCCATGCGGGCACGGTGATAGGAGTCTGTCGGGTGCCATTGCGCAATGGTGGTATCTCCTCTTGCGATCGACACAGCGGTGACTTCTTTTCCTGTTTTTTGCACGTACGCCTTGCAAAACGAGGGAACCAAAGATCCGTTTCCGTAAGCGGCGGCGCGCAAAAGATCTCCGATGTTTTCCCCAACGGGGTGGCGGAGCGGAACGAGTGTATTTGTTAAGAAACGGTATTCAAGCGCATGCTCCACAGGGGACATATCAGGACAGGATTCGGTCTGTCCCTGCATATTGCTTTGACCCGCAAACAAAATAACGTCCATGTTTCATAGACTCCTTTCAGATGTTCAAAAGCTGAAGCAGAGGATCGTCACCAGGCACAGCGCAATGGTGAGCACGTGCTTTTTGGTGATGCGTTCGCGGAACACCAAAAACGCAGTCAGCGTGGTGATCAGCAATCCGCCGCAGGAAAGCACGGGATAATGCACGGTCGCGTCGATGCGTGAGCCCAAAACAAGGTTGATCAGATTGACCGCGCTGTTGAAAACGCCGTAGCAAACGGGAAGAAGCAACGTCTTCTTCGGAACGGCGGATACAAGGGCGAACGGTGTTTTTTGAGGAGCGTCCGAGCTTTCCTCAGTCCTCGGCTTTTTGGTAAGCTGCAAAAGGATCAGGAAGATCCCACAGCAGATCGCGCCGAAAATGCCTGCGTAGAACATCACCTGCGGCTTTGCGACGTCACTGAAAAACTTGGATTGTGCCTTGACGATGGCGCAGAAGATACCGTTCACCAGCATCATACAGATGCCGACAAAGAAGAATTTCAGAGACATTTTCCCCTTTTCACTCTTTTTGGGGAGCTGAACGAAGATCGTCAAAATCGCCGTGAGCAATCCAACCAGACGCAAGATCAGAGAGGGGAGGTCCAGGCTTTGAAATTCTCCGAGGAAGATCGCTCCGTAGAGGAAGGGAATGAGCAAGGCACCGAGCTGCAGAAATACGCCGCTGAGCGCGATGCTTCCAAGCTCGTATGCGATTGCACCGAGCGGCAGATTGATCGTATAGAGAAATCCCATCAGAAGGGAAAGCAGAACGGATGCGGTATTCCACGTCAGCTGCCCACCGGTGGCGTAGAGAACGATGATCGAGGTTGCCGCGATGGTACAGGTCATGACGGAAGTGAAAAGAAGAGAAACGGGCGTTGCGGAGCCGTTCTTCTTTTGATAAACCTTCAAAAAGGCGGTGTGTGTGCCGGAAATCAGCACACACATCGCAAGCAATAATGCTTCCATGGTGATTATTTTACCAGAATGGTCTTGATATTGGCTCTGCCGCCCTTGATGTCGTCGAACGCGCGGTTGACGTCAACCAGAGAATAGCGGGTTCCGAGAGCCTCGATGGTCTTGTGCAGCTCCTTGTGCTCCATCAGGAATTCCAGATACTTCTCAACGTCGCAGAAGGAGTACTGGGATGCACCGATGATCTGGAGTGCGCGGAAGGTGATCAGCTGGGGCTGGATCTCAATTCCGCCGCTGTTGCTGTACTGACCGGGAACGAGGTAAACGCCTCTGTTGCGAAGGATCGCGATGCCCTGCGGTACTGCCTTGGGAGAGCCGGATGCCTCGAAGCAAAGATCAACGCCAAGACCGTCGTTTTCCTGCTTCAGTCTTGCACTGACCTCATCTGCGCCCATTTCGGAAAGCACGAATACTTCCTCAGCACCCAGCTGCTTTGCAAGAGCAATGCGGGCATCGTCCTTGACTGCGTTGATCGCATAAACGTGCTTTACGCCGATCGCGTGCAGATACATGATCGCAAAGCAACCGACGGGGCCGAGTCCCTGTACCACTGCCACGTTCATGCTTGCCACGTCAATGTTTGCTCTCCTTGCGAGCTCGAAAGCGTGGATCGCCGTGGGACCGGGGCATGCGAAGGTAGCGACCATTGCGGGATCCAGCTCCTCGGGGATCTTGATCAGGTTGGTAAGGGGTGTGTAGTTGACCTCGGAATAACCGCCGAAGAGATAAGGAGGAGTATCGATGGTGGCTGCGTTCGTCAAGCCCATGCGTACGCAGTTTGCGTCGTCGCCGCTCAGACACAGGGGACATTTTCCGCAGGGCATCGCGATATCAACGATGACTGCGTCACCCTTTTTCAGACCGTATTCTGCTGCTTCCGCTGCATCTACCTCAGCGATGCGACCGATGAATTCGTGACCGATGATCTTGGGGGGCTTGGTTCCCAGACGTCCCGTTTGCATGTGAACGTCGGTGCCGCAAACACCGGATGCGATCAGATCCATTTTTGCGTATCCTGCGGGAGGCGCGGTAACTTCGAATTCGCGAAGCTCAAAGGGTTCGTTGATTTTGACCAGTACAGCTGCATTTGCTTTCATTTTTAAAATCTCCTTAAAATATAATATATTTTTTGCTTTTTGGATTTCGTTTTTGGCTCTCGTTTTTTAGAATGAGAATTAGAATTATTTTAAAAATTTTTTTTAGCAACGGGAATTTCAATGCTCGACGCGGACGGTAAATCCCGCGTCTTGATACGCCTGTGCGTTGTGGCGAAGGAGTGCCTCGGGAACGTATTTCAAATGTGGCGCGGGGTATTCGCGTCCCAGCGCGGCGTATTTGGAGATGCCGTATTTGTGATACGGAAGCAGGTCGATCCGTTTCACGCCTGCACTTTTGCAAAGAGCGATGATGCTCTCGCGGCTTTCCCGATCGGCGTTGACGGAGACGATCAGCGGAATGCGCATGGTGACGTTCGCGCCGTCTCGGATCAAACGGTGCAGGTTCTCGCCAACAAGCTTCAAGCTGCCGCCCGTGTGCGTTTGGTACCGTTCCTCCGTACCCGCCTTGATATCGTAGAAAAACAGGTCGGTATAGGGTTGGACCTCTTGGAACGCCTCATAGGGAACCGATGCTGCGGTATCCACAATGGTGTGGATGCCTGCCGCACGGCATTTTTTGAGCAGCTCCGCTACGGGTTTTGCCTGCAGCAGCGGCTCACCGCCCGAAACCGTGACACCTCCACCGGATTCGCGGTAAAAATCCGCATCGCGAAGAATGATGTCGAATACCTCGTCCACCGACATACTTTTGCCGCAAATTTCGGGATCGCCGTGCGCGAAGCGCAGGATCTGTTGCTTCATTTCCTGCGTTTCGGGATTGTGACACCAAGCGCAACGCAGATTACAGCCGGAGAGGAACACTGTGGTACGGATTCCGTCACCGTCGCTGACAGAAAAACGCTGGAGCTTGGAAACGAAAAGGTTCATCGGTTATCTTCTCCCTTCGGTATGCTCGGTACGCCTGAGAATATCAAGCTGAACGGCACGGTCGATATTGACGTAATAAGCGGAGAAGCCTGATACGCGCACGACCAGATTTTGGTAATTTTCGGGATGATCCATTGCGTCCTTGAGGAGCTCTCGGGAAACGGAATTGATCTGTATTTGCTGTCCGCCCTTTGCAAAATAGACCTTGAGCAGCGAACGGATCTTGGCGCGCTTTTCGGGGTCGTTGAACATGGAGGGGGAGAATTTCTGGTTGAGCACGCTTCCCGTGGATACGAGACGGTAGTCGGGCTTGGATACCGAGTTGAGAACCGCGGTCGCTCCGGTTTTGTCCATTCCGTGTGCGGGGGAGGAGGTATCGGAGAGCGGCATACCCGCAAGACGTCCGTTCGGCGTTGCGCCCGTGACCGCTCCGCTTCGGATATTGTTGACGTTGGTGGAGGTGCAGATGTAAATGGCTCCACCGTCACGCGTGCGATAGGGACGGACGACCTCTTCCATCGTTTTGACGTACCATACGGCGTATTTATCGACAAAATCATCGTCGTTTCCGTATTTCGGAACGGCGAGGATATCCGCGAGCATAGTCTCATATCCTTCGTAATTGACTTTCATCGCGTCCGCAAACTGGCGGAGCGTATATTTCTTTTCAATGAACACGAGCTGCTCGATCGCCGCCAAGGAGTCTGCGGTGGTGGCAAGTCCGTGACAGCCGACACCGTGTACCATGGGGTAGATCGCGCCACCGTTGCGGATATCCTTTGCGCGTCCGATGCAATCGTCACAGAAGATGGAAAGGAAGGGCTGCGAAAAATGCTCGTCGTGGATCGAATCGCTTCGGTTGAAGATCAGCGAATAATGCTCGGTGAAGGCAAACTCTATTTGTTCGCGCATTTTGGAGAGTAACAGCTCCATGCTGTCGATTTCATCAATGTCCCCCGTGTCCAGACCGATGAATTCGGGGTGGATCAGGGTTTCTCCGCGGTAAAGCACCGCCTCAAGACAAAGCGGGACGTTAAAGCCGCTGTCACTCCACGGCGGTTGTTTTCCTGTCATGAAGTTTTCGATGCATCCGACGAAGCAATAATCGTTAACGTCCTCCTCGGAGTAGCCGTAGCGGGAGAGCGCGGGAATGTTGATCTCGTCGTTCATCAGTGCTGGGTAACCAAGTCCCGTCGCGATGACCTTCAGACATTCGTCAAGGAATTCGTCCGAAATATTCTTGTGCAAGCGCGCGGAGAGGTTGGGACCGGGGATATTGGCAAGCCGAACTGCCTCAAGGAGACAGTAAGAAAGCTCATTCACCGCGTCCTTGCCGTCGCGCGTGATACCGCCGATGCAGATGTTGACTACGTCACTGCCGCCGAACCATTCGTAGTGATAGTAGCGATGCTCTTCGATCTTGAGGAAGGTGAACACAAGGAGCTCGATTGCTTCCTCCTTTGTCAGGATGCCATCGCGCAGATCCTTTTTATAGAAGGGGTAAAGGAACTGGTCCATGCGTCCGAACGCCATCGCGTTTCGATCCTGCAAGAGGAAGGCAATGTAGGTCAGCCAGATAAACTGGAGAGCTTGGCGGAAGGTTTGCGGAGGAGAGACGAGCAATGCGTTCAAGTCGGCTTCGATACGCAAAAAGCGTGTGCGCGCTTCCTCGGTCGTTGCAGCATTTGCTTTCTTCTTTGCTTCCGCCGCGTAGCTGCGGATCATATCGCAAAAGCCGTCCAGCGTGATCTCGACCGCTTCGAGGAAGCGTTGAGACTTTGCGTCGGTATGCTCGGCGCGGCTTTTTTGGATCTTTTCATAGATGCCCGGAATACCGATGGGCAAAAGGGAAGGGTAATTCGGAGCGTAGTGATCGGTTCCTTGCGGAGTCCACATTACGCCGTAATGCTCCACGACGGTGTTGGAATGCTTGAATAATTTTTCCGAAAACTCCGTGGAGAAAACGCCCTTGATCGAGCCTGCGATGCGATCCTCGTCATAAAGATACGCAGGCGTTGAACGGAAGAGGTTTGCCGTTCCGTGCGCTCTTGCGAAAATGGGAGCCTCTCGCTGATGATCGCGGATGCCCAAATAGGTATAAACACGTCTTGCGTCTCTGCCTTGGGGCTCCGTGGCGGTGTCGCGGCGGAATTGATCGATCAATGCTTGTGTTGCCATGGTCGTCTCCTTTCTGACATTTATTACATTATCATTTTATCGAATTCAAGTCTGAAAATCAATGCACAATCGTGTTATATCTGGATTATTATGAGATTTTTTTGAAAAAGGATTGCAATTTTCGCGGATATAAGTTATAATAATGCTGAAAATCATGATGATAAGAGAGGGCGCAAGATGAGAATTCACCGCATAAAAATCAAGGGGATGCCGCAGATTCTGCACGCGCACGAGCACGCAAGTGACAAATATGCCTGGCAGTTTCCGATCACTCCGAATTTTATGGAGGTCTCTTACCGTTTGGAAAACGCGGCTTACGTGACCCATGGTGGTCTGACGGAAAAGGTTCTGCCGCGTTCGGTCTGCGTTTCTTGTCGAACCGAGCCCTCGTCCGCGTATTCGGACGGATTTCAACGTCACGTCACGGTGGGCTTTTGGATCGATTGGGAGCCCGTGGCACCGGGAGAAGAGGACGATGAAACGCTGATCCTGCCGGGATTTTCGATTTTGCCAAACTCGGAATGGTATTTAAAAACCTTGCGCGAGATCGTGGAGGAGTTCACCATCAAGCGTGTGACGACGCCTGCGCTTTCTGCGAAGATCCTGACGATGCTTGCCCGCATTCATGAGGAATACCGCGTACTTACAAACACCAATTACAGTGAGGTAAGGTACGTGGAGGATGCCAAGCGTTACATCGCCGCACATCTGGATGAAAAGCTTTACGTTGCGGCGGTGGCTGAGCACGTTGGCTTGAGCGTGGGGTATTTAAGCAATCTGTTCAAAAAGGTCACGGGGCAGACGCTGATCGAATATGCCAACGTCACCAAGCTTCGTTTTGTGAAGGAATTGATGAACACGTACGGCTTTTCGATCCGTGAAGCGGGACAGCGAGCGGGATTTTTCGATGAAAATTACGTTTCTCGCATCTACAAAAAATATTTTGGAAAAAATATCAGTGAGGCATAAAAAGATCAAGCGGGGCGAGAACACGCTTGAAAACATACCGTATTTCTGAAAAACAAATACCAAAAAACAAAACGCCCTCGGAAAGCGATCGACTTTCCGAGGGTAATTTTATGGAGCGTCAAAGGACGGTGATCCTCTTGATCTCGCCCTTGCCACAGGCTTTTCCGTCACCGTAGAGATCGTCAAAGGAGACGGTATCGATATATTCGGAGGCGTTTTCCCGTGTCAGCGGTGCGTCGTTGACGGTGACGTTGGCGAGTACGAGCTCTTCAACCGTACCCGAAACGTAGGGATCGAAGATCTCCTTGCCGTCGCGCTTGATCGATTTGGGACCGACGAGGATGAAGAAGGAGAGGGGGAAGGTGTCGCGGTGAAGCGTCACGCGGATGTTTTCAAAGGTGATGCGTCCGACCTTGGCGCAGATCTCAAAAGCACCGAATTTTCCGCGTACGGGGTCACCCGTCATGTATTCGTGGAACTTATCGATGGGACCTGTCAGATTAAGATCAATGTCCTCAAAATAGACGTTGTTCACGCTTCCGACGTCTCCCTTTTCGGGCTCTTCCGAAGCATAGAGATATACGGGGGTCTGATAATACATCTTGAACACCTCGACGCCGTCCACGTTGCGGACGATCACATTTTCCAAGGCGCAGTCCACGCAGGAACCGTCATCGTAGAAATACGTTCCCGGCTCGATGCGGATCGCGCGATAGCCCGATTCGGAGTGTCCGTTTTCCACAAGTGCGGTCTTGAGAGGACCGAAGTCGACCGAGGAGTTCTGCCAGTCGTACATATTCAACGCGACGAGATCGTCACCGACCTGTCCGCTCAAATTGCGCAGCCAGATGCGCTCGGTGTTGCCGTTGACGTGCAAGCCGTCCGCATAGCAGGTATCAAAGGAGATGTTCTCCGCAAACAGATCGGAAATATCCCCAAACTGTGCCGAGAAGCCCGCCGTATGCGCAAATTGCATATCCTTGAGCGTCACGTGCTCGACGTTGTTGAAGAGCATACAGGTGCTGACGCCGAAAAAAGAGCGGTTTTCGTCATACATACCACTGTATCCGTAGCCCGCGCGGTAGGTATAAGATTCCTCCCAACGTCCGCCGATGATCGTGATGTTGCTGTCACGTTTTCCTGTGGGAATGGGCGCGTGCGTGCCGTCCGCGGTATGCTCGTTGCGCAGCATCAGAACCTTGACGTCCTTCATCTGCTTGATCACGGCGCCGTCCTCGGCAATGATTTTGCGGTTGGAGGGGATCTTGACGGTAGCGTCGATCCAATACGGCGTTTCCATCTTGGGAATGCGAATGGTCTGATGCTCGTTCAGCGCGGTCTGGAACGCGACCGTCCATACGTCAACGGGAGTACCGTCGTTTTCTTTTTCGAAAACGAGATTCTGATAATCGCTCAAAAGCACTTCATCGGTCAGAGTGTCCGCAAGCGCGAGGTTTTCATCCCGCATTTGACGCAACGTCTTTTCAATGGCGGTTTTGGATACGTGGGACATGATTGTTCTCCTTTTTTTGAAATGCCCTGCGGCAGAAATTTTTATTTTAACGGAATGACGTCCTCGGGCTCTCGGAGCAGCCATTTTCCGTCCGTGAAATCGGGGTAGGCTTGCGGTGCGCCGCCTGCGGCAACGGAAGCCTCGGAGAGAGCGGTGACCGCCATCCAGGCTGCCGCGTCGTAAACATCAATGGGCATGGGTTTGTTTTCCAGCAGGGCGTTTACGAATACGGTAAATTCGATGCCGTCCATGCCGCCGTGTCCCGCCTCCATGTCTTCCTTGGTCATATTTTTCCATACGGGGGGGAGGAATTCCTCTTCATATTGCTCGGCGTTGTTGATGACGCGCTTGAAATATTCGGTGGGATTGAAATTCTCGGGCTCTCCTATCAGATAAACGGAATTGCAATTCTGCTCATACATTCCGCGCGTGCCCCGAACGGTAAATTCACGTGAATAGGAGCGTGGAAGGGTGGTATCCAATTTGAGAGAGATGGTCGAGCCGTCTGCGCAGGTGATGATGGTGTTTACAATGTCACCCTGACGGAATTTTTTGCCGACCAGCTCGGGATATTTTTCTGCGTTGAGCCTGATGAATTCCTCCATGCCTGCCGCGCGGGACGCGACCGATACCAAGGACACCATGCGGTTTCCGCGGTTGATATTCAGAATTTTTGCAATGGGACCGAGCTCATGCGTGGGGTAGTTTTCGCAGTTGCGGGAGAGGTAATTGCGCAGACGGTAGTGCCTGTTTTGCTCGCCGCCCGCAATTTCCTCGGCAAGATAATGCGCGTATGCGCCGTGACAGTGAACGATGTCACCCAGCTTTCCGCTGCGCACCAGAGCGGTTGCGAGAAGCTCGTTTTTGTTGAAGCAGCAATTCTCCATGAGCATAATAGGCGTTTTTGTGCGCTCATAGGTATGCACCAGATCCCAGAGAGACTGCAGATCATAAGCACCACCGACCTCCATGGCAACGGCGATGCCTCGATTCATGGCGGCAATGGAGATCTCGATGTGGCTTTCCCACGCGGTTGCGACCAGAACTGCCTCCAAGCCCTCGACGTTCAAGACGTCACGGTAATCGGTGGAGGAGAAGGGTGGTGTTCCGCCGTAGGCTTCCTCCGTGGCTTTTGCGCCCGCTTGCGTGCGGTCCTCGTAAAGATCGCATACTGCCACGACCTCTACCTCTTTCAATTTCAAAAGGATGCAGGTTAAAAGTCCAAATCCGCGCTGACCGAGACCGATCACGCCCATTTTTAATTTTCTCATGGAATTTCTCCTTTCTTTGAGCTTCCGCTCGCGGTAACTCCATTATAAAGGTGAAAAAGCGGAAATTCTATAGAAAATCGGACAAAAAATCTTTGATTTATCTTTTTTATAAGTCATCTATGCAAGTCCGTCCCGCAGTCGGTAGCCCTTGCCGTAGACGTTGACGATGAGCGGAGAGGGATCGATCGCGGCTGCCTTGCGATTGATGCTTGCGATGTGAACGGCAAGATTGGATGCCTTTTGTTTTCCGTCGGGGAAACAGAGCATGAGCAATTCGTCGGAGCAGGTCACTCTTGGCGAGCGGTAGAACAGACAGCGCAGAAGCGTATGCTCGGTTGGCGTCAGGAGAAGCGGATAGCCCATGTAACGCGTTTGCAACCGATCGGTTCCGACCGTCAGCCGATAGACCGAAAGCGCGGAGAAGCGCCAACCGCAGTCCACGCGGTAAAAATCCATCACCTCTTCTGCAAGGGTGGGGATATCTCCAACGTCCCGCAGAATGCTTTCCGCTTTCAGGTTGGGCATCTGAAAAGAGGTCGCGATCACGGCGATGGGAAGCTCGGGATAGGTATTGCGCAGAGCTGCGCAAAGCCGCTCCGCAAGAGGAAGATCGGGAACGGCATCCAGAAGAACGCCGCCCGTGTCATAACGCTCACACGTAAAAAGCGCGATCTCGGCAGGACACCGGATCATGAAGATCCCGCTTTCCCGCAAGCGGGAGGCAAGCGTCCGTCCGAAATCGCGTCGGTCGGTAATCAAAACAAGCATAAAATCAGATAAAGCGTTCCTTTTGCGCGGGGAGCATTGCGTTTTGCTCTTGTGCGTTTTGCGGAAGCTGATCCTTGGTGATCACGGTCATGGAGGTGATGGTAACGGTGTTAAGCGGCTTATCGTTGGAATTGGTTTCCAGCACCGCGATCGCATCCACCGTATCCATTCCGTCGATGACGCGCCCGAATGCGGCGTAATCACCGTCGAGGTGGGGGGAGGTCTGATGCACGATGAAGAACTGGCAGGATGCGGAATTCATGGAGTAGCTGCCGCGCGCCATGGAGATCACGCCTCTTTCATGAAGAAGATCGTTCTGAACACCGTTGCTGTTGAATTCGCCCTTGATGCGTTCTCCCGAGTTGCCCGAGCCGTCGCCCTTGGGATCTCCGCCTTGGATCATAAAGCCTTCAATGATGCGGTGGAAGGTGAGTCCGTTGTAAAAGCCCTCCGAGGTGAGCTTGGTGAAGTTCTTGACCGTGATGGGGGCAAGATTGCCGTAAAGCTCAAGCACGATCGTTCCTTGCTTGGCTTCACCGACGTTATCGGTATAGGAGACGTTCATCTGAACGTAGTCGGTGGCTTCATAGGGATCGCCCTTGAACAGGGAAAAGATCGCGGGGAGGCACGCAAGAAGAACGACAAGAGCGACTGCGCCGATGACGATCGTCCACATCATGCGGTCTTGCTTTTTCTGCTTTGCGATCGCTTCCTGGCGACGCTGCTCGCGGTATTGACGAATGCTTTCGCGCTTTTGCGCGTTGGATTGCTGTCCCATAATCATAAAATCCTTTCCGGAATATTTCAAAGCTATCATAAATCTTGTTCATTGTAACAGAAAAAATGCGGCTTGTCAATATTTTCTGTCTTTTTTCGAAATAATTTACAAATTCTCAGGATAAGATAGGGTAGAACACGTTGCGAAAAAAGGGGGGAATGGGATGGAGCGGATCCGATGGGAGCGTCTTGCCGCGATCTTGATCTGCGGAGCGTTCGGAGCGGTAATCGGATACTTCCTTTTACGAACGGTCATCCCGTTGCTGCTTCCGTTCCTGATCGCGTTTGGGATCTCGCTCCTTGTGCGCCCCGCCGCGAAAGGACTTGAGAAAAAGGCGGGTGGCTCGGCAAAGCTTTGGTCGGCTCTTTTGCTGACGTCGTTTTTGCTGGTGATCGGCATCGGTCTTTGGTGGGGCATTCGGAGACTTTGGGGGGAGCTTTACGATCTGGCGCAACGCCTGATTGAGGAAAGAGGCGGTGCGGAGGAGCTGATGGCGGATGCGGCGGCGGTCATGGAGCAGATGCGCAAAAGCGTATTCAGCTTTTTGCCCGATGAAGGAACAGCTATGCGTTCCAAAGCGGAGGAGCTTGTTAACGGCTTTATAGAAAAGGCGATCACGGAGATCACCGAACGATTGCCGAGCGTGATGGGACGGATCCTTTCGGCATTGCCCAATTTACTTCTTGTTTTATTCATGACCGTGCTTGCGGGGTTTTATTTTTGCTTTGACGGAGAACGCATCGCACAGTCTGTAAAAGAATTGCTGCCCGACTCGCTCAAACGCCGATTTACGACATGGGGAGCGCGTCTGAAGCGGATCTCGTTTCGGTATTTGCGGGCATATTTGTATCTGCTTCTTCTGACGGTGGGAGAGCTGTTCATCGGATTTTGCTTTCTGCGTGTACGATATGCGTTCCTGCTGGCGATCGTAATCGCTCTCTTGGATATGCTTCCCATCCTCGGCGTCGGAACGGTACTGATCCCGTGGGCGGTGATCGCGTTGCTGCAAAAGAATTTTTACCTCGGATTCGGATTGCTGATCCTATACGCCGCGGTTGCCCTGCTGCGGCAGATCATCGAGCCCCGTCTGATCGGAAAAAGCCTTGGAGTGCATCCGCTTCTGACGTTGGTTGCGACGTACGTGGGCTTTCGGTGCTTTGGATTTTTGGGGATGCTTCTCGCTCCGTTCGCGGCATTGCTGGCAAAGAGCGTGATCCTGCAATGGAAGGGACTTAAAAAGGAAACAACGGGCTGATTTTGTTGAAAAAGGGACTTTTTTGACCGAAAGACTTGCAAAATAGCAAAAAGTGTGGTATAATTTCCATAACTGTACGCTGTTTATTGAAATCCACTTCGAAAGGAGAACAAAATGCGCGTATTGATCTTGTCGGCAAATACGGGCGGCGGTCACAATTCAACCGCGAATGCACTTGGTGAGCAATTGCAGAAGATGCAGGTTGAATATAAGATCGCCGATACGTTGGCATATATTTCCGAAAAATACTCGGAGATCATCAGCAAAGGACATTCCTACCTTTATCGCAGTATGCCAAAGCTTTTCGGTGTCGGATATCGCTTTGAGGAAAATCACTCAACGGCATTTATCTACGACCAATGCGCAAAGGGCGCGAAGGCTTTGCAGGCGGAGCTGGTACAGGGAAGCTACAACGCGGTGATCTGCACGCACGTCTTTGGCGGATTGATGATGACCGAGGTGCGTAAAAAGTTTGAAAATAACGTTCCGTGTTATTTTATTTCCACCGATTATACCTGTCATCCGGGCGTTTCGGATATGAAGATCGACGGCTATTTCATTCCGCACAGAATGCTGCTCGGTGAATTCGTCAGAAACGGGATCACGGCGGATAAGCTGTTTGCGACGGGCATTCCCGTGCACAGTAAATTCTATGAGGATGAAAGCAAGATGAGCGCACGTGAGGCACTGGGACTGCCGACCGATAAAAAGGTCGTGATGCTCAGCTGCGGAAGCATGGGCTGCGGACACATGGAAAAGACCGCGCTTTTGCTATTGGAAAAAATGCCGCAGGATGCGTGCCTGGTCGTTCTTTGCGGAAATAACAAAAAGACCTATGAGGAGCTGCAGCCGCATCTCAGCGATCGCTTGTACGCGGTGGAATTCACCAAGGAAATGTGGAGATATATGTCGGCGGCGGATATTTACATCACAAAGCCGGGAGGCTTGACCACAAGCGAGGCGATCGTGAAGCGCGTGCCGATGATCTTCATCAATGCAGTCCCGGGATGCGAGACCAGAAACTATGATTTTCTGATCGAGCAGGGAGTCGCAAGCGGCGCGAAGCATTGGAAGCACGTGATCGAGCTTGTGAATACCGCTCTGGAAAAGCCCGAGATCCTGGAAGAGCAAAGAGAAGCGATGAAGGAATTTACGCCGTACGTCGCATCGGAAATGATCTGCAAGCGTGTTCTCGGATAACACAAATGGGGAGGATCGACTTTGAAATTCGGTAAATTACGCATTGCGAGCATCGTGCTGATTGCATTGGCGTTGATCTATATTCCTTTATCAGCGTTCATCTTTCAGTTTGCGATGTACAGCAATGTAATGGGAATTCTTTTTGAGGTTCTTCCGCTGATCTTTTTGTTGATCCATTTGATCAAATTCGGTGACGCAAGCTCCAAAAAAAGATGGTTCACGGTTGCGCTGGGAATTAAGTTTTTGTATTATCTGATCAATTTGTTTTTGGGAATTCGCGGCATTATGGTTGATGCGGCAACGGTATCCGCGCTTTTGGTCAATGCTGTGGCGACACTTGTTTTTGGCTTTATCACGGTGGATAGTCTGTTTGATTTCAAATACCGTAAGGTATCTGTTGCTATGAGCTTGATCCCCGTTCTGTACGTCGGTGCGTACATGATCAATTTTTGGGGAGATGAAAAATTCGGCTCTGTCGTTGCCTTATTGTCGAGCTTCCCGCAGCTTTGCATCCAATTAGGCATCCTGCTTTATTTGCTCTCTCTCAAAACTGCCGCGCGAGCAAGCGCGATGACCGTTGTTGAACCGATCTCCAACGGTGCGATTGAGGAGACTCCAACGCTGGTCATAGAGCCGATGGACGATGAAGAGCTGAAAAAGGAATTGGATAAGCTCCAATGGGAATTTGAAAACGGCTTTCTCATCGAGCCCGAATATGAAAAACGAAAGGCGGAGCTTCTTGCCCGCAAATAAAACAAAAAACTCGGAACAGCAGCTTGCTGTTCCGAGTTTTTTGTTTGGTTATTGAGGGTTATAAAACGCAGATCAACCGCTCCAGAACGGCGTAGCCCTTCACGGGGGAGAGCTTGAAGGAGGTGTCGGCGTCCGTACAGGCGGCAAGCGCGCGCCGCAGTCTTGCGTCCGAGGTCTTGCGCAGGCTTTTCTGATAAAGCCCGACCTTATATTCATGCAGCTTCAGGGCAGCACCGATCTCGGAGGGGGAAGTGTTATCTGCGGTCATGGCGCGAATGGCGATCATTTCGCAGATCACGCGCGTGACGTCGCCGAGGATGAACAGCGGATCGATGCGGCGGAAGCGATAGTCGGCAAGAATTCCGAGCGCGATCTCGGGGCGACCGTCCATGATGGCGTTGGTGAACGCGAAGGTATCGTATTCATTCGCGGACGTACAAATAAGGCGCACCGTCTCCTCGGTTGGCTCCGCTTGCCCGTGAGCGAGCAGATAGAAGGAGAGCTTGTCGATCTCGCTTGCAAGAATATACATGCTGTGTCCGCAATATTCAATGACGTAGGAGCAGATCGCGGGCGAGGCTTGGATGCCGTTGTGCAGAAAATGCTTTTGCGCCCACGCCGCAAGCTTTGCCGTGCTGCATCTCTCAAAATAAACGGGAGTCAGATATTCCGAAAGCTGTGAGAGGACGGAGGAGGGACGTTTTGGCAGAAATCCCGCGTCCAGACAGTCGGAGGAAACATTGAAGAGGAGCAGGTTATAGTCATAGGTCTTAAGCTCACCGAGCACCTCGCAAAGCTCGTCCAGCTCTCCCTGACGCATGGAGTTGAAGTTCAACCCGTTGACGACGACGAGCTTTTTCTCACTCATCATGGGCATGGGCATCAGAGCATCGAGCAGCTTGGACGGCGTGAAATCAAGCGCGTCAAGTCTCATTTCGTTAAAAAAAGAGAAGGCAGGATCGGGGGAACAGACCTCTTTTGCGGCTTGCACGGCATAGCTCTTGAGGTAATCCTCTTCGCCGAAGAGCAAATATCCAGCGCGCGGCGAGGATTTGCATTCCTTTCGGAATTCCGCTTCCTTGAGCAGCTCCATATTCTCCCTCCTTTTCTTTCGGAATTTTAATTGTTGAAAACAGTATAACATTTTTTGTGAAATTCGTCAACCACTCACGCCGAAAAAAAGCGGAAAATTCGCAAAACGGAAAAAACTTTCCTAATTTAAGTTTTTTTTCAAAAACGCTTGACAAACCGAAAGAAATCGGTTATAATATAGGCTGTCATTGTGTAAAAGCGTGTTTAATGCTGAAAAAAGCAAACGCTTCCGATTCAATCAAAAGGAGGTGCATACGATGCTCAGAACTTATCAACCGAAAAAGCGTCAGAGAAAAAAGGAGCACGGCTTCAGAAAAAGAATGAAAACTGCTGATGGCAGAAACGTACTCAAGAGAAGACGTCAAAAGGGCAGAAAAAGACTGACCTATTGATCCTTTCGCGCGTTCGCGGAAGAACGTCAGACTCCCCCCATAAAACACCGACTGCCGATGAAGCGTTCCTCGCCCCACGCGGTCGGTGTTTTACTTTTGAGGACCAAAAGGGTGTCTGTTTTTTCACATTCATGAGTTTATTTTTTTAACGGAAGCGGTTTGCAAAGGACGGCAACATGAAGTACACAACCATTAAAGAACACCATCTGTATAATAAGACCTTCCAGAAAGGGAAACGCTATTCGGGACGGTACGTATCGGTATTCGTATTGCGCGATCGCGCGGCGAGACGGCTGATGATCGAAAATCCCGAAAAAAAGTACTATAATCGATTTGGCGTTTCGGTCACCAAGCGTGTGGGCGGTGCGGTACAGCGGAGCAGAGTCAAGCGCATTCTGCGAGCGGCTTACCGTGCGATCGAGCCCGAGCTGCGGACAGGCTATCTGGTCGTGATCAGCCCGCGTGACGGCATCCTTGCGGCAAAGTCCACGGACGTGGAGCGTGAGCTCCGCCACGGCTTTGCAAGGCTGGAGATGTTCCGTCCGAAGGAAGAAGCATGAAGCGGCTTTTTATTTGGCTGATCAGGCTTTATCAGAAGTATCTGTCACCGAGGAAGAAGAGAAGCTCCTGTCGGTTTGTTCCGACCTGCTCGTGCTACGCGATCGAGGCGTTGGAAAAACGGGGCTTTTTTGTGGGCTCTCTTCTGGCGTTTTTGCGGATCCTGCGCTGTCAGCCCTTCGGTCCGTCGGGATGGGATCCCGTACCCGAGAAGGGATTGCGCAATCCGAAAAACGTGGAAGTACCCATGACAAAATATTATTACCCCGAGGAATACGGCTTGGAGACAAAGAGGGATACGGATGTGTCCGACCGCACACAGTGACATTCCCGCGGCGTCGCGCGGAGACGAACATCGGCGACGCAAATCCCCAATAATTTGAAGGGAGAACCGTAACAAAGCGTTACGAAAACAAGCGAAACATGAACACAAACAAGAGAAAATTTACAGGGCGGATCGCGCTGATCACGATTGCGATCCTGCTGTTGCTGACGACTCTGACGGGTTGCTTTGGCGGCAATAAGGGTTACACCAAAACGGCTCCCGTGGTCAGAGACATTTTCGTCGCAAGCACCGAGACGGAGGAAGGTCGGCTCACGATGAACGACCTCAAGGCGATCGCAACGATGCTGGCTTCCGCGTGGAGTGCAGATTACGACCCTCAGGAGCGTCTCATTGCCGCAAAGCGCGGTTACAATATGACAGTCCTGAACTTTGACCTTGCCGCTGACCGTCCCGATCTCGGAACGCCCGATTTCGAAGCGGCAGTTGACGTGATCGTTGAGGCGAACGAAAAGGCACCTGCCGCAAATAAGCTTTCGGCAGAGATCCTTGGAAAGCTTTACACGTGGAATGAGGCAGGCGTACAGGTTTCCAATCTGAACGCAAGCGAGCTGAATCTGCTCGTTGCTTCTTTGCAGTCCACGGTTGACGTCACCAGCCAGGGTGGCTTCTTTGATAAGATCCTGACGGTGATCGGTTCGTTGCTGAACGTGCTGACGCGTATCGGCTTTGGCAGCTATCTTGTCGGTATCTGCATTTTTGCGATCCTGATCGAGATCTGTATGTTGCCCTTTGATATCAAGCAACAGAAGAACACCATTCGTCAGGCACAGCTTCGTCCGAAGGAAATGGCGATCAGAAACAAGTACAAGGGAAGAACCGACCAGCCCACTCTGCAGAAGATGCAGCAGGAGATCCAGGATTTCTATCAGAAGGAAAACTTCAGTCCGTACAGCGGATGCTTGCCGCTTCTGATCCAGCTTCCCATCATTATGGCACTCTGGAATATCGTTATGGACCCGTTGCGTTACGTGCTGGGACGTGCGGCAGGACTTTCTCAGGCACTGACCACGTATTATACCACCGCAAAAGCGGCGGGCGGTATGGGTGCCAGCATCGGCTCGGGCTCCTCAAACACGATCACTCTGCTTGCCGAGATCCGCGAGCGCGGCATCAGCGTTCTTGACGGCTTGAAGAATTTTGATTTCTTTACCAACAGCGAGAGCGTTTTCAACAGCATGAACGAGGTGGCGAATAACATTCCGAACTTCTCGATCGGAAACATCAACTTCGCCCTCAATCCCGATATCGCAAACTTTAACATTTTGCTTTTGGTTCCCGTGTTGACCTTCGTGTCCTATTTTGTCACATCCAAGCTCAACCGCAAGTTCATGGCACAGCCCGTATCCAACGGCGGTGTTGAGGACAAGCAGGTCGCTTGCTCCAACAACATGATGGATATTACCATGCCCATGATGTCCACCTTCTTCACCTTCATGGTTCCCGCACTCGTGGGTATCTACTGGATCTTCAGAAGCTTGATCGGCTTGCTCAAGAGATTTATCATGTCCAAGCTGATGCCTCTGCCCGTATTTACCGAAGAGGACTACAAGGCGGCGGCAAAGGAGATGGCAGGCAAGCGCGTTGTTGAAAAATCTGATCGCGTAGGACGTGTACGCTCCTTGCATCACATCGACGATGAGGATTTTGAGGATACGAGAGAGAGAGGACTTGCAAGAAGAGCCGCTCTTGAAGAGGATGCAAAGAAGGATCAGGAAGCAAAGCAGAAAAAGACTCCTTTCGAGGCTCCTTCCATGAAGGAAACACGTAAGGAGGAGAAGAAGGCAGCTCCCGAGCAGA